>NZ_AYMF01000029.1:0-381132 GCF_000633435.1 Achromobacter sp. DH1f | reverse complement strand
GGTCATGAACGTGGCGCTGGTCCTGTGGCTGGGCGAACGCGCCTTCAACGGGTGGCTGATCCTGGGCGGGCCGGGCCTGGTCAGCCTGTTCGTGGCGGGGTTGAACCTGCTCATGCTGCTGGGCTGGGAAATCGCCGCCCGCCGCTGGCGCGCCAGCACACTCGTCGGGCCGCGGGTCCTGGCCGCACTGGTGATCGGCGTGCTGGTCTCGGCGCGGATGGTCGGCGATTTCATCTTCGGCGGTTCCAACGCCACCAACGGCATCGCCTGGCTGGCCGTCACGCTGGGCCTGGGCTTCTACTATCAGCGCGGTCGGCGCGACCTGGTCATCCTGGCCATGCTGGCCGCCGGCGTCATCTGCGTGACACTGCCGATCGTGGGCGAATGGCTGATGCGCCTGGAACCCGGCGTCTGGGCCGCCCTGCCCCTGGCGGCGCTGCTGATCGCCGAAGCCGTCTTGGCGGCCCGCTGGCTGCGTGGCCTGGCCGCCCAGTCGCCACAAGCTGACGTGGCGCCCGCGGACGCCGAGCCTGCCGCCGCCTCGGCCGGCAACGCGGTCGACCCCGCCGAGGCGGGCGAACCCGTCGCCCAAGTGACCCCGCCCGCCGTGCCGCATACCGAACCGCCCTGGTACGTGCAGTGCCTGCTGGGCCTGAGCGCGTGGCTGGCGACGCTGCTGTTGCTGGTGTTCGTGGCGTTCTCCGGCATCATCAATTCAGAGGAAGGCGCGCTGATCGCCGGGCTGGTGCTGTGCGCGGCTGGCGTGGCGGTGCTGCGCAGCGACGCCGGGCCGTTCTGGCGCCAGTGCGGCACGGCCATGGCCTTTGCCGGGCAGATCCTCATCATCTACGGCATGTCCAGCTCGGCCTCGTTCGTCAATGCGTGCCTGTTCGTGTTGCTGCTGGCCACCGCGGTCTACGTGCTGGGACCGGACGTGATCCTGCGCTTTCTCAGCGGCCTGCTCATCGCCATGGCTGGCGCCGGCCTGATCTGGCGCGGCCTGGCGCCGGAACTGATACGCCGCGACATGCTGGACGCCCTGCTGGACTTCGACATGGCGCACGCCGCCTTCGTCTGGCTGCCCATCGCGGTGACCGGCGCCTGGGCCACGGCGGTGCTGCTGACCGTCAGCCATCGCCTGGGCGGCAAGCGCAGCCACGCGCTGCAACCGCTGGCCTGGGCTTTCCTGCTGTCGGTGCAAGGCATGGTCTGGCTGGCCAGCGGCCTGTCGGTGCTGCAGCTGCCGGCCATGTGGCAGGTCAATGCGCCGACCGCGGTGCTGGTGTGCGCGGGCGCGTTGCTGCCCGCGGCCGCGGCCCTGGCGGTGCTGTGGCCGCGTCGCCGCGTGCTGACGGCCGGCGTGACCGTTGGCGTGCCCATTGCCCTGTTGCTCCTGGCGCTGTTCTGGCTGCCCAGCCCTGGCGTGGGTTTCGCGCTGGCCTGGCTGCTGTTGGGCTTTGGCCTTAACCAGCCGCGGGTGGCGCTGTTCGGGGTGCTGAGCCTGCTGGCCTACCTGGGTATCTATTATTACCAGCTGGATGTGCCGCTCTTGCAAAAGGCCCTGTGGCTGGGCGGCGCGGCCGTGCTGCTGTTCGTGCTGCGCGGCCTGGTGTGGCTGGTGCCGCGCCTGATGCGCACCCAGGCGCCGTCGCATCGCGCGCCCCTGCCGCCGGTGTCCGGCGCCCTGCGCTGGCGCACCCTGGCCATCCTGGGCGGCCTGGCGCTGGTGCTGGTGGTGGCCAACGGCGGCATCTGGCAGCGTGAAAAGCTGCTGGCCACCGGCAAGGTCGTGATCCTGGAGCTCGCCCCGGTCGACCCCCGGTCCCTGATGCAGGGGGACTACATGGCGCTCAATTTCGCCGCGGGCCGCGAAGTCACCCGGATGCGGCTGGGCGGCGAGCGCAAAGACGACGACTCGGTCATGGGCTTCGAGCCCGACGGCTACGTGATGCTGACCGCCGATGCGCGCGGCGTGTCGCAGGCCGTGCGCATCCAGCCTGATGCGCAGCCGCACGCCGATATCGAAGTGCCGCTGCGCTACCGCGTGCGCGACAACGGCGTGCGCATCGTCACCAACGCCTACTTCTTCCCCGAAGGCCAGGCCGAACGCTACCAGGTCGCCAAATTCGGTGAACTGCGCGTGGCCGAAAACGGCGAAGCGCTGCTGGTGCGGATGCTGGGCGAAGACTTGCAGCCGCTGTAGCAGACGGGCCGCGGCGACGCGGTCGCCACCGCGCAAACCCGAGTCGGCACGCACGGCGCGTGTGGGTGCCGACAGGGCCTAGGGAAAGCGCGCCGCCCAGCCCGCCGTGGCCTCGCGCAGAAAGGCCGCCACGTTGTCGGCCTCCAAGGGCGCAAAGCCCAAGGCGCGCCAGGCGGCCTGTAGCGACGCCAGGGGCGCGTCGATGTCGATGGGCGGGGCCCCATTCTGCTTGGACAGTTTCAAGCCGCTGGCGGGGTCCAGAATCAGCGGCACGTGCAGGTAGCGCACCGGGGGCAGCCCCAGCAGCCGGCCCAGCACGCGCTGGCGCGCCGTGGAACTGAGCAGATCCGCGCCGCGCACCACGTCGGTCACGCCCTGGAAGCCATCATCCACCACCACCGCCAGCTGGTAGGCCCACAGGCCGTCCGCGCGTTTCAGGGCGATGTCGCCCACCGCCTGGGCCACGTCCTGCTCTTGCGGGCCCAGCCAGCGGTCGTCGAAGCGTTCCAGCCCGTCCGGCATCACCAGGCGCCAGGCGCGAGCCTCGCGGCCGGGCGGCAGGCCATGGCGGCAGGTGCCGGGATACGGGCGTTCGCCGTCCGCGCCGGGGGCGGTCTGGCCGCGCAGGGCGGAATCGGCGATTTCGCGGCGGGTGCAGCCGCAGCCGTACACCAGGCCGCGGGCCGCCAGCGCATCGAAGGCCGCCTGGTAGACGGCGCCGCGCTGCGATTGCCAGATGACGTCGCCATCCCAGTGCAGGCCCAGCGCCTGCAGCTGCTGCATGATGAATTCGGCCGCGCCCGGCACCGTGCGCGGCGTGTCCACGTCTTCGATGCGCAAAAGCCAACGGCCGTCATGGGCGCGGGCGTCCAGCCAACTGGCCAGGGCGGCGACCAGCGACCCCGCGTGCAGCGGGCCGCTGGGGCTGGGGGCGAAGCGGCCGGTGTAGGTCACGGTGCGGCGATGGGGATCAACGGGGTTGAGACGTGAAGGCGCCGCGTGCAAAGGCACGCGGCGCCTTCGAAATACAGAACCAGGCGCGGGCCGGCGCCTGTCGTTCAGTGCAGCAAGCGCACGCCGTCTTCGTCGAGCAGCTCTTCCAGGACCAGGTTGTCGATCTCGGCTTCCTGGCTCCAGAGAACCATGAGGGCGATGATCTTGATCTTGGACAGCGGCACCGGCGATTCCGGCGAAGCCAGGCCCCGGTCGATGACGATCTCGCGCAGCGGCGCGGGCAGCACGCCGGCCGATTCCAGGAAGGCGATGAAGCCGATGGATTCGGAACCCAGCTGCTGGTATTCGTTATCGGTGTAGATCCGGGTGCCGGTGGTGGGCGCCTGGGCGAGATCGACGCAACGTTCGGTGGTTTCGGCCAAGCCGTAAAGCCACCCGAGCGCATCGTCGATGTCTTCGTGCTCGAACCCGGCAGCGGCCAGCCGTTTGGCCAGCACGTCAGCGGCGGGACAGGCTTGCGGCGTGTAGTAATTCTCGTACAGATAAACCAGGATATCGAACATATGGCGCAGTTTTGTGCCTGTTTGCACAGTCGGCCCGCATATCGGCAGACCAGCAAACATGAATTTTACTTTACGCTGATTTATTTAGCCGGGCAACCGGCGAAAAGGCGGAATGGCGCGGGCCGTCGCCGGCCCGCTACAGTCACACATTCTGCGCCCCGATGCTGACAAAATAAGCGATTCCCCTACGCCAGGGGCAGCCTTTGAGGGTCTGCCCCTTTTTAACGCTCGGGCCCCTGGCGTCCCCCCTCAAGGGCCCACCCCTTCGGCCGCCTTGGGGGCGGCCTGCAGCTTGAGCTGGGCAAGCTGGCGGATGAACACCGGTATGCAGATGACCAGGCCGACCAGCCCGCTTGCCAGGCCCGGAATGATGGTCAGCAGCGCGCCCACCGTGCACAGCCAGCGTTCCCAGCTTTTCATGCCCACCAGCATGTAGCGCGAGAACGCCGCCGACAGCAGCACCAGGCCGACCATGCAGCCGAACAGCGTCACGAAGAAGTCGTACCAGGTGAAGCCCTGCACCGAAATCAGCAGCGATGGCGAAAACACGAACACGAACGGCACGATCAGTTTGGTGATGCCCAGCCTGAACGCGGTGTTGCCGGTCTTGAATGGATCGCTGCCTGCCATGCCCGCCGCCGCGTAGGCCGCCAGCGCCACGGGGGGCGTGATGTCGGCCAGGATGCCGAAATAGAACACGAAGAAGTGCGCGGCAATCGGCTGCACGCCCAGCTGCACCAGCGTGGGCGCGGCCACCGCGACCATGATCAGGTAGTTGGCCGTGGTGGGCACGCCGCAGCCCATCAGGATGCACACCACGCCCGTCATGATCAGCGCGGCGACCAGCGTCAGCGACTGCAGGTCGGCTATGGCCTCGGGAAGCACCATTGCGGCCCCGCTGGCCAGCACCTGCGACGCCGCGATCACGATGTACGAGATCTTGAAGCCCACGCCCGTCAGTGTCACCACGCCGATCACGATGCCCACCGTGCCCGCCGCGGCGCCCACGGCCAGCGCGTATTTCGCGCCGGTCTCGAAGGCTTCGTACAGGTCGCGCCAGCGCAGCCGCTGGAACGGATTGAGCAGGCCCACCACGATGCAGCCTGAAATGCCGGCGAACGCCGCCAGGTACGGTGTGCGGCCGCTGGCCAGCACCCCGATCAACAGGAACAGCGGAATCAGCGTGGGCCAGCGCATCTTGAACGATTGCTTGAGCTTGGGCATTTCGGCTTCGGTCAGCCCGCGCAGGCCTTCGCGCTTGGCCTCGAAGTGCACCTGCATGAACATGCCGAAGAAATACAGAAACGCCGGGAAGATGCCCGCGATGGCAATCTGCTGATACGGAATGCCCAGGAATTCGATCATCAGGAACGCGGCCGCGCCCATGATGGGCGGCGTGATCTGGCCGCCGGTGCTGCTGGCCGCTTCGACCCCCGCCGCAAAATGCCGTGGATACCCGACGCGGATCATCGCCGGAATCGTCAGCGAGCCCACGGTCACGGCGTTGGCCACCGACGAACCCGACAGCATGCCGAACATGGCCGAACCGAACACCGATACCTTGGCCGGGCCGCCGGCATAACGCCCCGCAATGGTCGAGGCCACGTCCAGGAACAGCTGCCCCAGCCCGATGCGCGTGGCCAGCACACCGAACAGCACGAAGTGAAAGACGTATGTCGCCACCACGCCGACCGCCACGCCGTACACACCCTGGCTGGTCAGGTACATGTGGTTGACGATCTGGGACCAGTTGTTGCCCGCATGCTTGAGCAGCCCGGGGAAATACGGCCCGAACATCGCGTAGGCCATGAACACGATCGCAATGATGGGCAGCGGCCAGCCCATGGCGCGGCGCGTGGCTTCCAGCAGCCCGATCAGCAGGATCGACCCCATGAATACATCGATCGGCAGCGGATTGCCGACCCGGAAGGCCAGGTCTTCGAAGATGTACGGGATGTACAGCACCGACAGCGACAGCGCCGCGGCAATGATCCAGTCGTACAGCGGAATGCCGCCCGGCGCGTACCAGGTCGAACGCGGCTCGCGCTGGTAGTGCGATTTGGAAAACCCGAACACCAGGAAGATCAGGCTCAGCACGAAGGCCAGGTGCACGCCGCGGTGCGTGGCTTCGCGCAGCAGGCCGAAGCCCGCCGTGTAGTAGTGGAACAGGGACAGCGTGACGAGCAGGCCCGACACGATCCACGTGGCGGTCTTGTCCAGCGGCCGAAAGCGAATTTCCGAATCGTACTTTTCCGCCAACTGCTGGGTCTTCTGGTGGTCGATTTCCATGGCCAGGGTTCTCGGCAAGGGCTGCGCGGGCAGGGCCGCATGGCCCTGCCCAGACGCCGCGCGGCAATGCGCGCGGGGTATTGCGGTCCGGTCTCAGGCCTGCTGGTCGCGGCCTGCGGTGCGCGGACTGCGCTCGCGGACTACCGCGGACTACTTCAGCAGACCCACTTCCTTGTAGAACTTCTCGGCGCCCGGATGAAACGGAATGCCTGCGCCCTTGACCGCGTTGTCACGCGTGATGAGCTTGCCCTTGGCGTGGCCCGAATCCAGCGTCTTGCGGGTGGCGTCGCTGTACAGCGCCTTGGTGACTTCGTACACCGTCTGCTCGGGGATCTTGGCCGACGTGACCATCTGCGCGTTGACCGAGATGGTCTTCACCTCGGGCACGTTCTGGTACGTGTTGGCGGCAATCACGTCAGGCGTGAAGAATTCCTGCTTGGCCCGCAGCGCGTCGATTTCAGGCCCCACCAACGGCACCAATTCGATGCCGCCGGTGGACGCCAGTTCGGCAATGGCGCCGGCGGGGGCGCCGCCCACGAAGAAGAACGCGTCCAGCCCGCCGTCCTTGAGCTTGTCGCCCGCCTGGTTGGGCTTGAGGTATTCGGCCTTGATGTCCTTGTCGGTCAGGCCGTAGGCGCCCAGGATCAGGCGCACGTCGACCAGCGTGCCCGAACCGGGCTCGTCCATCGACACGCGCTTGCCCTTCAGGTCGGCCACGCCCTTGATGCCCGCGCCCTTGCGCGTCACCAGGTGGATGCTTTCCGGATACAGCGTGGAGATCAGGCGCAGGTCTTGCGCCTTGGGCTTGCCTTCGAACGTGCCGGTGCCGCTATAGGCCCAGAACGCCACGTCGGATTGCGTGAAGCCGGCTTCAAACGAGCCGCCGATGATGCCGTTGATGTTGGCGACCGACCCGTTGGACGCCACCGCGGTGGCGATCAGCTTGCCAGGCTGCGATACCGCGTTGCCGATGATGCCGCCGATGGGGTAGTAGGTACCAGCGGTGCCGCCGGTGCCGATGCGGAAGAACTGCTGCGCCTGCGCCGTGCCGGCCGCGGCCGTCAGGGACAACGCCAGGGCCAGGGTGGTGATCCAGCTTTTTGATTTCATGCGAGCTTCTCCAGGGTTCGATAAGGGGCATGCTTTGCGCTGCGTTGCCGTTTCGTGACCTGGCCCCTCTATCGAGCAAAAGGCCCGCTTGTCGCGGGCCCGCCGTGAGGGGCTCTATTTGTGGTGAAATTCTGGCATGGCGGCACCCCCCAGCCAATGCTTGCAGGGCTATCGTTTACCTGGGGGTGGCGACTTCTCTCGCACAGCAGAAAACGGAGTTTCCAGATGTCCCAGGAAGTCATACGCGGCATCGCGCTGCCCCCGCCCGCCCAGGTGGGCGACCCCTTGGCCAGCGTCGATACGCCCAGCCTGGTGCTCGACCTGGCCGCGTTCGAGGCCAACCTGCGCGCCATGCAGGCCTGGGCCGACCGCCACGAGGTCGCGCTGCGCCCGCATGCCAAGGCCCACAAATGCCCCGAAATCGCCCTGCGCCAACTGGCGCTGGGCGCGCGCGGCATCTGCTGCCAGAAAGTCAGCGAGGCCCTGCCCTTCGTGGCTGCCGGCATCCGCGACATCCACATCAGCAACGAAGTCGTCGGCCCCGCCAAGCTGAAACTGCTGGTCCAGTTGGCGCGCGTGGCCAAGATCAGCGTCTGTGTCGACAACGCCGCCAACCTGGCGCAGATCTCGCAAGCCATGGCCGCGGCCGGCGCCCAGGTCGACGTGCTGGTGGAAGTGGACGTCGGCCAGGGCCGCTGCGGTGTCGCGGACGACGCCACCGTACTGGCGCTGGCGCAACAGGCGCGGGCGCTGCCGGGCGTGGAATTCGCCGGCCTGCAGGCCTATCACGGGTCGGTGCAGCATTTCCGCACCCGCCAGGAACGCGCCGAGGTCTGCCGCCAGGCCGCGCGCATCGCCGCGTCGTACCAGCTGCTGCTGCGTGAAAGCGGCATCGCCTGCGACACCATCACGGGCGGCGGCACCGGCAGCGCCGAATTCGACGCCGCCAGCGGCGTCTTCACCGAATTGCAGGCCGGGTCGTACGCGTTCATGGACGGCGACTACGGCGCCAATGAATGGGACGGCCCGCTCACCTTCAAGAACAGCCTGTTCGTGCTGTCCACCGTGATGAGCACGCCCGCGCCCGACCGCGTCATCCTGGACGCGGGCTTGAAATCCACCACTGCCGAATGCGGCCCGCCTGCAATCCACGGCACGCCGGGCCTGAAGTACGCGGCCATCAACGACGAGCACGGCGTGGTGCGCGTCGCCGAAGGCACGCAGCCCCCCGCGCTGGGCGACACACTGCTGCTGGTGCCGTCGCACGTCGACCCCACCTTCAACCTGCACGACGGCCTGGTGGTGGTTCGCGACGGCATCGTGCAAGACATCTGGGAAATCTCGGCGCGCGGCTTATCGCGCTGATGCCAGGTTGCCTGGGGCCGGCGCCGCGATGCGTCGGCGCCGGGCGACTGGCTATCGCACCAGATCCGTCATCCCCAGAAACTGCCTCAGTTCCGGCGTGGCCGGCGACGTGAACAGTTCCTCGGGCGGCCCGATCTCGTGCACCTTGCCCTGGTGCATGAACACCACGCGGTCGCAGACCTCGCGCGCAAAGCGCATTTCGTGCGTCACCATCAGCAGCGTCATGCCGTCGGCGGCCAGCTCGCGCACTACCGCCAGCACCTCGTTGACCAACTCCGGGTCCAGCGCCGACGTGATTTCATCGCACAGCAGCGCCAGCGGCTGCATCGCCAGCGCGCGGGCAATCGCCACGCGTTGCTGCTGCCCGCCCGACAATTCCTCGGGCCAGGCATCGAACTTGTGGCCCAGTCCCACGCGCGTCAGCATGGCGCGCGCCAGGTCCGCCGCCTGCGCTTCCGGCAGCCGCTTGGCCACCATCGGCGACAGCATCACGTTGCGTCCCACCGTCAGGTGCGGAAACAGGTTGAACTGCTGGAAGATCATGCCCACCTTGAGCCGCAAGGCGCGCAACCGCAATTCGTCATCGCCCAGCTGCGCGTCGGCCACCATGATGGCGCCGCTGTCGATCTGTTCCAGCCCGTTCACGCAGCGCAGCAGCGTGCTCTTGCCCGAGCCGCTCTTGCCGATGATGGCGATCACCTCGCCAGGCTCTACGCGCAACGTCACCCCTTTCAGGACTTCGTTGTCGCCGAACTTCTTGCGGACGTCTTCAAGGGCGATGAGGGGCATGCAACTTCCTTTCCAGCAAAAGGCTGAGGCGCGACAGGGGCCAGCACAGCGCAAAGTAGATGAGCGCGGCGCAGGCATAGACGGTGAAGGGGCTGAAGGTGGCGTTGGTGATCACCGTGCTGGCCTTGGACAGCTCGGTGAAACCGATGATCGAGGTCAGCGCCGTGCTCTTGACGATCTGCACGGCAAAGCCGACGGTGGGTGCCACGCCAATGCGCAGCGCCTGCGGCAGCACCACGTAGCGCATCTGCTGCACGTAGCCCAGCGCCAGGCTGGCCGAGGCCTCCCACTGCCCTTTCGGAATCGCCTCGACGCAGCCGCGCCAGATCTCGGCCAGAAAGGCGCCTGACCACAGCGTCAGCGCCGCGCCGGCGGCCAGCCACGGCGGCACCTCGAGGCCCGCCAGCGACAGCCCGAAGAACGCCAGGAACAGCTGCATCAATAGCGGCGTGCCCTGAAAAAGCTCGATGTAGGCGCAGCTCACGCGCCGCATCAGCGCCACGCGCGACGTGCGCATCATCAGCGCCAGCGACCCCATCAGCGCACCGCCCACGAACGCCACCAGCGACAGCACGACGGTCCAGCGCGCGGCCAGGAGCAGGTTGCGGACGATGTCCCAGGTAGAGAATTCGATCATCGCACCGCCTTGCGGAACAGCCGCTTGCCCGTCATGCGCAGCAATTGGCGCAGCAGCACCGACAGCGCCAGATAGATGCCGGTGGTCACGAAATACACCTCGAACGCGCGGAAATTGCGCGACTGGATGAAGTTGGCCGCAAACGTCAGGTCCTCGGCCGCGATCTGCGAACACACCGCCGAGCCCAGCATCACGATCACGATCTGCGACGACAACGCCGGCCAGATGCGCGCCAGCGCGGGTTTCAGCACGATGTGCCGGAACACCTGCCCGCGCGTTAGCGCCAGGCTGGCGCCGGCCTCGTATTGGCCCTTGGGCGTGGCGTCGATGCCGGCGCGGATGATCTCGGCGCTGTAGGCGCCCAGGTTCAGCGCCATCGCCAGGCAAGCCGCCTGCATCTCGCCCAGCTGGATGCCCAATGACGGCAGGCCGAAGAACACGAAGAACAGCTGGATCAGGAAAGGCGTGTTGCGCACCGCCTCCACATACGCGGCGACCGGCGCGCGCAGCCAGCGCGGGCCATGCGTGCGCACCCAGGCGCAGCCGATGCCCAGCGCCACGCCGGCCACGGCGCCAAAGGCGATCAGCTCGACCGTCACGCCGATGCCCTTGATGAGCACCGGCGTGTAGTCGAACACGGAAGCGAAGTCGAATTGGTAAGCCATCAGGACGCCCCGGCGCTCGCGCCTGCCTTACAGGTCCTTGGGCAGGTCGGCGCCCAGCCATTTCTTGGAGATCGCCGCCAGCGAACCGTCGCGCTTGGCGCCCGCCAGAATCTCGTTGACCTTGGCGCGCAGCTTCGGCTCGTCCTTGTTCAGGCCGATGTAGCAAGGCGAATCCTTGATCAGGAACTTGGTCTCGGGCTTCTTGGGCGGATTGCGCGCCAGGATGGCCGCGGCCACCACGTTGCCCGTCGCAATCAGCGGCACCTGGCCCGACAGGAAAGCGGTGATGGTGCCGTTGTTGTCTTCATAGCGCTTGAGCGTGGCCGTGGGCGGCGCGATCTTGGAGAGCTCGATGTCTTCCACCGCGCCGCGTGTCACGCCGATGGTCTTGCCTGCCAGGTCGGCGGCCGACGCCACCTTCAGGTCGGCCGGGCCGAACACGCCGTTGAAGAACGGCGCATACGCGTCCGAGAAGTCGATCGCCTTCTCGCGTTCCGGGTTCTTGCCCAGGCTGGAAATCACCAGGTCCACCTTGCGGGTCTGCAGGTACGGCACCCGGTTGGCGCTGGTCACCGGCACCAGTTCCAGCTTCACGCCCAGCTGCTTGGCGATCAGCGCGGCGGTATCGATGTCGTAGCCCAGCGGCTTCATGTCCGCGCCCACCGACCCGAACGGCGGGAAGTCCTGCGGCACGGCGATCTTGATGGTGCCGCTCTTGACGATGTCGTCCAGCGTGTCGGCATGCGAAAGCGGCGCGGCCAACAGGCTGGCGGCGGCGCAAAGGGACAGCAACAGGGTTCTACGCTTCATGAGGAACTCTCCAGGGCGCGCCGTCCCCGGACGGGGATCGGCGTTGCACACCAATTCGGTATACAAAACTGGAAAAGCAAGTTCCGTGCCATTTCGGCGCTGCCGTGGGCGGGATGAAGCAGGCTCCCGGATACGCACCAGTGTGGTGCCCGCTGCGTCGTCACGGCGCATCGTGCGCACCGCAATGGCACCGGCGCCAGGCAGCCCTGGTTTCAGCATAAACCAACCATTATGGTTGGAAAAATACCAATTTGGTTTAATATGGCCATGCACACCCCGTTCTGGGAATGTGCCTGGCCCGGGATGCAGACCGCGGGCCGGATTGTTCGAACGACCAGGAACCCGCATTGACCCGCTTTCGTATCCCGTCCGCCCGGCAGCGCCCTGCCCGCAGGCCTGGCACGGCCCGTCACCCTGGATCCTTGAAGATGGCCCTGGCGCTGGCGCTGCTCATCGGCCTGGCCGCCTATCTGTGCCTGGCAGAGCCGCCGCCCCGCGTGGTGCCCTTCGTCGGCATCATGTCCGCCCTGCCCCGCGCAGCGCTATAGGGCCGCATCAGGCAAAATGCGCCGTACCGGAAGAATCGACCATGCCCAAACCCACCAAATCCGAAATAGACGCCGAGATCCTCGACCGTGCCGCCGGCCTCTTCGCCCGCCACGGTTTTGCGCACACCTCGCTGCAGCAGATCGCCGACGCCGTGAACTACTCCAAGGCCGGCCTGCTGCACCACTACCCCAGCAAACAGGCCATCTACGAAGCGGCGCTCAAGACCGGTTCCGACCACATGCAGGCCCTGCTGGAAAGCGTCCAGGACATCCCCGTCGGCATCGAACGCGACCGCGCGGTGGTCGAAGCCTCGGTCGACTTCACCTACGACTGGCCCGGCCTGTCCGCCCTGGCCAACCGCTTGTCCGACCAAGGCGCCGATGTCGAACCCGAACTGATCAAGATCGGCGTCACCTTGTACGCCGCGCTGGGCATCGACATGGCCAACCTGGAACTGGAACGCGTGGTCCGCGTCACCAGCGCCTTCTGTGGCCTGGGCATCGCCGCCCTCACGGCCGCGCGCATGGACGTCAAACGCGAATGGCGCGGCCATATCATCGCGTCCGCCATGGATGCGCTGGGGCACACAGTAAAAAGCGCCCGCAAGGGGCGCTGATCATCTAGCGGGTCGGTGGGGTTGGGATTGCATGCCAGACCCGCGACGCTGGCGGGCCTGTCATCACCGAGATTCAGCGGCCGATCAATCCACCTGCGCGCCGGATTGTTTCACCGCCTTGCCCCACTTGTCGACCTCGCCGGCAATGAACGTGCCGGTGGCCTCGGGCGTCAGCGGCATCGGTTCTGCACCGCGGTCACGGAAGAACTTCTGCATCTCCGGCGTGCTCAGCACATGGCCGATCTGCTGGCTGAGATAGCCCGTCACCGCCGGCGGCGTGCCGCGCGGGGCCAGCACCGACGCCCAGCCAATCGCCTCAAAACCCGGATAACCGCTTTCCGCCACCGTCGGCACGTCCGGCAGCTGCGGCAGGCGCTTGGCCGTCGTCACCGCCAACGCCACCGCCTTCTTGCTTTGCACGTGCGGCAGGCCCGCCGTCACCGAGTCCACCATCAGCGGCACCTGGTGCCCCAGGAAATCCGCCTGCGCCGGGCCGCTGCCCTTGTACGGAATGTGGCGGATATCGATATTGGCCGCCGCCTTGAACATTTCGGCCGACAGATGCTGCGTGCCGCCGATACCCGCGCTGGCGTAGGCCAGCTCACCCGGGCTGGCGCGCGCCTGCGTCACCAGTTGCTTGAGCGACGTAATGCCCGAAGCCGGCGTCGCCAGGAACATCAGCGGTACCGAAAACACCCCCGACACCGGCGCGAAATCGTTCGTCAGGCTGTAGTTGATGGTCTTGTACAGCGTCTGGTTCACCGCCGCGGCCGAGCCCGCGATCACCAGCGTGTAGCCGTCCGGC
Source organism: Achromobacter sp. DH1f (assembly GCF_000633435.1). NCBI lineage: Bacteria > Pseudomonadati > Pseudomonadota > Betaproteobacteria > Burkholderiales > Alcaligenaceae > Achromobacter > Achromobacter sp. DH1f. The sequence goes on along the minus strand of NZ_AYMF01000029.1, from coordinate 367,777 downwards.
GTCGCGCGCGCGGCCTGCTCCATGCCGATATTGCTGCCGGCGCCCGCGCGGTTTTCCACCACGATGGGCTGCTTCAGCGCCGTGCCCAGCTTTTCGGCCAGGGCGCGGGCAAAAATGTCGGTGGCCTGCCCCGGCGGGAAAGGCACGATCAGGCGGATGGGACGGTCGGGATACTCGGCATGCGCCGCGGTCGCGGCCGCGGCCAGCACCAGGCCGGCAGCGAGACTGGAAAGAATTCTTGTCATGATCGGTCAGTAAAAAGCGACAGAAGGCGCCGCGCAGGGCCGCGCCTGTTGCATAAAATAGAGAGCCCCGCGCTGGCGGCCCTTTTGGGGCGGCCCTGGGGCGGATCGGCTGGGGGTGCGTCACGATAGCATTCCCCCGCCGGTGCTAAATTCACCTTTTAGCGTTTCCCACCCTTTTTCAACCCCTGTTCTCTCATTCCGCAGGAACCGCCATGGAATTCAGCCAGTTCAACGTCAACGCCCTCATGGAGATCACCTCCCGCCCGGACCTCGTGTTCGTGCGAGGCCAGGGATCCTGGCTGGAGGATCACGCGGGCAAGCGATACCTGGACTTCGTCCAGGGCTGGGCCGTCAACACCCTGGGCCACAGCGCCCCGGAAATGCAGAAAGCCCTGCTCGAGCAGTCCAAGCTGCTGATGAACCCGTCCCCGGCGTTCTACAACCTGCCGTCCATCGAGCTGGCCCAGCGCCTGACTGGCGCATCCGTCTTCGACCGCGTCTTCTTCGCCAACAGCGGTGGCGAAGCCAACGAAGGCGCCATCAAGCTCGCCCGCAAATGGGGCCAGGTCAACAAGAAAGGCGCCTACAAGATCATCACCATGAACCACGGCTTCCACGGCCGCACGCTGGCGACTATGTCCGCGTCGGGCAAGCCGGGCTGGGACAAGATGTTCGCGCCGCAGGTGGAGGGTTTCCCCAAGGCCGAGATCAATGATCTGGAATCGGTGCGCGCGTTGATCGACGACCAGACCGTCGCGATCATGCTGGAACCCGTTCAGGGCGAAGCCGGCGTCATTCCCGCCACGAAGGAATTCATGCAAGGCCTGCGCAAGCTGGCTGATGAGCACAAGCTGCTGTTCATTGTGGATGAAGTGCAGACGGGTATGGGCCGTACGGGCACGATGTTCGCTTATCAGCAGTCGGATGTGGTGCCGGACATCATGACGCTGGCCAAGGGGATTGGTGGTGGTGTGCCGCTGGCTGCGCTGTTGGCTCGTCAGGAAGTCTGCGTGTTCTCGCACGGCGACCAGGGCGGTACGTATAACGGCAATCCGTTGATGGCGGCTGTGGGTGTGGCGGTGTTTGATGCGCTGGCTGCGCCGGGTTTCATGGAGTCGGTTAATGCGCGTGCCAAGCAGCTGTCGGAAGGGTTGCTGGCCTTGTCGGCTAAGTACGGCATGAAGGGCGAGCGTGGGATGGGTCTGCTGCGCGCGCTGGTGATGGATCGCGATGATGGTCCGGCGATTGTTGAGGCTGCGCGGAATCTGGCTCCGGCGGGGTTGCTGTTGAATGCGCCGCGTCCGAATTTGCTGCGCTTTATGCCTGCGTTGAATGTGACGGGTGAGGAGATTGAGACGATGCTCACGCAGCTGGATGGGTTGATTGCACAGGTGCATAAGGGCTGACTCGCATTGGTTTCTGAATAATCGTGAACAAGGGCCGCTATATGCGGCTCTTGTTTTTGGGCAACAGTTAGGCAGGATGCCCCCGCTGAAATTAACAGAATATCTGTAGGCGCAACCCGTGCGGTAAATGGGCAGCACTGCGTTTAAATTTCTGTACTTGAAGCCCGGGCGCTCGCACTTATCGAGGTTTCCCTACATATTTACAGACATATAAAAACAACAACTGTGCTTACGATCAGATGGAAGATCCTCGGTACATCTGCAAATTCCCCTAGATAGGTTACGATGCTATACAAATAAATACTAATGGAGGCGTCTGTGGCAAAGAAAAGGAACGTGTTTATTAGCCATGTGCATGAGGATGACCATGGGCTACAAAAGCTGAAAGATTTGTTGGATCCAAAAGGATTAGAGATTCGAGACTCCTCTATCCATAAAGGAAAGTTCAACAAGGCTACAGACGAGCACTACATCAAGACGCAGATCTTGGCCCCGGCAATAGCTTGGGCTGGTGTGTTTATTTGCTATGTATCTCCGCAAACAAAAAATAGCGAGTGGGTGAACTGGGAGATTGAATATGCGGCGAAGCAAGGCAAACGTATTGTTGGCGTTTGGGAGCACGGCGAGAAGGAATGTGAGCTTCCGCAGGCTTTAAAGGAATATGCTGATGCTCTAGTCGGCTGGAACGGTGATGCAATCATCGATGCAATCAATGGGAAAGACACATGGGAAAAGCCTGATGGCGAGGAGTGTGCTTCGGTCCCGTTAAAAAGGCACCCATGCTAATGGCACGCATCCATTCCTACGTGGTGAGATATGACAGTGGCTTCGCGCCCAACCCCTTCTATGGCTACTGCACACTCGCGACCTGCAAGCCAAGTATCCGCCGGGGCGCTAATCTTGGCGATTGGATTGTAGGGAGCGGTAGCGCTAGTAGTCGCGTTAGGCGTGGTGGCTGTTTAGTCTTTGCAATGCGAGTTACCGAGACGCTGACAATTGATGAATATTCAACCGATTCACGGTTTGAATTAAAAAAGCCTTATCGCACCGGTTCCCGAAAGCAGAGTTGCGGGGACAATATTTACTTTAGGGCTACGCCAAAAGAGGCTTGGCAACAACGTGATTCTTTTCATTCCAGTGAGCTCGGTACAAACCATCCTGAACACGTAGCTCGCGATACAGGTCCAAATCGTATTCTCGTAAGTAACCAATTTGTGTACTTTGGTGGAGAGGGGCCGAAATTTCCTGCAAATCTCAGGGATTCTCAGGGACGTTCTCTTTGCAAAAATGGAATTGGTTTGACAATTTTCGATGATCCTCAATTGATTGCGGACTTCGAGTTGTGGATTGGTAGCCTTGGAGTGAGTGGATATCAAGGTGCACCGCATGAATGGCTTAGTCTCCGGAGATAGTCTATGCAGAAAGATGGCTCCCTTTTGTTTTCGGAATATTCTTCGGAGATTGCGGCTACAGATGTGCTCGGAGCAGATATTAGTCCCGTTCTTCAAGGGCTCTATGGAGAAGTTGGCGGGATAATGGCCACTGCGAAGAAGCACGTACGCGAAGAGTCTGCGTATCCAGGCTTCAGACGGGCGGCAGAAGAAGAATTTGGTGATACGCTTTGGTATCTGGCTGCAGTCTGCCGGCGCATACGAGTTCCACTTGAGGATATATTTTCGGAAGCAGCCAATCACGGAAATTTCAAAAATGTCGGCGCTGCAAGTGATATTTCTACGGGTGTATTGGCATATATTGCCATGCCGATAGCGGCACCGAGCTCAATTGACGTAACATTGGTACACCTCGGAAAAGCCGCTGCTGCACTTTTAGGAAGTGAACCTACAAGGGACGGAGTAGTGGCATTTGCCAGAGCTTATCTGGATGCTATCCATGCCGCCAAATTAGTATTCTCCGATGTCGCTCGCTCGAATTTACGTAAGGCCCGTGGGGCATTCTTAGATCCGCAACCCACGGATTTAAAAGATATTGATTTCGATAGTTGCTTTGGTGTTGAAGAACAGATTCCCAGAAGATTCAATATTAGGATTAATCAACGGGGAAGTGGTAAAAGTTATCTTCAGTGGAATGGTGTATTTATCGGTGATCCATTGACGGATAATATTGCGGATAGAGATGGTTACCGGTTTCATGATGTATTTCATTTTGCCTATGCAGCTATCTTGCACTGGTCGCCCGTTACTCGTGCATTGATTAAGCACAAACGGAAAAGCAGTCCGCTATATGACGAAGAGCAGGACAGTGGGCGAGCTATTGTCGTCGAGGAAGGGTTGACTGCTTGGATTTTCTCCCGGGCGAAAGAGTTGAACTTTTTTGAGGATCAAAAGAAAGTATCTTTGGGAATTTTGAAAACTATTAGTGAATTCGTGAGTGGATATGAAGTGGAAAAGTGCCCTCTTAAGTTGTGGGAGAAAGCAATTCTGGATGGTTATGCTGTATTTCGCCAACTCAAAGCTAATCAGGGTGGATGGATAGTGGGAGATAGAGAGGCGCGTACTATTGCTTACTTACCACTTGAATAAAAAATGAAGATTCATCCTTTTGTTAAAGCAGTTGCATCATTGCGGTTTGAGGACTGCTTTAATCCATATTCGGATCGTTGCGCGGTTCATGACTGCTTCGATGCTCCGCGGCGACGGACCATAAACCTCTCTGAAATGTTGCGCTGTGCCTTGGAGGAGCCAGTTGATGCGATATGGATCGGCCGAGATCTGGGATACCGCGGCGGACGTCGAACAGGCTTGGCTTTGACCGACGATGTCCACATGTCAAACCATGCAAAGCGTTGGAATCTAGAATTGGCGGCAGGACGGCCTACAATAGGCAATGCAGTCGCAGAACGCACTGCTGCTGTCATTTGGAATATGCTGGAGCATATTGATGCCCGAATTTTCTTGTGGAACGTCTTTCCGCTGCACCCGCACGAGTCTGGTGACCCATTTACCAACCGGCAACATAATGCACGCGAACGTCGGGCCGGAGAAGAGATATTAAGTATGCTAATCGAGCTTCTGAGGCCATCCCGTATCGTTGCCATTGGAAATGATGCTGCGGTTGCCGCACATAGAATAATTAGTACGGTACCTATTGTGTGTGTGAGACATCCAAGCTACGGTGGTCAGACTCAATTTCAGAATCAGATTTCCGAGCTTTATGGATATAGATCGGGATCCCTTTCATTATTTTGATTGGGTGTTTTACGAGTTGGGTTTCAGTCCCCTCATTCGACGCCAATCTGGCGCACGGAATTTCTAAGAAATGACTTTCCAATTGTCAAAAGAGGTTGACTCTTTCATAAAAGCATACGTGAAAGATTTGGAGGAAGGCGTTGCTGCGGTGTTTGCCGGCGCCGGACTTTCGCGTACTTGCGGATTTGTAAATTGGAAAGAGTTGCTGAGTGAGATCGCTGAAGAGTTAGGTCTGTCGACTGAAAAAGAAAGCGACTTAATCTCAGTCGCACAATATCACGTCAATAAAAAAAATAGCCCCACTGGACTGGCAAGAAAAATTCTCGAGGAATTTTCCGAGCAGGCGGAGCCATCCGACTCTCACAGGATTCTCGCGCGCCTCCCGATTAAGACTTATTGGACAACCAACTATGACACCTTGATTGAGGATAGCCTTAAGTCGAGCTATCGAGTCGCGGATGTCAAACGCAAAGTCGATGACCTTATCACCACTCGTCCGAAGCGGGATGCTGTTGTATATAAAATGCATGGGGACGTGGAGTCGCCAGGGGCCGCCATTCTATATAAATCACAGTATGAGCAATATTATAAAACCCATGAGTCTTTTGTTACGGCTTTGAGTGGGGATCTGATATCAAAGACTTTTCTTTTCATCGGATTTAGCTTCTCTGATCCTAACCTTGATTACGTGTTGAGCCGTCTTCATGTTCCAGAGCAACATCGAAGAACACATTATTGTTTCTTGCGAAAAGAGTCGGCCGAGGTTCAAGGGGATGAAGATGCGAGTTCTGCAATATACCGAAAATGTCGACAAGAACATCATGTACGCGATTTGCTAAGATTCGGCATTCAGGCGGTGTTGGTTGATGAGTACGATGACATACCTCTTATCTTGAGTGAAATTGAAACTCGATTTCTTAAGAAGACAATATTTATATCTGGTAGTGCTGAAGAGTATGGGGATTGGGGTAAGCAAAGTGCTTTAGATTTTGTCCATTCTCTTTCTGCGGGGCTAATTAAGGCGGGTTATCGGGTTGTTAATGGATTTGGATGGGGCATCGGGAGTGCGGTGATTAACGGTGCCTTAGATGCCATTTATGGGAAGCCGGAAAAATACTCTGAAGATCAACTCGTTATTCGGCCCTTTCCACAAGTTGCGACGGATAATAAGGATCTGCCCGCTTTATGGGAAGAATATCGAAGACGCATGATCGGGCTCTCTGGCATCGCTCTTTTTCTCTTTGGAAACAAATTGGAGTCTGGCGATATTGTTAATGCTACAGGGGTGCGTAGAGAGTTTGAGATTGCTCGGGAAACGGGAGCTACTGTGCTTCCACTTGGTGCTACGGGGTATATGGCTAAGGAACTGGCCGACGAAATGCTCGCAGATCCGACTAAGTATTTTGCACAGTATCGTTGGCTGGAGAAGGAGGTGAGCCATCTCTCGGAGACTACTGATGATCATAAAAAAATAGAAAAGCAGATTCTTGCTGTTATAAAAAGAATAGCGAATTGATTGTCATTTTCCATGCGACAGAATGCTGGTCCAAGCGGGGAACTATCAGCGTTTTACAGAAGGATTGGCGCCCGGCTGGGCGGTAGCAGAGGGCGAATGCTGCCCCATGTGGGCTGATTAGTTCTGCAGACGATCTGGTCTAGTGTCCACGACCGAGTCTGTCGCCGTATACTCCCTCCACTACCGCACCACCGGTAGCCCGGTTTGGAAGCCGGCAATGTCTTTGGCGGACTGCCGCCGCTCTGGCGGCTTTTTCATGTCCGAGCGCCTTTGCACGTCCCTATGGGCGGGCCTTGGCGAGGGTGCGTTCGCGCACGCCGGTTTCCAAAGACGCCGGTCTTCCAACCTTGCCTCGTGCCCGCCCACCCCATTTGGAAGTGGGGAGCGGGCTTCATCAGTCTTTGGAGCCTTTCATGCAATCCCACCCCCTCACCCAAAACCCGTGGCTAATCGACACCGATCCTGAACACGGCCTGGTTCCCCTTGCCCCGCTCTACAACATCGAACGCGCCCGCTTCGCGATCGAGACCATTGCGCGTCTTATCGGCAACAGCGCCTCTGAGCCTGACGCGACCGGTGCACAGCCGCTGGATGCATGGGCCGTCGCCGCCTTGATGGGAGGTGTAGAAGGCTTGTGTGCTCATGTGGGCACGTTGACCGATGCCCTGCTGGAATCGGCGCGAGCCTGCGCGGATGATGCAAGTTTCAGCTGCCCTACCCACGACGCGCCCAGGTCGATGCAATAGGCCTGCGATGACGGCTTGGGCCTGACAAGGCAACACGCATCAAGCCCCAGTCGTCATCCTCGAGTCGTCATCCCGGCCGCCACCCAGCCCTCACCCAACCCCTCACCCCACCCTTCGAAACGCCCGTCGATACATCATCGGGCTCGTCCCCACGATCCCCAAGAAATGCTCCCGCAGCGACACCGCTGACCCAAACCCCACCTCCATCGCGACCCGCTCCACCGGCAGGTCGGTCGTCTCCAGCATCCCCCGCGCACGATTCACTCTGGCCTGAATCACCCACTGCAGCGGACTCACCCCCAGCAATTCCTGAAACCGCCGATTCAAAGTCCTGACGCTGACCGCAGCCTGGTCGGCCAGCGTGCGCACGGTCAGGTTCTCGTCCAGCCGGCCCTCTATCCAATGCAGCAACTGCGTCAGATCCGTATGCGATGCGGGCGTCGGCCTGACGATGAACTGCGCCTGCCCGCCCGCGCGTTCCAACGGCACTACCGCCAACCGCGCACTATTGGCCGCGACGGTCGCGCCGTGATCGCGCTTGATCATGTGCAGGCACAGATCCATGCCGGCCGCCGCGCCCGCGGACGTAAGCACCTTGCCGTTGTCGACGAACAGCACGTTGGGGTTCACCTGAATCTTCGGATAGCGCTGTGCCAGCAGGTCGGCGGCCTTCCAGTGTGTGGTGGCCTTCAGGCCGTCCAGGATGCCGCTGGCGGCCAGGACAAACGCGCCGGTGCAGATGGAGGCAATCCGCGCGCCCGCGGCATGGGCGTGCCGCACGACGTCCACGATGTCTTTCGGTATGTCTTGCCTGGGGTCTGCCAATCCGGGAATGACGACGGTGTCCGCCGTGCGCGCCACGTCCAGACGCACGCGAACGTGCAAGTCGTAGGCATGCGTCTTGACCCGTGGCCGGCTGGCGCAGACGTCGACCTGGTACGGCAAACGTCCGTCCAGCGTTTCGGCTAGCTGGAAGATCTCGCAAGGCATGGCGAGGTCGCCCGCGACCAGGCCGTCAAAGGCGAGGACGGCGACGCGGTGGGGGGCTGGCTTGGGCATGCATCAAGTTCCGAGGGGTTGCGCTGGAGGGCCAGTTGGGACGGCAGGGGCCGGCAGAGCAGAGGGCCAGACCCGCTTGGGATGGCAGGGACAGGCGAATCTGGGCGCCAGGCCCCCTTGGGGCGGCAATAGCCGCCGGATAAGGACGCCAGACCCACTTTGGACGACAGAGGCCGACGCATCCAACGATAAAACCCACTTGGCCGATTTCTTTCGAAGATTGGCATTTTGGACAATGGCCGTCAATGCCGCCACCCCCGACAATGCGGCTGATCCCATCTCAAGCCACAACCGCCATGCCCCTGAAAGACGCTGACCCCTCAACCCCTGCCCTGTTCAAGTGGGCCGCCATGCTGGAAGGCGTGACGCTGCTGGTGCTGCTGGGCATCGCGGTGCCGCTCAAGCACCTGGCCGGTGTGCCCAATGTGGTGTCGTGGGTGGGGCCGGTGCATGGGGTGGCGTTCATGGTCTACCTCGCGCTGGCCTGCAATGTGGCGGCGGCGCAGGGCTGGCCGCGCAAGCGCTTGGTGTGGACGCTGGTGGCGACGGTGGTGCCGTTTGGTGGATTCGTGATTGCGCGGTCGCTGGGCCGCACGGTGCGGGGGTAGGCGATGGCGTATCTGCTGATCAAGTCGCTGCACCTGGTGCTGGTGCTGTTCTGGGTGTCGGGGATGGTGGTGCAGGCGTTCGTGCTGGCGGCGGCCGACAAGCTGCCGGGGCCGGCGTTGCCGCAGGAACTGGCGCGGCTGCGTTTGCTGCGCACGTGGGAGCGCATGCTGACGACGCCGGCGATGGTGGGCGCGCTGGCCAGCGGGGTGTATCTGGCGACCAGCGCGGGGTGGTTTGGCAGCGCGTGGCTGTCGGTGAAGCTGGCGCTGGTGCTGGTCTTGGCAGCAGTGCATGGCATGCAGGCGGGGCGGCTGCGGCGTTTGGCGGAAGCGGCGGGGGATGCGGGCGAGGTGGGACGCGGACGGCTGTTGCCGGTGGTGCTGACGGCGCCGGTGTTGATCATTCTGCTGGTGGTGGTGAAGCCGTTCTGATGCAGGGATGGGACGCCGGGGCGGCAGTTCCTCGGACAGCAACGAGCAAGGGCAAGGCCGCCCTTCGCCTGTAGCCCATCAATCCCCCTATAATGTGAACAATTCCCATTCACATTCCCTGCCCCCATGCCAGTCAAGCCCAGCGCCCGCCCCGACGCCGGTATCGCGACGCTTTACCGTGACCATCACGCCTGGCTGCACGGCTGGCTGCGCCTGAAACTGGGTGATGCGCACCGCGCGGCGGATTTGGCGCAGGACACCTTTGTGCGCTTGCTGTCGGCCAATCCGTCCGACGCGAAAGCCTTATCCAGACCGACCCCCGACACCGCCCTGCGTGAACCGCGCGCCTATCTGCGCACCATCGCCAACCGGTTGCTGGTAGACCACTGGCGCCGGCTCGAGATCGAACGCAGCTATCTGGCGGTGTTGCAGACCTATCCGCAGCAGCACTGGCCATCCGAGGAATCGCGGCTGCTGATCCTGGAATCGCTGGAGCAGGTGGCGCAGATGCTGGGCCGCCTCAAGCCCGAGGTGCGCGACGTGTTTCTGCTGGCCCAGATGGACGGCTATACCTGCCCGCAGATTGCGCGACAGGTGGGCAGGTCGGTGGCGACGGTCGAGCGCTACCTGGCGCAGGCGCTGGGGCATTGCTATCGGCTGGTCTATGAGTCTTGAAAGGACGGGCGTGCGAGACGCAGGCCAGGCCCACGCCAGCGCAGGAAGCGATGGCGCGGCAGACCCGGCGGTGCTGGACGCGGCTATTCAATGGCGCATCAAGCTGCAATACAACACGGCCGACGCGGGCGCCTGGCAGGCGTTTGACGCATGGCTGCACGCCATGCCCGCGCACGCCGTGGTGTGGGAACGCCTGCAGGCGTTGGGGGCGCGCTTGCAGCGCCCCGCGGACGGTATGCCGCCGCAGGCCGCCACGCGCATTCTGCGGCAGACCGGCGCGGCGCAGGTGCGGCGCTCGCGTCGCAAGGTGCTGGCATCGTTGGGCGCGTTGGCGGCGGGCGGCTGGATGGCGTGGCGGCTGGGCGAGGCGCCTGCGGTGCAACAGATGCTGGCGGACGTGTCCACGGCGCGGGGCGAGCGGCGCGAGGTCCGCCTGCCCGATGGTGGCACGCTGGTGCTCAACAGCGATACGGCGGTGGATATCGACTATGGCGGTACGGAGCGCCGCATACGGTTGCTGGCCGGCGAGGTCTATCTGATCTCCGGGCACGAACCGCTGTCGCGTCCGTTGTTCGTGGAAACGCGCGATGGCCGGGCACAGGCGCTGGGTACGCGCTACCGGGTACGTCAGCGGGACGACTACAGCGAGGTCGCGGTGGATGACGGCGCGGTGGCGCTGTTGCCGCGCGACGCGCACATCAGCACGGCGGCGCTGACGTTGCGCCCGGGCGAGTCCGCACGCCTGACGCCGACGGGCGCCGAGCCGATTGCGCCCGAGGCCGCTCGCATGATGGATGGCGGTGCGTGGATCGAGGGCGCGCTGTCGGTGCACGACATGCCGCTGGACGCGTTTCTGCGCGAACTGGCGCGCTATCACGGGCCGATCGAATGCGATCCGGCGGTGGCGCGGTTGAAGGTGTCTGGCGTGTTCCAGCTGGACGACACGCGCAATGTGCTGGCGCTGCTGCGCCAGATTCTGCCGGTGGAGCCGCAGGCCGGGCGCCTGTGGTGGGGCGGGCGGGTGACGCGGGTGCGGGCGCGCGGTTGAGTCCGCGTGCCGGTTACAAAGAATTTGAGGGGATGGGCGAAGTCGTTCGTCATACCGGGTGCAGCAGTGCGCACTGCCCCGCATCGACCGACCCTCAATGGAGTATCTCTTGTGAAGACCCACAGCCTCCGGGCCGCGGCCACGCCGCCCGGCGACCGGGCTTGCTTGCGCGCCTGCCCCTCCCTTCCCTACGTTGCGCTGCTGCCGTTGATGGTGGCGTTGGGTGCGTTGACGACGGCCGCCCCTGCCCGCGCCCAGGCCGCACCTGCCGCGGCAGCGCAGCCGGCCGCCGCGCGCGTCTACGCGATTGCGCCGGGCCCTTTGAATGATGCGTTGTCGGCGTTTGCGCGGCAGGCGGGTATCTCGTTGGCCTATTCTTCGGCGCAGTTGGCGGGGGCGCGCAGCGCCGGGCTGAACGGCGCGTTCGACACGGCGGACGGTTTGCGTGCGCTGCTGGCAGGCACCGGTTATCGCGCGGTCCAGGTGGACGGTGGTATCCGTATCGAGGCCGAGCCGCGCACGGGCACGAGCACGCTGGCGCCGGTGTTGGTGACCGGAACGTACCACGCGCAGACCGAGGGGTCGCAGTCATACGCCGCCAGTGCGGCGACCATCGGCAAGACCGAGCAGGCCCTCAAGGATATTCCGCAGTCGGTGACGGTGGTGACGCGCAAGCGCATCGACGACCAGAATCTGGCGACCATCAGCGAGGTGCTGGAGAACACGACCGGCGTGACGATCAGCGAAGTGGCGGACGGCGGGCGCAATTTCTATTCTCGCGGTTTCAAGATCAGCAATATCCAGTACGACGGCGTGCCGCTGTCGCGCAGCTTCTATGCGGTGGGCAACAGCTTTACCGGCAGTACGGCCTATCTGGATCGCGTCGAAGTGTTCCGCGGCGCGCAGGGCCTGTTCGAAGGCGCGGGCCAGCCGGGTGGTTCGGTCAACCTGGTGCGCAAGCGCCCCACGGCCGAGACGCAGGTGCTGATGGAAGCGCGCGCCGGCTCGTGGGATCACTACGGCGGGATGCTGGATGCGGGCGGGGCGCTGAACGCCGACGGCAGCCTGCGGGGCCGCGCGGTGCTGGACTACGACACGAAGGGGTCGTTCATCGACGTCGTCAAGGAACGCGATACCAATCTATATGCCGCGCTGGACTACGACCTGTCGCCACGCACGACGGTGGGCGCAGGCGTGCTGGTGTCGCGGTTGCGATCCACGCCTTTCTTCGGCGGCCTGCCGCGCTACAGCGACGGCAGTTCATTGGGCCTGAAGCGGTCGACCTACCTGGGGGCGGACTGGAACAAGTGGGACCGCGACGAGACGCAGTGGTTTGCGGATCTGACGCATCGCTTCAACGACAACTGGCGCCTGAAGATCGCCGCGACCTACGTGAAGGAGGAAAGCCTCACCACAGCGCTGGACGCGACGGGCGCGGTGGACCCGGTGACGTTGATGGGGCCGATGCGCAATGCCTGGAACTACGACAAGTCGGCCCGGCACGTAGGCTTTGATGCCAACGTGAATGGCCGCTTCACCACGTTCGGCATGCAGCAGGACCTGGTGGTGGGCGTGAGCCTGTCGCGGCTGAAATCCACCGACCGCATCGAGTACGCGTCCAACTATCTGCCGCTGGATGTGTTTCACCCGAATTCACGCGTGCCCAAGCCCGACAGCTTTCCGGATTCTCAGCGCACGTCACGCTACGAGCCGCATGTGCAGAAAGGCATTTACGCGCAGTTGCGCAGCAGCCTGACGGATGACCTGACGCTGGTGTCGGGCGGCCGCTTCAGCTGGTTCGAAAGCCGCTACACGACGCAGGCGGCCACCTGGAGCGATGTCAGCACCAGCAAGGCCAGCGCCGAGTTCACGCCTTTCCTGGGGCTGGTGTACGCGTTGACGCCGAACTGGTCGGTCTACACCAGCTATGCCGACATCTTCGAGCCGCAGACGGCCACCACGCTGGACGGCAGCATCCTCAAGCCGATCGTCGGCGCCAACTACGAGGCCGGTATCAAAGGTGAGTTGATGGATGGCAGGCTCAACACGTCATTCGCCGTCTACCGCATCGATCAGAAGAACCGCGCGGTGCAGAATTACGAAGCGGGTCCGGTCTGCAACGGCGGCTATTGCTCGCGCGCGGCGGGCAAGGTACGTAGCCAGGGCTTCGAGGCCGAAGTGAGCGGCGAGGTGATGGCGGGCTTGCAACTGGCAGCCGGCTATACCTTCAACAGCAATAAGTTCCTGAGCGACCCCGACCGCGAAGGCCAGACGTTCAGCGAGGAAACGCCGCGCCACCTGCTGCGCGTCTGGAGCGAATACCGTCTGCCTGGCGACTGGAGCCGCGTGAGCCTGGGCGCTGGCGTCAACTGGCAGAGCGCGTTGACCAACAGCGTGTCGAAGGTACGCCGGGCGTCGTACAGCGTGTGGAATACACGGGTGGCGGTCGACCTGACGTCGCACTGGACGGCAGCGGTGAACGTCAACAACCTGTTCGACAAGGTGTACTACGAGTATCCGGGGTACGCCGAGAACCGGAACAACTACGGTGCGCCGCGTAGTGTGCTGTTGACGCTGCGGGGGCGGTTCTAAAAAGAACGGCCTCGGCTGGATGAGGAACCGTAGCGCTCATCCAGCCGGCGGGCACGAAAAAGGATGGCGAATCGGACCTGTGAAAAATCGGACGATATACCGGAAAAATAACCGGCAATTTCCATTGCAATAAGATTGTCGATTTAAGATAAAAATCGTTTGTATTCAATAATTTATATGAATATAAAGCTATAAAGTAAACCGGCAAAATCTAGATGGCCGCTTGCACGACTCACCGCATCAATTCCTTCCGCTGCTGGCTTGCGCACATCAGCGCATGGCCTGGATGCACCCGTTCGTCGATGGCAATGGGCGGGCGACGCGCTTGCAGACCCATGCCGCCATGCTGCCGATCACGGAGGGACTTTGGTCCGTCAACCGCGGTTTGGCGCGTGACGCCCCACGCTACTACAGCAGCCTCGCTTGCGCGGATGCACCGCGTCAAGGTGCGTTGGATGGGCGCGGCAATCTTACCGAGCGCGGCTTGGTGGACTGGATCAATTACTTCCTGGACATATGTGACGACCAGGTGCAGTACATGTCCGAGATGCTTGATCTGGACGCGATGAAGGGCAGAATCGCGGCCTTGATCCTGGCCGAAGTGCATGGCAGCAAAAAGCGATTCCGCCAGGAAGCGATTTTGCCGCTCTATCATTTGTTCGCAGCGGGTCCAGCGTCGCGCGGTGAATTTGTCCAGATGACAGGCTTGGGCGAACGCACAGGCAGAAACTTGCTGTCCGAGCTTGTGAAGTCGGGTCTGGTGGCGTCAAGCTCGTCCCATGCTCCCGTGCAGTTCGCGTTCCCACTCTTCGCGCAACCTACCCTCTTTCCGGCCCTTTACGGGCAAGCGGTGTGAGGGGATGCTGGCATGTTTGGGCGTACAGGGGCGCCTCGCGATTCCGACGCGACTACCCCAGCCTGAAGCCCCGTCGATCTGGCCGCGCACAGTATTCCTGCGTAAACTCCCCGCATGCTACGCATCGAAAACCTCACCAAGCGCTACGGCGACTATCTTGTCTTCCAGGGCCTGACGCACACGTTCCCGCCGGGCTGCGTGGCGCTGTGCGAAGAAGACAGCACGGGCAAGTCCAGCCTGCTGGGCATCATCGCGGGCGTGATCGCCCCGGATGCCGGCGACGTCTGGATCGACGGCCATTCGTTGACCCATGCGCCGCAAGCAGCCCGTGCCCGGCTGGCCTATGTGCCCGACAACTGCCTGACGGCGCCGATGCAGACGGGCCGCGGCTTGCTTGAGCAGGTGGCCGCCGAAAAAGGCGTGCCGCTGGACGACGCCACGCTCGACCTGGCCCGCCGCCTGGGCCTGGAGCCACACCTGGACAAGCGCTTCGAGCAGATGTCGACGGGCACGCGCCGCAAGGTCTACCTGACGGCGGCCAACCTGGGGCATCCGGCGGTGGTGATTGCCGATGGCGCGAGCAACGGGTTGGATACGGCGGCACGCAATGTGCTGGCCGATGTGTTCAAGACCTGGGCCAAGGACCGCGTGGTGCTGTTCGCCAGCCATGATCCCGAACTGGTGCAGGCGTGCGGCGCCCGCTCGGTTGAAGTTGCGGCGCTGCGCTAGCGTCAGGCGTCTTCCAGAAACCCCAACGTTCGCAGCTCGGCAATCGCGCCCAGCTCTTCGTCGCGCCGCTTCTTGGGCGCGGCCAGCGACGCGGCCATCAGCATGGCGGGGCGGTCGGATTCGTCGAATCCCCTGAGTACGCTGTCGGCGACGGGAAAGGCCTGGGCAAAGCGTTTGTCCAAGGCCTGGTGGCCGGGATAGCGGCCGCGCTTGTCCAGAATGACCTGGGTCTGCGGATCGCGCTTGATCAGGTGCAGGGGCACGCCTTCGCAGCGCAGGCCCAGCAGCTTGGCGTCGCTGATGTCCAGGGCCCAGTCGGTGTCGGCGTAGAACGCGGCGCGGGCGGCGTCGAACTGCGCCAGGCGCGGGGCGTCTGTGCAGAAGGCTTCGGGCGTCAAGTTGAGGTTGATCTTGCCGATCTTGCCGACCAGTTTCACGCGCCGAAAGAACGAGGCCCATACGAGCAGGATGGGGTTGGTGGTCAGGTCCTGCACCACCACGTCTTCGAACACGCAGGGCATGATCATCGAATTGACGGCGCGGCAGCCGGACAGGTGCACGTGCTGCACCCGCGACATGCGTGCGGGAATCTTCACCATCGACAGGCTGCAGTTGTCGAACGTGCAGTCGTGCAGATGCAGGTCTTGAAAGTGGGATTGGCCCTTGTCGTGGGCCATCTGGAATGTCGCGCCTTCGATTTTCTGCATCGTTCGCTCGCGCTTTGATTCGCATGGCGGCCGGGCATGGCCGGCTGCCTGCTTGCAGGGCCCGTCTGTGGATGCTTACTTCTCGGCGTACTTCTTCGTGGCCGCGTCGTAGACGTACGTGACCGTATCGGCCGCGCCCAGCTGACGCGTCTTGCCCGGCCCGGTGATCATGGTGCCGCTGGGCGTGACGGTCAGGCGGGGCATGTCGCCGCCGGCCTGTGCAGCAAAGCCCAGTTTGCCGCTGCGGGTGGCGCAGGGCATGACGTCGCCGCCGTCGCAGGCCGCAGCGTTGTCGTCGCCGGTGAGAATGCTGCCGACGTAGGTCCAGACGTTTTCCTTGATCTCGTCGCGCGGGCCGATGTTGAAGACGAACAGGGCGTAGCCTTCGAAGCTGACGCCGTTCTCGAAGCCTTCGGTGGGCACGGCCAGCACCAGTTTGCCGGCGGGCGTGCGGTATTCAAGGGGCTTGCGGCGGGTGTCGACGTTTTCGGGGCGCTCGTAGGCGCCGAATTGGCCGATCGTGTGCTCCATGCCGCGGAACTTCCAGGGGCGTTCGGGCGACGAGCCGGTCAGGGTGAAGGTGGCCTCGGCCAGGTTGACCTGGGTGTCGGGGCCGACGTCGTCTTCGCCGGGCTTGCCGTATTTTTCACGGGTGTCCCAGGCAAAGCCGGTGAAGTAACGGGTGCCGTCCAGGTCGAAGGCGTGGCCGAACCAGTAGGTGGCGACGCTGCCGTTGGCGACCTCATAGGAATCGGCGCCTTTGCCGTCGATCTGGTAGATGAAGTACAGGACGGTGGGGCCGTCGGGCGGCGTCACGGCGGCGGCCTGGGCGACGTCCAGCTTGGGGGCGGCCGGTTCGGCGGCGTGAGCGGCAGGGGCGAATGCGGCGGCCAGCGTGGCGGCGCACAGGCCGGCCACGGCGGTGCGCAGGCGGGCGGAAAAGCGGGCGTTCAGACGGGTGTACATGTTGGATATCTTCTTGTCGGACTCGTGAAAAGCGCCTTGTGCTTGCCTGCCCTTGCATTGGGTTGCAAGAGGGTGCCCCTCCCGGGAGACGGCCTGGATCGTCAGGGCCGCCAGCGGCTTGGCGCAATCTGCGGCGCCATGTTAGTGGGCCGCCCGGTTACGCGTCGGACAGCAGTTTGCCAATTGTGTCGGACTGCAATAGCTGGGCATGGCTTACGGATCGCCGGGCCGGTGCCGGCCGTTGATATCGGCCTGCGCCGCTGCGTGGTCAGGCCAGCAACGACAAGGCGTGATCCAGCGACAGCACGTGCGTGCGCGAGGCAAAGGCCGTGGCAAACAGATGTTCGTGCACGACCGGGTCCGGATCGTAGCAACAGTCCTTGACGGTGTAGAGCTGGAAGTCCGCGTCGCTGGCGTAGGCGATGGACGACAGCATGACGCCGGTGGACGCGATGCCGACCATGATGAGGGTATCCACGCCCTGGGCGGACAGGCGCAGTTCCAGGTCGGTGCCGAAGAACACGCTGGCGCGGTGGGCAATGATGACGGGTTCGCTGATCTGCCGACCCAGTTCGTGGGAGATTTCGTCGTCGGTGAACAGACCCATCTGTTTGATGCCCTGCCCGTTCTTGTTCAGCGGGCTGACCTCGGGGTAGTCGGGGCTGAAGTGGATCTTGGCGAAATAGACGGGTATGCCGGCGCGCCGCGCAGCATCGCAGAGCTGGCGCGTGTTGGCGAGCAAGGTGGGGGCAACCGACGGGAACAGCGTGGTGATGTCGGTCTGGTAGTGCATGACCAGCAAGGCGGTTTTTGCCGGCACGAGGGTATGGCCGGATTCAACGCGTGAGGACATGGCGGGTATCCGATAGGAAGGTCCTGGGAACGGGGATGACGTTCTGGCGGCCGGCCGCGGGTGGCAGGGCCGGCGCGTTATTGATCATAAGGGGGAAACGGGGCGGTGGCACAGCAGGCCGCCTACGGGTTTTACCCGGGTGCTACCGGTCGGTCTGGTCTGCGATCAACGCTTGGAAATGACCTGACAGTGGCTTGTTGTGTTGCTTGGTCTGATATCAGCAGTGTCAGGGCAAATTGTGGGGAGATGGCTTGCACAATGATCGGCTGAAGACGTTCTGGATCGCTCGCTGAGCTCGGCGGCGAGCGATCGATCTGTAAATGGCTCGCATGCCGCAACGGTGCGGGAGCGTCTTAACCCTATCAATAAATTGTTAGTACAATAAATTATGCTGACCGTGATCGAAACCGATGAATTCAGCACGTGGGCGGCCAAGGTTTGGAGCGATACCGAACGGGAAGCCTTTGTGGATTGGATCGCGGTTAACCCAGAGGCCGGTGATGTCGTGCCAGGCTCCGGGGGGTGCAGAAAAGTTCGATGGTCGCGCGCTGGCATGGGAAAGCGCGGTGGTGTCCGTGTGATCTACTACTTGCGACTAGCGAGCGGTGAGGTGGTGCTTCTGGTCGTATACGCCAAAGCCAACGCCGATAGCATTTCTGCCTCCGTACTCGCCAAACTCAAGGAGTGCTTTGATGCCCAAGAAACGCGATGAGATATCTGAGTTGGAAGCCGCGTTGTTGCGTAGTGCCAAGCAAGCCGTCAATGGTCAGTATGCGCGTGTGCACACGCCTGAGGAGATCGTGCGGCGGCGCGGTCGGCCGATAGGCAGTACCGCGGCTGTCCGCAAAGCGGCCACTACCATTCGTCTTGATGAGGAAGTCCTTGCCGCGTTCAAAGCAACGGGGCAAGGCTGGCAGACGCGCATCAACAATGCGTTGAAAGACTGGCTGAAATCTCATCAGCCCATTTGATTGCCAACCGCGTATCGAGCTACCGGTCGGTCTGGTCCGCGATGACGCGTGCCACAGCCGTCAATGACCGTCGCAGGTCATCCAGCCCCACCGACCCCAACGCCAGGCGGATGGCGTGCGGCACGTGCGTGACGGCGAAGGGATGCGCGGTAGAGACCGAGATCCGCTCTCGCATCAAGGCCATCGCGATGGCGTCGGCACGCACTTCTTGCGCCAGCGGCAGCCAGACGAAGTAGGACGTGGGGTGGCTGACGGGGCCGAGTCCACCCAGGATCTCGGCGGCGATGCGTTGGCGCTGCGCTGCGTCGCGTCGCTTCTCGGCTTCCAACCGCGCGACCGTGCCGTCTTCGATCCAGCCGCAGACGATGACCGTCATGGTGGCAGGCGTGTTCCAGGTGGTGGCGCGGATGGCGCGTTCCAACTTGGGCACCCAGGCGGGCGGCGCGCTGATGGCGCCCACGCGCAGGCCCGTGGCCACGCTCTTGGACAGGCTGGATACGTAGACGGTGGCTTCTGGCACTCTTGCCGCGAGGGGCGGCGGCGCGTGTTCCGCCAGAAAGGCATAGGCGCCGTCTTCGATCAGGATCAGCGCGTGCCGGCGAATGATGGCCGCCAAGGTTTCGCGCCACGCGTCGCTGGCGACCCAGCCCAGCGGATTGTGCAGGGTGGGCATGGTGTAGACCGCCCGCACGCGCCGACGACGGCACAGGTCCGCCAGGGCATCCAGATCCATGCCGTCTGGCGTTGCCGGCACGGGCGCCAGTTCCAATCGCGAGAATTCCGCCGCCAGCTTGAAGCCGGGGTACGTCAACGCGTCGACGGCCACCACATCGCCCGGTTCGAACAAGGCCATGGCGGCGATGGTCAAGCCATGCTGCGCGCCGCTGACCAGCAAGGTTGAGTCCGCGGATGCCGGTACGCCTCGGGCCGCCATATGGGCTGCGGCGACCGCCCGTTCGGCATCGCTGCCGCCGTGGGGCCGATAGCGCAGCAGCGCATCGGCATCGCCCTTGGCGGCCAGTCGGCGCAGCGCGGTGCGGTACAGGTTGGACTGGCCCGGCAGGGTCGGGGAATTGAAGGTGAGTTCGGTGGTGTCGTCATTCCAGGCGCGCAGGTCGATGCCGTGGCCGCGTGGCAGTGCTTCCTTGACGAAGGTGCCGCGGCCGGACTCGCCGCTGACCAGTCCCATCACCTGCAGTTCGGCGTAGACGCGCGTGGCGGTGGCCAGCGCCAGCCCTTCGCGGGCAGCCAGGTCGCGGTGCGTCGGCAGGCGTGTGCCAGGCCGCAGGCGGCCGGCGCGGATGTCGGACGCCAGGCGATCCACCACTTCTTTGTAGCGGGACAGAGGCACGGAAAGCGTATCCATGACGATTATTTGGATGTGCCGATTATCGGGCCTAGGATGGCGTCGCACAACGCACCGGGCGGTGCGTATCCGATCTTCAGTGTCAGCGGTTCTCAATCATGGATTTCAGTTTTCAGGTCATCGCGGTATCCGTCGCCGCGGTCGGTGTTATCGGCTTCATGAAGGGGGCGTTCGGCGGTGGCTTCGCCATCATCGGCATTCCCTTGCTGGCGTTGGTGATGGACCCGATCAAGGCAGGCAGCCTGCTGGCGCCGATCTTCGTGGCGACCGATTTCTACGCGTTCAGGTACTGGCGTCCGCGCACGTGGTCGCGGCCGGATCTGGCGTACCTGGTGCCAGGGCTGCTGGTGGGGGTGGTGGCCGGCTATGTCGTGCTGCGCCACGTGAACCGGCACGTGGTCGAGATATTGATGGCCGTCACCACCCTGCTCTTCGCCTGGCTGTGGTGGCGCGGCGGCGCGGTGGCGGGCCAACGCCCACGCTCGAAGAACAAGGCGCTGCTGGCCGGCAGCGCGTCCGGCATCACGACGATGGTGGCGCATTCGGGCGGGCCGCCGCTGGCCATGTATCTGCTGCCATTGGGCCTGTCCAAGGAAATGTACGGCGGCACGACCAGCATGTTCTTCACCATCGGCAACTTGCTCAAGGCGGGGCCTTGGCTGGCGGTGCGGGAACTGACGGCGGGGTTCTGGGGGCTGGTGGCGATCTGCCTGCCGGCGGCGTTTTTTGGGGTGTGGGCGGGGTGGCGGCTGCACCATCGGCTGAATCAGGCGCAGATGGTGCGAGCTTGCTATGGCTTGCTGGTGGTGACGGCAGTGAAGCTGTTGTGGGATGGGGTGGCGGGGGCCATTCAATAGACATCGGTTTCGCTACGCGGGTCGACCCGCGTCGATCCATCGCTGCACTTGCTCCATCGGCAGCCTGTAGCGGGCGCAGTTGTGCAGACCCAGCACGCGCAGCTCTTGCGCCAGCAGCGGGCGGAAGGCTTGTGCATCGTCTTCGGACAAGGCCAGCGCTGCGATGGCTGCGTCAATCGTGTCGCGTTCACGGATTACGCGGCTGATCGCTTCGTTCAGTTGTTCCCGAAAGCGTAGCCGTACGGGATCGGGCACGCCCACGGCGTCCAGCTGTATGGCGTACTTGCGGATCGAGCGCCGATACGCCCAGGTGAAAAGATCGGCGGCGAGCGACACGTCGCAGTCTTCGTAGACGCCCACCATGGCGTAGGCATAGTCTTGCGCCTCTACGTCCAGAAAGGACAGTGGCGCGCAGTTGTAGAGCATCAGCGGAATGTTGGCCGACAGACGACTCGTGCGCTTATTGCCATCCTCGAACGGTTGCAGATAGGCGAGGTTCACCCAGAGAAAGAACGCCGCCTCTACCGGGTTCTTGATCAGTTGCGCCTTTTCGACAATGAGGTCGAACATTTCCTGCAGCAGCATCGGCGCCTGCAAAGGCACGTAGGTGGTATCGCCGATGTTGACGACGGTCTGGCGGATGCGGCCCAGGCCTTCGGCATCGGCCAGCAGATCCTGCATCAGCAGTGCGTGCAGATTGCCGATCACGGCCGGCGTCAGGCCGTATTGGGGCGCGGCATCGACCATGAATTCGATTGCCGCCTTGTGGTTGAGCAGCATCACCGCATCGGGGTCGTCGCCAGCGGTTCCTCGTTTGAAGAGTTCTTGCGTGGCCAGCAGTGAATAGCGGTTGCCTTCCAGGCGTGACGATGACCAGGAAAGGTCGAGCAGCAACGGCTCAAGTACCTTGCGCGCGTAGGTGCCGGCTGGTTGCCGACCACGCATCCTGCCTTCATCGGCCAGCGCCTGGGCCACGGCCGGGGATAACAGCGCGCTCTGGTTCGGAACATAGTCTTCGACGAATGCGCGTTGGTATCCGGCGGGTGCACGGGCGGCCAGGGGTTGCTGGAGCCGAGCCAACAACGCTTGGCCATTGTTTGACCAACGGACTGTGTCGACCGCGGATGCGGGACTGGCGGGTGAGGCCTCAGCGCCGGTTGCCGAGGTCGAAGGCGCGTCCACGATCCGATAGCGTGTCGCGCGGGTCTGGCCGTCGCGAAACACCAAGCCCGCCTTGATCAGAGCATTCAGTTGCCGCTTGGCGGTGGACCAACTGACGTTGATCTTGTCGGCGATCTCGCGCGAACCGAGCCCTGGCGAGGCCGCCTGCCGCTGGTCACGGAGAAGCTTGAGGATGTCTTCGCGGTCGGTCATGGCAAGGGCCTGGGATTGGAGTCAGCCCAATTTAGCTCAACTTAGCTCATTTCAGCTCATAATTTGAGCTGAAATGAGCTGAAAGGGGTAGGATTGGGCTGATTCGAACCGACTTGCCCCTCACTTCCCCCCCGTCGCATCCAAAAACGTCCCCGTCACAAACGATGCTTCCGCGCCCGCCAGCCACAGGATCGCGCGCGCCACTTCCTCGGGCTGACCGCCGCGCCCCATCGGGATCGAATCCTTCACTCGGTCCACCCTGCCCGGCTCGCCGCCGCTGGCGTGCATCTCGGTGTAGATGTGGCCGGGGCGCACGCAGTTCACGCGGATGCCTTCGCGCGCCACTTCCTTGGCCAGGCCGATGGTGAAGGTTTCCAGCGCGCCCTTGGACGCGGCGTAGTCGACGTATTCGTTGGGGCTGCCCAGCCGCGCCGCGCCCGATGACACGTTGACGATGGCGCCGCCGCGGCCGCCGTGGCGCTGGGACATGCGCTTGATGGCCTGCTGGGCGCACAGGATGGGGCCGATGGCGTTGACGGCGAAGATGCGTTGCATGCGCTCGTAACCCAGGTCTTCCAGCCGCGATTGCTGCGCGATGATGCCGGCGTTGTTGACCAGCACGTCGATGCGGCCGAATTCGCGGTCGATGGCGGCGAACAGCTCGGTGACCTGGCCGGGGTCGGCGCTGTCGGCGCGCACGGCCAGCGCGCGGCGGCCATGGGCTTCGACGTGTGCGGCGACGTCATACGCGGCAGACTCGTTCGAGACAAAGCTGATGGCGACGTCGTAGCCCTGCTCGGCGGCCAGGCGCGCGGTAGCGGCGCCCACGCCGCGGCTGCCACCTGTGATCAGGATCAACGGGGCTTGGGAAGAAGCGGTCATGGCAAGAACCTCCAGGTGATGATGAAGCAATGGCGAGGCGCCGTAACGGGCCGCCCGCAGCCCGCCGCGCAATCCAGGGATCGGATGCTCGGGCATAGAATAATGCGTTCGATGCAGTGCCTTCGCTCCGGCAGCGGGTTAGCGGGGGCAATGGGCCGAACGATCCACGCCGGAGCGCACCATGTTCAACCCCGAAGAGATCCTTGTCCTTACAGGCCCGCCCGGCTCGGGCAAGACAACGGCTGCACGCCGCATTGCGCAGTTGCCGGGGTGCCCCAAGGTGCATCTGCATGCGGATGATTTCTGGCGTGTCATCAAGGCCGGCGCGATTCCTCCGTGGCAGGTGGATGCGCATGACCAGAACGCGGTCGTGATCGACGTGCTGGCGGGAGCTGCGGCGCGCTACGCACAGGGTGGCTACTTCGTGTTGGTCGATGGCATCGTCGGGCCGTGGTTTCTTGATGCGTTTCGTCGTTTGCGGTGCGCGGTGCATTACGTCGTGCTGCGTCCTACGCTGGACGAGGCGATCCGGCGTTGCCGCGACCGCGGGGGTGATGAGTTGTCCGACCCCGGGCCCATTACGGCCCTGCATCAGCAGTTTGCGCAGTTGGGCGAGCTGGAAAAGCACGTGTTGCCGGTGGCGGGCCTGGATGCCGCGCAGACGAGCCAGGCGATCTGTCGGGCGGCACAGGGCGGCCATTTCCGGCTGGCGTAGCCAGCATTCGGAAAGTCGCAACGGATGGGCCGCGCTAGACCGGCGCCGAATCCCCATGCAGGCTCTTGAGTTTTCTCAGTTCAGGAAACAGCCGCATCCACAGCCCCGCCACCGCCATGGTGCCGACGCCGCCGATCACCACCGCCGGTACTGCGCCGAACAGCGCGGCCATGACGCCGGATTCAAATTCCCCCAGCTGGTTCGACGCGCCGATGAACAGCGTGTTCACGGCGCTGACGCGGCCCAGCATGTGGTCGGGGGTGTTCAGCTGCACCAGGGACGAGCGCACCACCACGCTGATGGCGTCGGCCGCGCCCAGCACGACCAGCGCGCCGATCGACAGCGGAATGGACGTGGACAGGCCGAACACGGTGGTGGCCAGTCCGAACAGCATCAGCGCGCCGAACAGCAGGCGGCCCACGTGTTCGCCCAGGCTCAGGCGGGCCAGCGTCAGCGACATCAGCATGGCGCCGCAGGCGGGGGCGCCGCGCAGCGCGCCCAGCGCCCAGGGGCCGGCATCCAGGATGTCTTTGGCAAAGATCGGCAGCAAGGCCGTGGCGCCGCCCAGCAGCACGGCGAACAGGTCCAGCGACAGCGTGCCCAGCAGCAGGCGCCGCTGGAAGATGAAGGTGATGCCGGCGAACAGGGTGCGCCAGGTGGTGGGTTCCTTGCGCGGGGGCGCGCGGTCGATCGACATGCTGGCGATAGAAGCGAAGCCGCACAGGTACAGCGCCGCGGCGACACAGTAGATCCAGCCGGCGCCCAGGCCGTAGCCGATGCCGCCCAGCGCCGGGCCGGCGATCTGCGCGATCTGGCCGGCGGACGAGGACAGCGCGGTGGCGCGCGGCAGCCATTCGCGTGGCACCACGGCGGGGATCAGGGTGGACAGGGTGGGCGATTCGAAGGCGCGGGCCGAGCTCATGATGATGAGCGTGGCGTAGATCAGCGGCTTGCCGCCAAAGCCATGCAGGGCGGCAATGGCCAGCAGCAGGGTGGCCAGGGTTTCGATGGCCATGCAGATGGCGACGATCTTGCGGCGGTCGTAGCGGTCGGCCACGTGGCCGACCACCAGGGTCAAGGCCGCCATGGGCAGGAACTGCGCCAGGCCGATCAGGCCCAGGTCGAGGGCGCTGCCGGACAGGGCGTAGATCTGCCAGCCCACCGCCACCGAGACGATCTGGAAGGCCAGCGACGCGCCGATGCGCGCGGACAGGAAATGCAGGAATGCGGGACGGTACAGCGGACTGGGGGAGTCTGGGGCAGGCATTGGCAAAGCACGCGCGGCAGGCGCGCGGGCGGCGCCGGAAAGCGCATTCTAGGCAGAACACGCTGACGGGAAACTAAGAGGGCCGGGCAGACGGCTGCAACCGTCCCCTGCCCGGCCGATCCTAGACTTTGGGCCAGTAGGTGCCGAAGCTCCACAGGTTGCCTTCCGGGTCGCGGCAGGCGAACTCGCGGCTGCCGTACGGCGTGTCGTAGAGCTCGGTCTCGATGGGGGCCCCGGCGGCCTTCACCGTTGCGTGCAGCGCATCCGGATCGTCCACGGCCAGGTACAACGCATCGGTGCGCCGGCCCTGCGGCGAACCGACCAGCTTGCCGTAGGCGTCGTCGCGGTCCTGGCCCAGCATCAGGATGGACGAGCCATAGGCAAGTTCGGCGTGCTGGATGGTGGTGCCATCGCGATAGACCGAGACTTCGGCAAAGCCCAGTATGTCGATCAGCCAGCGGACCATTGCGTTCGCGTCGCGACAGCGCAGGGTGGGGAAAAGACGGGGGGCGGATTGGGGCGTGGTCATGGCAGGAACTCCAGAAAGAGAGGGAGTGCTGATGGTGCGCGCCACGGGGCCATGGGTCTTGAAGATTTGTTACCTGGGGTCGTGCGGTTCGGATTCCCGGCTGGGCGGCCCCGGCGCCAGGCTCAGCCGCCTGGCCCAGGCTTGCGGCGCATCGCCGCTCATTTCGGTGAACTCGCGGGTCATGTGGGCCTGGTCCGCGTAGCCGGCCGCGGCGGCGATCTGGGCCCAGCCCGGGTCGGTGCCCGCGCGGGCCACGAGGCAGGCCTGGTGAAATCGCAGCATGCGCGCCAGGGCCTTGGGCCCCAGTCCCATCTGGGCCCGGAACTGCAACAGCAGGTGTTTGCGGCTCCAGCCGATTTCGCTGGCCAGGGCCCCGATGGACAAGCACCCCCTGTGCCGCAGCAATTGCCGATACGCATGCGCGACAGGGTCCGAGAGCCCGTGCCCAATGCGCAAGGCGATGAAGTCTTCGACCTGTTCGAACCGCTGTGGCCAACCGGGTGTGTTGCCCACGCGTTCACGCAGTTGCAGCCCGGCGGCGCCCAGCACGTCGCCCAGGTCGATCATGTGGTTGGCCAGGTCCGCGACCTTGCCGCCAAAGAAGCGATAGGCGCCCGGCAAGGTGAAGTCGACCTGCAGGCATTCGGCCGCCCCGTCCGACGAAATGTAGACGGGGCCGGCGTAGAGGCCGGACGCGAAGCTGGCCCAGCGCGCCGATGCCAAGGGGTCGCCCAGGGCGATGTGAAACGGCGTGCCGAAGCTGATGATCAGCGGCACCGCCAGGGGCGCGCTTTCCTGCCACTGGAAGCCCTTGCCGCGATGGCGTTCCCGGTAACCCACCATCTGCGTCACCACGCCGGCCAGCCGTGCCGAGGGCGGGTAGCGGACCACGTCGAAATCGGGTGAACCAGTCATCGGGGCCTCCCCCTGCGTGACAAGCGCGGTTGCCGATACGGTCGGCAACCGCGTGGCGGCTATTGGCCGATGGCCACCAGCTCGGCGCCTTCAGTGACCTGGTCGCCCACGGCATAGAACAGTTCTTCGACCTTGCCGTCGGCGGGCGCCGAGATGGTGTGCTCCATTTTCATGGCCTCCATTACCAGCAGCGGTTGGCCCTTGGTGACGCTGTCGCCGGCCTTGACGGCGATGGAGATGATCTTGCCCGGCATGGGGGCGGTCAGGCTGCCGCCATGCTCGCCCTGGGTGTCCTGGGCGTGCGCCAGCGGGTCATACAGGTCCAGCACATGGGCGCCGCCGGCGTCCCCGGTACCGAACACGTGGGCCTTGTCGGCATGAAGCACTACCGTGCCGGCGCTTTCCAGGCCGCCCAGGGTGACGCGCAGGTCATGGACGAAACCGGGCGTGCCGGCGGCGTTGTCGGCCTGCACGCGCCAGGTGAACGGCTGCGCACCGGCGCCGCTGTCCAGGGTCCAGTCGCCGCCCTGGCGCGTGACCACGACGTGGCGGGTCTCGCCGTTGTCGATCCATTGCAGCGTGCGCTGGTAGCGGTTGCCCAGGCGCCAGCCGTCGCGGGCGTCCCAGGGGTCGGCGGGGCGCGGGGCCGTGGCCGGGGCATGCGGCTGCGCCAGGCCTTGGCGTACCAGCACCGCGGCCGTGGCCAAGGCCAGCGCCGACGGGGCGGCAGGCGTGGGCTCGGGCAGCAGCGTGGCGCGCTGGCGTTCGATCAGGCCGGTGTCCAGGTCGGCCGCGGCGAAGGCGCTGTCGCGCATCAGGCGCGACAGGAAGGCGACGTTGGTCTGCACGCCTACCGCCTGGGTCTGCGCCAACGCCTGCAGCATGCGGGCGCGGGCCTGGTCGCGGTCGGCGCCGCGCACGATCAGCTTGGCGATCATGGGGTCGTAGAACGGCGTGATGGTGTCGCCGGTGCGCACCCCGCCATCGACGCGGATATCGCCGTTGGCAAACGCCGTGTGGGCCGGCAGCCCCAGGTAGGCCAGCGTGCCGATCGACGGCAGGAAGCCCTTGTCGGGGTTTTCGGCGTAGATGCGGGCCTCGATGGCGTGGCCCTGGATGCGCAGGTCTTCCTGGCGCGCCGGCAACGGCTGGCCGGCGGCCACGCGCAGCTGCCATTCGACCAGGTCGTGGCCGGTGATCATTTCGGTCACCGGGTGCTCGACCTGCAGGCGGGTGTTCATTTCCATGAAGTAGAAGCGGCCATCGGGCTCGGCGATGAATTCCACCGTGCCGGCGCCCACGTAGCCCACGGCGCGGGCCGCGGCAACGGCGGCTTCGCCCATGGCGCGGCGGCGCTCTTCGGTCATGCCGGGCGCGGGGGCTTCTTCGATGACCTTCTGGTGGCGGCGCTGCACCGAGCAGTCGCGCTCGAAAAGGTAGACGCAGTTGCCATGGGTATCGGCGAATACCTGGATTTCGATGTGGCGCGGCTTTTGCAGGTAGCGTTCGATCAGTACGCGGTCGTCGCCGAAGCTGGATGCGGCTTCGCGTTGGCAGGATGCCAGCGCGTCCAGGAACGCGGCCGACGATTCGACCACGCGCATGCCCTTGCCGCCGCCACCCGCGCTGGCCTTGATGAGCACGGGGTAGCCGATGCCGTCGGCCTGCTCTTTCAGGAACTGCGGGTCCTGGTTGTCGCCGTGGTAGCCGGGCACCAGCGGCACGCCGGCCTTGTCCATCAAGGTCTTGGCGGCAGACTTGCTGCCCATGGCGGCGATGGCCGATGCCGGCGGGCCGACAAAGGCGATGCCGGCTTTTTCGGCGGCTTCGGCGAAGGCTTCGTTTTCCGACAGGAAACCGTAGCCGGGGTGGATGGCGCCGGCGCCGGTGTCGCGCGCGGCCTGCAGGATGGCGTCGGCGCGCAGGTAGCTGGCGCGCGGTTCCGGGCCGCCAATGTGCACGGCGATGTCGCAGGCGGCCACGTGGCGGGCGTTGGCGTCCGCGTCCGAGTACACGGCAACCGTGCGGATGCCCAGGCGGCGGGCGGTGGCGGCGACGCGGCAGGCGATCTCACCGCGGTTGGCAATCAGCAAAGTGTCGAACATGAATGTGATCCTGGCTGGAATTCGTCGTGAACGCGTCGTGGGGCGGGGGCGCCGCCCTACATCCGGAAGACGCCGAAGCGCGTGTCTTCGATGGGCGCGTTCAGCGCGGCCGACAGGGCCAGGCCCAGCACGCGGCGCGTGTCGGCCGGGGCGATGATGCCGTCGTCCCACAGCCGGGCGGTGGCGTAGTACGGGTGGCCTTCGTGTTCGTACTGCTCGCGGATGGGCGCCTTGAAGGCGGCCTCTTCGTCGGCCGACCACTTGCCGCCGCGCGCCTCGATGCCGTCGCGCTTGACGGTGGCCAGCACGCTGGCGGCCTGTTCGCCGCCCATGACCGAGATGCGGGCGTTGGGCCACATGAACAGCATGCGCGGCGAATAGGCGCGGCCGCACATGCCGTAGTTGCCGGCGCCGAACGAGCCGCCGATGAGCACGGTGAACTTGGGCACGGCGGCGGTGGCCACTGCCGTCACCATCTTGGCGCCGTGGCGGGCGATGCCTTCGTTTTCGTATTTGCGCCCGACCATGAAGCCGGTGATGTTCTGCAGGAACACCAGCGGAATCTTGCGCTGCGCGCACAGCTCGATGAAATGCGCGCCCTTTTGTGCCGATTCCGAGAACAGGATGCCGTTGTTGGCCACGATGCCTACCGGCATGCCGTGGATGTGGGCAAAGCCGGTGACCAGCGTGGGGCCGAAGCGGGCCTTGAATTCGTCGAACTCCGAGCCGTCGACGATGCGGGCGATGACCTCGCGCACATCGTAGGGCTTGCGCGTGTCGGCGGGAATGATGCCGTTCAGTTCCTGCGGGTCGAAGCGCGGTTCGCGCACCGGCACGGTGGCCAGCGGCGCGGGCTTCTTGCGATTCAGGCGGGCCACGGCGCCGCGCGCCAGTTGCAGCGCATGCATGTCGTTGGCGGCCAGGTGGTCGACCACGCCGGACAGGCGCGTGTGCACGTCGCCGCCGCCCAGGTCTTCGGCGCTGACTTCTTCGCCGGTGGCGGCCTTCACCAGCGGCGGGCCGCCCAGGAAGATGGTGCCCTGGTTCTTGACGATGATGGACTCGTCGCTCATGGCGGGCACGTAGGCGCCGCCGGCCGTGCACGACCCCATCACCACGGCGATCTGCGCAATGCCTTGCGCGGACATCTGGGCCTGGTTGTAGAAGATGCGGCCGAAGTGGTCGCGGTCGGGAAAGACTTCGTCCTGCTGCGGCAGGTTGGCGCCGCCCGAGTCGACCAGGTAGACGCACGGCAGGTGGTTCTGCGCGGCGATTTCCTGGGCGCGCAGGTGCTTCTTGACGGTCATCGGGTAGTAGGTGCCGCCCTTGACCGTGGCGTCGTTGCAGACGATGACGCATTCGGTGCCGGCGATGCGGCCGATGCCGGTGATGACGCCCGCGCCGGGGGCGTCGCCGTCGTACATGCCGTGCGCCGCCATGGGCGACAGTTCCAGAAAGGGTGAACCCGGGTCGATCAATTGTTCCACGCGGTCGCGTGGCAGCAGTTTGCCGCGCGCCACGTGCTTGGCGCGCGAGGCTTCGCTGCCGCCCAAAGCGGTCTGCGTCAGCTGCTGCGCCAGGTCATCCAGCTGCGCCTGCATGGCGCGGGCGTTGTCGGTGTAGTCCTGCGACCGCGGATTGATGCGGGATTCGATGATGGGCATGGGGTTCCACCCGTCCTGCTTGATTGGAATTTGAAGGCGCTCTCGGGGTGAGAGCGGTTTGTCTCGCTGCCCGGTGGGCCGGGCGTTTCTTGTCAATGACTTATCGGTCTTCGGTATGCATTCCTGTGCGCCCTTCCTGCACGGCCCGCGGCCGACCCGCCGCGGACAGCGCCATGCCGGAAAGGCGCAGCGGAATGCATGCCCGCCAGGCGGGCAGTCCACGACGCTGAAGGCCCCGTCCTGCCGAAAATTCGGGTACAGCGGGCATATCAGCGTCGTGGGGCCGTGCTTAGACCATTTCGATGGCCATGGCCACGGCTTCGCCGCCGCCGATGCACAGCGTGGCAACGCCGCGCTTGCCGCCGGTCTTGCGCAGCGCACCGACCAGGGTTGCCATCAGGCGGGCGCCGGACGCGCCGATCGGGTGGCCCAGGGCGGTGGCGCCGCCGTGGACGTTGACCTTTTCGTGCGGCAGCTTGAAGTCGGCCATGGCGGCCATGGTGACCACGGCGAAGGCTTCGTTGATCTCGTACAGATCCACGTCCTCGGCCTTCCAGCCGGTCTTGGCGAACAGGTTCTTCAGCGCGCCGACGGGGGCGGTGGTGAACCAGCCCGGCTCTTGCGAATGCTGGCTGTGGGCCACGATGCGGGCCAGCGGCTTGACGCCGAGCTTCTCGGCGGTAGACGCGCGCATCAGCACCATGGCGGCGGCGCCGTCGGAGATCGACGACGAGTTCGCGGCGGTGATGGTGCCGTCCTTCTTGAAGGCGGGCTTGAGGGTGGGGATCTTTTCCGGCATGGCCTTGGTGGGGGCCTCGTCGGTGTCGATCACGGTGTCGCCCTTGCGGCCGGCCACGGTGACGGGAGCGATTTCCCACTTGAAGGTGCCGTCTTCGGTGGCGGCGCGGGCGCGGCGCAGCGATTCCAGCGAGAAGGCGTCCTGCTGCTCGCGGGTGAACGAGTACTTGGCGGCGCAGTCTTCGGCGAACACGCCCATGGCCTTGCCCTTGTCGTAGGCGTCTTCCAGGCCGTCCAGCGCCATGTGGTCATACACGGTGTTGTGGCCGAAGCGGTAGCCCTGGCGTGCCTTGAGCAGCAGGTAGGGGGCATTGCTCATGCTTTCCTGGCCGCCGGCGACGATGACGTTGGCCGAACCGGCCGCCAAAAGGTCGTGGCCGAACATGGCGGCCTTCAGGCCCGAACCGCACACCTTGTGGATGGTGGTGCACGCCACGCCCAGCGGCAGGCCCGCGCCCAGTGCGGCCTGGCGAGCAGGCGCCTGGCCCTGGCCGGCCTGCAGCACGTTGCCCATGATGACTTCTTCGACCTGCTCGGGCTTGATGCCCGCGCGTTCGACGGCGGCCTTGATGGCGACCGAGCCCAGCTCGTGCGCGGCCAGGCCGGACAGGCTGCCCAGCATGCCGCCCATGGGCGTGCGGGCGATGGAAACGATAACAACGGGATCTGACATGACTAGCTCCTGTGAGGGTCGGGACAGCGTCTGCTTACGGGGCCGCGCCGGCTGGTGCCGGACGCAGGCGCCTGTCCGTATCGTAAGGGAAAAATTCTTCAATCCGGCCCTGCGCCACCTGGGCGCGGCAGGCCTGCCACCAGGCCGGTTCCAGCAAGTCGGCGTGATGGCGCAGGAAGGCGCCGCGCACCCGCGCGTCGCCCAGCAGGAAGCGGCCGAATTCCTCGGGAAACACGTCGTTCGGGCCGACGGCATACCAGGGCTCGGACGCCATTTCCGCTTCTTCGTTCGGGGCGGGCGGAATCCGCCGGAAATTCATTTCGGTCATGCGCTGGATTTCGTCGTAGTCGTAGAACACGACCCGGCCCAGGCGCGTCACGCCGAAGTTCTTGTAGAGCATGTCGCCGGGGAAGATATTGGCCGCGGCCAACTGGCGGATGGCGTCGCCATATTCCCGCACGGCGGGTTCGAGCAGCGCGTCAGGCGCCTGCGTCAGGTAAAGGTTCAGCGGCGTCATGCGCCGTTCGATGTAGACGTGGCGGATGACGACCGTGTCCCCGGTTTCTTCGATCAGGCTGGGCACCAGACGCCGCAATTCGTCCAGCAAGGCCGGCGCGAAGCGGCTGCGCGGCAGCGCCACCTGCGAGTATTCCCAGGTGTCGGCCATGCGGCCGACGCGGTCGTGCAGTTTCACCATCTGGTATTTGCGCCGCACGGTGGCGTGGTCCATGCCGTCTTTGTCGATGCGGTCCTTGATCAGCTTGAACACGTACGGGTACGAGGGCAGCGTGAACACGCACATCACCATGCCCTTGATGCCGGGGGCCACGTCGAAGGCATCGCGCGAATGCGCCAGGTGATGCAGGAAGTCGCGGTAGAACAGCGTCTTGCCCTGCTTTTGCAGGCCGATCATGGTGTAGAGCTCGGCCTTGGGCTTGCGCGGCAGCAGGCTGGACAGGAAATTGACCACCGCGGCGGGCGTTTCCATGTCCACCAGGAAATACGCGCGGGTGAAGCTGAACAGCGTGCTCAGGTCATCCGACCCCAGCAGCAGCGCATCCAGCCGCACCTGCCCGGCCGGGTTGCGCGTCAGCGCCACGGCAAAGGGGTAGACGGTGGTCTGGTTGACCAGGCGGCCGACGATGTAGGCGCCCTTGTTGCGAAAGAACAGCGAGCCCAGCGCATGCACCTGGCAATCGCTGGCGATGCGGCGGCCGACGTGCCGGGGCAGCAGCGTGCGCAGCTTGTGCACCGCGGTGCGGGCCAGCAGGCGGGCATCGCGCGTCAGGTCTTCGAAGGGCAGCGCCAGGCCAAAGTCGGCCACCATGCGGATCAGGCTTTTCTGCAGCCCTTCGCTGGCCGGGTAGTAGACCCGGTACGACGGCATGCGGCTGTCCAGGTACTCGGTGGCCACTGCCGGCCGCACGAACAGGAAGTCGTTGTGGAAGTAGTCGCGGTGCAGCAGCCGGCACGACACCGAATTGAAAAAGGTCTCGGCGCATTCGGGCTGGCGGTGCTCGGCCAAGAGGCCCACGAATTCCTGCTTGATCTGCTGCCAGTAGGCGGTCTGCGTCTCGGTCAGCGCCGGGCTGGTCGCGCCGTTGGCACCCACCGCGCCTTCAGGCCGGCCGCGCAGCACGCCTTCGAGCTGGGTGGCGCATTCGCGCACCCGCATGTCGTAGTACTCGATGCGTTCGCGCGACAGGTGCTGGATGCCGTGCCAGTCGCCCGATTCGAACAAGGCCTTGGCGCGCTGCGCGCTGTAGCGAAACAGCGCGTAGTGGCGGTCGAACCCGGCCAGGATCAGCCGCGCGACGTCCAGCGGCGAGGGGCCCTTGGCGGGCGCCTGCTCGATGTGCTGGACGTCGGACGTGCGGATCATGGCGCGGCGCGGTTCAGGCGGTTTCGTTGAACAGTTCGCGGCCGATCAGCATGCGGCGGATTTCGCTGGTGCCGGCGCCGATCTCGTACAGCTTGGCGTCGCGCCACAGGCGGCCCACCGGGTAGTCGTTGATGTAGCCGTTGCCGCCCAGGATCTGCACGCCCTCGCCCGCCATCCAGGTGGCTTTTTCAGCCGTGTACAGGATCAGCGCGGCGCAGTCCTTGCGCACCTGGCGCACGTGTTCGGCGCCCAGGCGGTCCAGGTTCTTGCCCACCTGGTAGCAGAACGCGCGGCTGGCCTGCAGGGTGGTGTACAGGTCGGCGACCTTGCCCTGGATCAGCTGGAATTCGCCGATGGCCTGGCCGAACTGCTTGCGTTCATGGATGTACGGCACCACCACGTCCATCACGGCCTGCATGATGCCGACCGGGCCGCCGGACAGCACGGCGCGTTCGTAGTCCAGGCCGCTCATCAGCACCTTCACGCCGCCGTTGACCTGGCCCAGCACGTTTTCTTCGGGAATTTCGCAGTCCTGGAACACCAGTTCGCCGGTGTGGCTGCCGCGCATGCCCAGCTTGTCCAGTTTCTGCGCCACCGAAAAGCCCTTGAAGCCCTTTTCCACCAGGAAGGCGGTGATGCCGCGCTGGTGTGCTTCGGGGTCGGTCTTGGCGTAGACCACGAGAGTGTCGGCGTCGGGGCCGTTGGTGATCCACATCTTGGTGCCGTTCAGCACGTAGCGGTCGCCCTTCTTGTCGGCGCGCAGCTTCATGCTGACGACGTCCGAACCGGCGCCGGGTTCGCTCATGGCCAGGGCGCCCACGTGTTCGCCCGAGATCAGCTTGGGCAGGTACTTGGACTTCTGCGCCGCGGTGCCGTTGCGGTTGATCTGGTTGACGCACAGATTGGAGTGCGCGCCATAGGACAGGCCGATGGAGGCGCTGGCGCGAGAGATTTCTTCCATCGCGACCATGTGGGCCAGATAGCCCATGTTGGCGCCGCCGTACTCTTCGCCGACCGTCATGCCCAGCACGCCCAGGTCGCCGAATTTGCGCCAGAGATCCATGGGGAACTGGTCGCTGCGGTCGACTTCGGCGGCGCGCGGCGCGATCTCGGCCTGCGCGAAGGTGCGCACGGCGTCGCGCAGCATGTCGAGATCTTCGCCCAGGTCGAAATTCAGGCCGGGAAGGTTCATCGCTGTCTCCGTGATAGTGGGTACTTACATTTTTATGGGCGCCAGCTACCGCGCCACGGTTCGTCGCGTGATCCCATGATGCGCCGATCGGCGGGGGCTACGCAATGATGCACCGCAAATATTACGTTTACGTAAACGTAAATTTGAGTCGGGTTTTCCCTAGGCAAATGTTTGCGTCCCGGGGGAAGCGCGCTGGGTACTATTCCAGCCGATCCTTGAAACCTGAAATTTTGTGACGGAGTAAGCGGTGCTCGAACTATCCGATCTGGACGATATTGTGGCGCTGCGGCGTGACCTGCATGCCCATCCCGAGCTCTGTTACGAAGAGCACCGCACCGCCAAGGTGGTGGCCGACGCCCTGCGCGGCTGGGGCATCGAGACGCACACCGGCATCGCCAAGACGGGCGTGGTCGGGGTGATCAAGCGCGGCACCTCGGACTGCGCCATCATGCTGCGCGCCGACATGGACGCCCTGCCGATGCAGGAAGAGAACCAGTTCGACCACCGCTCGCGCCACGACGGCAAGATGCACGGCTGCGGCCACGACGGCCACACCGCCATGCTGTTGGCCGCGGCCCGCCACCTGCAGCAGGCCGGCGGTTTCGACGGCACGGTGTATTTCTGCTTCCAGCCCGCCGAAGAAGGCGGCGCGGGCGGGCGAGCGATGATCCAGGACGGCCTGTTCGACCGCTTTCCCTGCGAAGCCGTGTTCGGCATGCACAACTGGCCGGGCCTGGCGGCCGGCACGTTCGGCGTTTGCGCCGGCCCGATGATGGCGGCGGCCAACGGCTTCAAGATCACCGTGCGCGGCAAGGGCGGCCATGCCGCCGCGCCACACGATTGCGCCGACCCGGTGCCGGCGCTGTTTGCCATCGGCCAGGCGTTCCAGACCATCCTGACCCGCAGCAAGCGGCCGCTGGACGCCGCCGTGCTGTCCATCACCCAGGTGCAGGCCGGCGGCAGTGTGATCAACGTGATTCCCGGCAGCGCCTGGCTGGGCGGTTCGGTGCGTGCGTACAGCACCGACGTGGTCGACCTGATCGAACGCCGCATGCACGAGATTGCCGGCAGCATCGCCGCGGCCCATGGCTGCGAGGCCGACGTGTATTTCGAACGCCGCTATCCGGCCCTGGTGAACACCCCAGCCGAAACGGATTTCTGCATGGAGGTCATGCGCGACGTGGCCGGCGCCGACGGCGCGCGCGTCATCGAGCCGGTGATGGCGTCCGAAGACTTCGCCTTCCTGCTGCAGGCCAAGCCCGGCTGCTACGTGTTCCTGGGCAATGGCGACGGCGAGCACCGCATGGCGGGCCACGGCCTGGGGCCATGCATGCTGCACAACGCCAGCTACGACTTCAACGACGCCCTGATTCCGGCCGGCGCGGCCTATTGGATCCGCCTGGCGCAGCGCTATCTCGCGGCCTGATTCCGACATCACCCCGGACGCCGAGGCGCCCTGACGCTTTTTTTTGCAACACGCTTTACCTGACGCAGTGCTACGCAACATCACAAGGAAGGTATGAAAAAGAAGATGCTGTTCACGGCCGCGGGGGCGGCCCTGGCAATCATGGCGGGCGGGGCAATGGCCCAGACCTGGCCGGCCAAGCCCATCACGCTGGTCGTGCCCTACACCGCTGGCGGCAGCGCCGACGCGATCGGGCGCCGCCTGGGCGACGTGCTGCGCAAGGAAGCCAACGCCACGGTCATCGTGGAAAACAAGCCGGGCGCGGGCGCATCCGTGGGCACCGATTTCGTGGCGCGGGCCCAGCCTGACGGCACCACGCTGCTGCTGGCCTCGACCAGCCCGCTGACCATCTTTCCGCACTTGGCCAAGACCAACTACGACCCGATGAAGGACCTGACGCCGGTGGCCAGCGTGGCCGTGGCGCCTGTCGCCATCGTGGCCACCAAGGCGTTGCCGGTGAAGGACTTCGCCGGCCTGATCGACTACGCCAAGTCGCACCCGGACGGCGTGCGCTACGGCACGCCGGGCCAGGGCACCGTGGCCCACATCGGCATGGCGGCGCTGACGGCGCAGACCGGCACCAAGATGCTGCACGTGCCCTACCGCGGCAACAGCCAGGCGCTGACCGACGGCCTGGGCGGCGTGGTGGAACTGCTGGTGGTGAACACCGACGTGGTGTTGCCGCACGTGGCCAGCGGCGCGCTCAAGCCGCTGGCGGTGATGGCGCCCGAACGCCTGGCCGCCTGGCCCGACGTGCCCACGATGGCCGAACTGAAGCTGCCGCAGGCCCAGTACTACTCGAACTTCGGCATCTTTGCGCCGGCCAACCTGCCGCCGGCCGTGTCCGGCCCCTTGCAGGCCGCCCTGGCCAAGGCCGTGGCCAGCCCGGAATTCAAGGACCTGCTGGCCAAGTCGTACCTGCAGCCGGGCACCGCGTCGGGCGAGGCCTTCGCCAAGCAGGTGCAGGCCGAATTCGCCAACAATGCCCGCCTGATCAAGGAAGGCAACATCAAGGCTGAATGATCGGGGGCGCTTGAACAGGCGCTACCAAGAAAAAAAGCGCGCGTTCCTTGCGGATCGCGCGCTTTTTTCCTGAAGCCGGGTCGAGGCCGCGAGGGGACGATGCGTCAGCCGCCGCGCGGCCCGAACATGATGACCAGCATGCCGGCCAGGCACAGGCCCACGCCGACGTAGTCGCTGGCGCTGGGCCGCACGCCGTCCACCGCCCACAGCCACAGCAGCGCCATGCCGATGTAGACGCCGCCATAGGCCGCATAGACGCGGCCGGACGACGTGGGGTGCAGGGTCAGCAGCCAGGCGAACAGCGCCAGGCTGAGCGCGGCGGGCGCCAGCAGCCAGATGGAATGGCCGCGACGCAGCCACAGGTAAGGCAGGTAGCAGCCGACGATTTCGGCCAGGGCCGTCAGGATGAAGAGCGCCAGCGTTTGCAGCATGCCCATGGTGCCACCCTCAGGGATGCTGCGCGAGCAGGTCGCGGCACTGGCGTTCCTGCATCGCGATTTCCTGCAAGGTGTCTTCGATGTCGCGGCGCTGCTGTTCGAGCGTGGCGCGGTGTTGTTCCAGCACGGTCAGGTATTGGCGCAGCTGCACTTCGGTGTCGCCCGGACCGTCGTACATGTCGATCAGCGTCAGGATCTCGG
Source organism: Achromobacter sp. DH1f (assembly GCF_000633435.1). Classification (NCBI taxonomy): domain Bacteria; kingdom Pseudomonadati; phylum Pseudomonadota; class Betaproteobacteria; order Burkholderiales; family Alcaligenaceae; genus Achromobacter; species Achromobacter sp. DH1f. The sequence continues at coordinate 329,817 of NZ_AYMF01000029.1, read as the reverse complement.
ACAGCTGCAAGCCCAGCCGCTTGCCGCGCAGGGCCAGTTTCAGGCGCGTGCGGTCGCGCGGCCCGAAGATGCGGTTGCGGCCCTCGCGCGCCGGGCTGACGATCCCCTGGTCTTCATAGAAGCGGATCGTGCGGGGCGTGACGTCGAACTCGCGGGCGAGCTCGGAGATGGTCCAGGTTGACGAGGGCATGCGGCGTGTGGCAGTTTACGTAAACGTAAATTATGATGACTTGACCCGATCGTCAAGCGTGGAGAGCGAGGCAATGAACCCCAACGAACAGAAGCTGCAGTATCCCTGGGCCGATTTTCAGCCCGAGGCCGGCCGGGCGCACACGGTGGCCGAAGGCGTGAAATGGATCCGCATGCCGCTGCCGTTCGCGCTGGATCATATCAACCTCTGGCTGCTGCGCGACAACATCGACGGCCGCGACGGCTGGACCATCGTCGACTGCGGTATCTCGCGCGACGAGGTCAAGGCGCTGTGGGAAGACGTTTTCAAGAGCGAACTTGAGGGCCTGCCCGTGCTGCGCGTGCTGGTCACGCACATGCATCCGGACCACATCGGCCTGGCCTATTGGCTGTGCGAGCGCTGGAACGCCCGGCTCTGGATGACGATGACCGACTTCATGGTGGCGTCGCTGTGGTCGTCGCGCCGCAACGAGGCCGGCGGCGGCCCTGGCGGCCAGTCCGCCGTGGACCACTTCGCGCGCCACGGCCTGACCGACCCGGACGCGCAGGAACAGATCCGCCAGCGCGCCAATTACTTCCCGAACCTGGTGCCGGCCGTGCCGTCGCGCTACACCCGCATCATGCACGGCGACCAGGTGCGCATCGGCGGGCGCGATTGGCGCGTCATCGTGGGCTACGGCCACGCGCCCGAGCACGCCTCGCTGCATTCGCCGGACCTGGGCGTGCTGATCTCGGGCGACATGGTGCTGCCGCGCATTTCCACCAACGTCAGCGTGTTCGACTACGAGCCGGACGCCAACCCCCTGCCCCTGTACCTGCGGTCGCTGGATGGCTACGCCGACGTGCCGCGCGACACGCTGGTGCTGCCTTCGCACGGCCGCCCCTTCAAGGGCCTGCATGAGCGCATCGCGCAGCAGCATGAACACCACCGCGACCGCCTGGCCGAAGTGCTGGAGGCCTGTGCGGTGCAGCCGCAGTCCACCTCGGACATCGTGCCGGTGCTGTTCAAGCGCAAGCTGGACCTGCACCAGCTGACCTTCGCCATGGGCGAGGCGCTGGCGCACTTGCACGCGCTGTATTTCGAAGGCAAGTTGACCCGGGCGGAAGGCGCCGACGGCATCGTGCGGTTCTCGGCGGTCTGATTGCCGCCGTTGTCTGCACCGGGGTTCTGGGCAGGGCCTGGCGCGAACGCCCGGCCCGTGCCGAACAGCGTGGCTAGCGCGACGACGTGGCCAGGCGCACCGCCAGGCCCACGAACACCAAGGCCGCAATGCGGTTGAGCCAGCGCTTGGCCGTGACCGAGCGCTGCAGCAGTTCGCCGAACGCGCCCGAGAAGAAGGCGATGGCGCCGAACACCAGCAGCGTCGCCAGCATGAACACGGCGCCCAGCTGCACGGTCTGCCAGCCCACCGGGCCCAGCTTGGGCGAGGTGAACTGCGGCAGGAACGCGAAGAAGAACAGCAGCACCTTGGGATTGGTCAGGTTCATGACGATGCCGCGACGATACAGCGCCGACGTCTTCATCGGCGCTGGCCGCTGGCCGTCTTCGGCATGCACCGGGGCGCGCAGGATCTGCCACGCCAGATACGCCAGGTAGGCCGCGCCGGCCAGCTTGAGCACGGTGAAGGCCACCGGCGACGCGGCGAACAGCGCGGCCAGCCCCAGCGCCACCGCGGCGGTGTGGCCCATCAGGCCCGTGCACAGGCCCAGCACCACGAACAGCCCGGCCTTGCGTCCCCAGATGGCCGATTGCATCAGCACGAACAGGTTGTCGGGGCCGGGCGTCAAGGACAGCAGCACGGCAATGCCGAAGAACGCGGTCAGGGATTCAAGGGGCAGCATGAGGGTCTCGCGAAGGTCGGCCGGCGCCTTGCGCGCCGGAAATGAACTGGCATCATACGAGGAAATAAATGCGAAGCCACGAAGGAGACACCATGTCCGCTGTACCGGAATCCGCCGCGCGACCCGACGCCGTGCTTGAAGACTGGCTGCGTGCGCGCCACAGCTGCCGCGCCTTCCTGCCCGATGCGGTGCCGCGTGCAGTCATCGAACGCATCCTGACGCTGGCCGCGCGCACCGCGTCGTGGTTCAACTGCCAGCCTTGGCAGGTGACGGTGGCCTCGGGCGAAGGGGCCCGCCGCTTGAGCCAGGCATTGCAGCAACGTGCGCAGCAGCCGGGCTTCACGCCCGACTTTCCGTTTCCGCGCGAGTACCAGGGCGACTACCTGGCCCGGCGCCGCGAATCCGGCTTTCAGCTGTACAACGCGGTGGGCGTGGCCCGTGGCGATCGCGAAGCCTATCGCCGCCAGGAACTGCGAAACTTCCAGCTGTTCGATGCGCCGCACGTGGCCATCATCACGACCGACGAGGCCTTGGGCGAATACGGCGCCATCGATTGCGGCGGATACGTCGCCAATTTCCTCCTGGCGGCGCAAGCCAATGGCGTGGCCACCGTGGCCCAGGCGTCGCTGGCGATGTACCCCGAGGTGCTGCGCGACGCACTCGGCCTGGCGGCCGACCGCCGCGTGGTCTGCGCCATTTCGTTCGGCTATGCCGATGCCGCCCACCCCGCCAACAGCTACCGCACCAGCCGCGCGGACCTGGCGTCGACGGTGCGCTGGGTCGACTAGGCCTGCTCGTTCACAAGGGCATGGAGCGACAGCCCCGCCCGCTCCTGATATGGTTCTGGATTCTCGTCCTAACGCCAAGCATTCCCCTCTGAAGATGCCTACCAAACACATCGATACGGTTCTGCAGCATGCGGGCACCGCCCCGTTCAATCCCGAGACCGGCACGGCGCCGGTGCCGCTGCCGCCGATGCGCGCCAGCACCGTACGGTTCGAGAACCTTGCTGCGCTGGAAAAAGCCCAGCGCAGCAAGGCCGCGGGCGGCCGCGCTACCACCTATGGCCGCATGGGCATGGACACGCACGCGGCGCTGGAACAGGTGTTTGCGCAGCTGGAAGGCGGCACGCATGCCTACCTGGCGCCGTCGGGCCTGTCGGCCATGACGATGGTGATGCTGGCGCTGTGCTCGGCGGGCGACCACGCCCTGATTTCCGACTGCGTCTACGGCCCGATGCGTGAGCTTGACGATGCCGTGCTCAAGCGCATGAACATCAACGTGACCTACTTCGCCGCGGGCGAAGACCTGGACGCGCTGGTGCAGCCCAACACCAAGCTGCTGTATGTGGAATCGCCCGGCTCGCTGCTGTTCGAGATGCTAGACATGGGCGCCATGGCCGCGTTCGCGCAGCGCCGTGGCCTGGTGCTGGCCACTGACAACACCTGGGGCTCGGGCTACATCTACCGGCCGCTGACGCTGGGCGCGCAGGTGTCCATCATTGCCGGCACCAAGTACGTGGGCGGCCATTCCGACCTGATGCTGGGCGCGGTGGTCACCAACGACGAAAAGATTGCCAAGCAACTGAACCGCACGCAGTACGCGATGGGCTATTCCATCAGCGCCGACGATGCCTGGCTGGCGCTGCGCGGCGTGCGCACCATGCCCATCCGCATGGCGCAGCATGCGCGCCACGCGCTGGAAATCTGCGCGTTCTTCAAGAGCCGTCCCGAAACCGTGCGCCTGTTCCATCCCGCGCTGCCCGAAGACCCGGGCCACGCCCTGTGGCAGCGCGACTGCACCGGGTCGAACGGCATGCTGTCGGTCGAACTGCGCCTGTCGCCGGCGGCCGCGCGTGCGTTCGTCGATGCGCTGGAACTGTTCGGCATCGGCTTCTCGTGGGGTGGCTACGAAAGCCTGGTGCAACTGGTGTCGCCCAAGGACCTGTCGCATCACCGCTATTGGGGCGAAGGCCAGAACGCGCTGGTGCGCCTGCACATCGGCCTGGAGTCGCCGCTGGACATCATCGCCGACCTGACGCAGGCGCTGGAAAAGGCGGCGACGGTACAAGGTTGACGTCGTTCATGGGGCGCAACGGGCTAGTCCGCCTTCAAGCCGCCTCGGCCCGTATCCAGCCGCCGATGCGCGCCGCAATGTCGTCGCTGTTGTCGTCCATCATGGGCATGTGCGAATTGCCCGCGATGCCCATGTCGGCCAGGCGCCACGTCGCGACGTGCGCGCCGTGCGCCGCCAGTTGTTCCGCATAGGCCTGCCCCGCCTGGCACAGGCGGGTCCAGAGCGGCGTGGCGTCCAGATAGTCGCCATAGACGAACAGGAACGGCTTGCCCGCCACGCTGGCGGGCGCCACCGCTTCCGAGAACCCCGACGGCTCGATGCCGATCACCCCTTGCACCAGGTCTGGCCGCGCTTGCAGTGCACGGTAGGCGACTTCGCCGCCATGGCTGTGCGCCAGCACCAGGCACGGGCCGATGCGCTCCAGCGCCGCGCAAAAGCCCGCCAGTGCCGCATCGTTGTTGCCCAGCCAGCGCGGTACGGCGTGGCGGATGAAGCTATCGAAGGCCTGCACCGGAAAGCGCTGGCCATCGAAGGCGCTGCGCCGCGCATAGTCGCTTGCATGGCCAAAGCGAAACAGCGACCAGCTTTCTTCGGCGTTGCGCACGATGGGCGGTTCGGGCCACACCTCTTCGAACGGCGTCCAGCCCGCGCGGCCGCGTTCGACGTTGTCGACCACGTACACCGCATGGCCCTGCCGCAGGAAGTGCTGCACCCAGCCGGGCCGCCCGTCAGGCGTCTGTTCCCACATGGCGCCGGTCATGCCGCCGCCATGCAGCAGCACCAGCGGCAGCGGGTGCCGCCGCTCGGCGGGAATGAAGTACTGCACGTAGGCCTGTTCCACGTGATACAGCCCGTTGGGGTCGTACGGCAGCGACGCGGTGCGGGTAAAGGCGATCTCGCGCGGCGGGCGCCCTTCGATGCGCACCTGCCGCCCGCCGGCGTAGAAACTGCCGAAATCGGCCAACGCCAGCGGTGGGGAAAACGTCTGATTTATTTCTTGACCAGCGGGCATTGGCTTTCCGACAGGGGCCAGGCAAGGGTATCGCCCGGTATGGTGCGCACGATGTTGTAGTAGTCCCAGGGCGCCTTGGACTGGGCCGGCGATTTCACCTGCGCCAGCATCATGTCGCGCACCACCAGGCCGTCTTCGCGGATGTGCGCGTTCAGGCTGAAGGGGTCGTCGATGGGCAGCGATTTCATCTTGGCCATGACGGCGTCGGAATTCGTCGTGCCGGCCGCCTGCACGGCGCGCAGGTAGTGGCGCACCGAGCTGTAGACCCCCGCTTGCAGGAAGGTGGGCGGACGGCCCAGGCGGGCTTCGAATTTCTTGGTGAAGGCGCGCGTGCCGTCGTTCATGTCCCAGTACGACGGCACCGTCAGGTAGGTCTGCTGCGCGGCTTGCAGGCCCAGGCTGTGCACGTCGGTGATCAGCAGCAGCATCGCCGCCAGCTTCTGGCCGGCGCCGGTGATGCCGAATTCGGCTGCCTGCTTGATCGCCGAAATCGTGTCGCCGCCCGCATTGGCCACTGCAATGATCTGCGCCTTGGATGCCTGCGCCTGCAACAGGAACGAGGCGAAGTCCGACGCGTTCAGCGGATGGAACACGGTGCCCACGACCTCGCCGCCGTTGGCTTTCACCACCGCCTCGGTGTCGGCGGCCAGCTGCTTGCCGAAGGCGTAGTCGGACGCCAGGATGAACCAGCGCTTGTTGCCTTCGTTGACCACGGCGGTGGCCGTGCCGCGCGACAGCGCATAGGTGGTGTAGGTCCATTGCACGCCATAGGGCGAGCATTGCGCCTGGGTCAGTGCCGTGGTGCCAGGGCTGGAAAACAGCACCAGCTTTTTCTTTTCGCGCGCAATGCCCTGCACCGCCAGCGCCACCGACGAATTGGGCACGTCCACCACCACGTCCACGCCGTCGGTGTCGTACCACTTGCGCACCATGCCGCTGCCGATGTCGGGCCGGTGCTGATGGTCGCCCGAGACCAGCGAGACGGGTTTGCCGAGCACGGTGCCGCCCAGTTCTTCGATGGCCAGGCGAGCCGCCTCGACGGACCCGCGGCCGGTGGCGTCGGCGGTGACGCCGGCCATGTCGGTCAGGACGCCGATCTTCACGCCGTCGGCGTCATTGGCCAGTGCAGAGGCGCCGGCAAGCGCCAGGCACAGGCCCAGCGCCGTGCGGCGCAGGAATTGCTGTCTCATGTGTCTTCCACCCTTGGATGCCGCCGTCGGCGGCGAATTATTGTGGGGGAAGTGTAGCCCGCGTCGGGCGCTGTTGAACGCAGTCTGGCCTTAGGGACGACCCCATGAAAAACGCCCCGGCCGATGCGGCGCGGAGCGTTCTTGAACTGCGATTCAGGTGCGGGTCAGTTGCCGCGTGCCATCGGGATCAGTTGGTTCACTTCCTTCAGGGCGCCTTCGTAGCTGTTGCCTGCCAGCACCGGCGACGTCATGAACTTGCCGCCCACGGCGAACGAGGGCGTGCCGTCGATGCGGTAGGCCTCGGCCAGCTGGTTGGCGCGTTGCACCTGGGTCTGGACGCTGAACGAATCGAACACCGAGTCGAACTTGGCGCGGTCCACGCCTTGCGCGGCGGCCCAGTCGCCCATGGCCTTCTTGTCGATCAGGCGCTTGTGTTCGCCGTGGATGGCGGTGAAGACCTTGGCGTGCAGGTCGGGGCGGTCCAGCGCGATCAGGGTGTAGTACAGCTGTTGCAGGGGCTTCATGCCGGCATTGAAGGCGATCGGCACTTGCTTGAGCACCACGTCGGCCGGGGCCGTCTTGGCCCAGTCTTCAACCATCGGTTCCATGGCGGCGCAATGCGGGCAGGTATACGCGAAGAATTCCAGCACTTCCACCTTGCCCGGGGTGTCGGACGGCAGCGGCGGATTGATGGCGACGTAGGCCTGGGTGCCTTGGGCGTGGCTGACCGGGCTGAAGAACGCGGTGGCGGTCAGCGCGGCGGCTGCCAGGATGCGGATGAGCTTGGGGGACAGCATGGATGATGTTCCTGAACAAAAAGGTTACAGACAGGGCCGGGCCCGGATAAGTTCAATCAAAAAGCCATGATCGGCGCGCCGTGTTACTGGCGCACCACCGCTGTTTCAATCTTGTTTTCGCCCAACCGGCCGCGGGCGCGGTTCATGTCGTCCAGGCGGGCAAACGGCCCCACGCGGACGCGGTTGATGGCCTTGCCGTTCACTTCGGCCTTTTGCACTGCCACGGGCAAGCCCAGCAGGATGATGCGGGCCTTCAGGGATTCAGCATCGTCCTGGCCGCGGAACGCGCCCGCCTGCAGGTAGTACGAACCATTGGCCGATGCCGCCGGGGCGGACGAGGCGGCCGGCGCCTTGGCTGCGGGCGCCGGGCTGGGCGCCAGCTTGGCAATTGGCGTGGGCGGCGCGACGGCGGCGGGCGCAGGGGCCTGTGCCGGGGCGGCCGCGGGGGCGTTGTTGGACGTCGGCAGCGTGGCGATCAGGGCGCCCAGGTCGTCGGACTTGCCGGCCGGCGCGGTGCCGGCCCCCGGCAGCGGCGCGGGCGCCGTGGCGGTGGGGCCGCTGGGCGGCGTGCCCGCCGCGCCGTCGCGGCCATACAGGCCGGCGTTGGGGTCCGGCGCCTGGCGCGGGTCGGGCAGCTTGCCTGCGTCGCCCTGCCGGCTGGCGCGGTCCACGAAGGGCACGGGCGCCTTGGTGACGTAGAACGCCACGGCAGCGGCCACGATCAGCCCGATGAGCAATCCGGCCAGCGCCCCGTACAGGGTGCTGCCGCTTTCGCCGGAACGGCGGGTAGGTTTGCGCTTGGTCGCCATGTACCGATGTTACATCCGCTCGGGGGCGGACACGCCCAGGAGCTCCAGGCCGTTGGCCAGCACCTGGCGCGTGGTCGAGGCCAGGCGCAGGCGTGCCAGCTTCAGCGCGGTGTCGTCGACCAGCACGCGTTCGGCGTTGTACCAGGCGTGGAAGTCGGACGCGCAGTCGCGCAGCCAGAAGGCGATGTGGTGCGGGGCCAGTTCCTGCGCGGCCAGGGCCACGATCTGGGGGAACTCGGCCAGGCGCTGCATCAGCGCGAATTCGGTCGGGGCCGTCAATAGGGACGCATCGGCCGCCGCCACGTCCGCCGCCGGCATGCCGGCGTTGTTCACGACCGAGCAGATGCGCGCGTGGGCGTACTGAATGTAATAGACCGGGTTTTCGTCGCTCTTGGACAGGGCCAGGTCGACGTCGAACACGAATTCCGTGTCGGCGCGGCGCTGGATCAGGAAGTAGCGCACCGCATCGCGGCCGACCCAGTCGATCAGGTCGCGCATCGTGACATAGCTGCCGGCGCGCTTGGAGATCTTGACCTCTTGCCCGCCGCGCATGACCTTGACCATCTTGTGCAGCACGTAGGACGGGTAGTCCTTGGGGATGCCCTCTTCCAATGCCTGCAGACCGGCGCGCACGCGCGCCACGGTGCCGTGGTGGTCGCTGCCCTGGATGTTCACGGCGCGGTGAAAGCCCCGTTCCCATTTGGCCTTGTGGTAGGCCACGTCCGGCACGAAGTAGGTGTAGCCGCCTTCACTCTTGCGCATGACGCGGTCTTTGTCGTCGCCCGTGCCCAGTTCGGTGGTGCGCAGCCACAGCGCGCCGCCTTCTTCATAGGTATGGCCGCCGGCGATCAGCGCCTGCACGGTGGCTTCGACGCGGCCCGACGTGTAGAGCGAGCTTTCGAGGTAGTAGTTGTCGAACACCAGGCCGAACGCTTGCAGGTCCAGGTCTTGCTCGCGGCGCAGGTAGGCCACGGCGAAGACGCGGATGTCGTCCAGGCTGTCGATATTGCCGGTGGCGGTGACGGGTTCGCCGTCCGAGGCCTGGATGGTCTTGCCGGCCTGGAAGTCGCGGGCGATGTCGGCGATGTAGTCGCCCTTGTAGCCGTCGGCGGGCCAGTCGGGCGAGTCGGTCGTCAGGCCGCGGCCGCGGGCCTGCACGCTGATCGCCAGATTCTCGATCTGGTTGCCGGCGTCGTTGTAATAGAACTCGCGCGTCACGTCCCAGCCGATGGCGTCGTACAGGCGGCACAGGGCATCGCCCAGCGCGGCCTGGCGGGCATGGCCCACGTGCAGCGGGCCGGTGGGGTTGGCCGACACGAATTCGACCAGGATCTTCTCGCCGGCGCGCGGGGCGCGGCCAAAGGCGGCGCCTTGTTCGGCCACGGTCGCGATGACGGCCTGGCGGGCGGCGGCGGTGACGCGCAGGTTGATGAAGCCGGGGCCGGCGATTTCAGCGCTTTCGACCAGGTCGCGGGCGCCGGGCTGGGCCAGCAGCGCTTCGACGATGGCCTGGGCCAATTCGCGCGGGTTGCGTTTGGCCGGCTTGGCCAGCTGCATGGCCACGTTGGTGGCGACGTCGCCGTGGGCGGCGACCTTGGGGCGCTCCAGCAGCACAGTGGGCTGGGCGTCGGGCAGGCTCTGCGCAACGGCGGCCTGGATCAGGGAAATAAGCTGTTTTTGTTGCTCGGGGAGCATGGGCGTCTGGAGTAGTTCTGGGTGGGTGACGAAGGCGGCGACGGGTCGCGGCCGGGCCGGTGGCCCGCGCGAACGCCCTGGCGCAGCCTGGGGGGCGGGATCGGTGCGGCCGGCGAGGCGCAACCGCATGCGGGCGCCGGATTCTCGGCCGCCGGGGATCCTGCCGTCACGGGAATCTCCTGAATCATAGCTTGATTTGGCGGCGGCCACCGGGGCCGGGGCCCGCCCCAGGCGGCCTTGCGCGCCGGGTCAGTTGGCATCCCCGGGCCGTTGCGGTAGTGTAGAGAAGGCATTCTATGTAGGAGACGGGAATATGCTGATTACATTTCATTCCAAAGTCGTGGCAGAAGTCCTGATGCTTACCGACCATGCCGGCGCCCTGTTGCAGGCCGCAGGCAAATCCTTCGGCGACAAGATTCCCGAACGCGGTGTGTTCACCGTCGACCAGCTTGGCCCGGCCATCCAGGGCATCGAGCGGGCCATCGAAGAATCCCTGGGCCAGGGCCACCCCGCCGACGAAGAAGACGAAGACCAGGCCCCGGTGGCGCCCATGGCGCGCGCGGTCGGCCTGAAAGAGCGGGCGTTTCCCTTGCTGGACATGATGCGCCAGTCGCAGGCCGCCGGCGCCGAAGTCACCTGGGAAGTGTCCCGCGGCTGGTAGGCAATGTCGCCGGACGGACAATCTGTCCGGCGCTTTTTGCCTATCTTCGTGTTGCCGTCTTTTTGCGGCTGACGCCCTTTCAAGGAATCCCTGCCATGCGCAGCGACATCACGATCGTTTTCGACACCCGGCGCTCGCTGGACCTCTCGGCCAACGTCGAACCCAGCCCGCAGCGCCAGAACCAGGCCCGCGACTGGTTCGACGGCGCCTGGGAAACCCTGGGCTGCGAGCCCCTGCGCCCCAGCGGCAAGGTGCTGCTGCTGGACAAGGTGCTGGGCGTAGCCGACGCGCTGGGCTACGACACGCTGTCCACCGACGAAAAAGAAGCCCGCGAATTCGCCGAGAACCTGGCGCTGGCGCTGGAGCGTCCGCGCATCACCGTGGACCTGCCCGGCCTGACGGTCGGCTACTGACCTGACCTGACTGGGCGGAGTTCGCCCAAGGAACCAATCCTGGCTTGCCGTTACTCACGGGCAAGGACGGCCTGCGCCGTCCCTTGATTCCTCCCCTTGCGGAACCCGTGACATGAGCCAGGATCGCTATCTCGCCCTGTTGCGCGCCCACGCGCGCCGCCACCCCGACCACGCCGATGTGGTGCAGGCGCAGGCGGTCGTCATCGACGGACGCCGCATCAGCCTGTGGTTCGAGCCCGCCGTGCCCGACGCCGACCCGGACGACGGCCAGTTGCTGTGCCGCACCGACGTGGCGCGCTTTCCGGGCGGCCCGTCCAACGCGGTCTGCCGGCTGGTGCTGCAGGCCAACAATCTTTGGGCCGGCACCCACGGCGCGACCTTGGGCCTGCGCGGGCAAGACACCGTGATGCTCAGCGCCGCGCGGCGAATCGGTTCGTTGACCCCGGCCACGCTGGATGCCTTGCTGGCCAGCCTGCAGGTGGACGCGCTGACCTGGGCCGCGCAACTGACGCGACCGGCCGGCGCCCTCCGCACGGACGCCGACCCCGGCCTGCTGCATCTGCGCGCCTGATCCCGACCCCCTACGCGCTGGAGCCCCACGCCCATGTCTGAACAACGCTATCACGCAGCCCTGGCCGACCTTGCCCATCACATCGGTGTGGACGGGCAGGCGCTGGGTACCCGCCAGGAACTGGTCATCGACGGCGCCGCCATCGCGCTGGCGTATGTCGACGACGGACTGGGCGGCGCCATGGAAGGCGCCTGCCGCGTCGGCGCCCATCCCTTGCCGGCCGATCCGCCCGCCGGCCTGCTGACCTGGTTGTTGCAGGCCAATACCCTGGGCCCCGCCACCCGCGGCGCCACGCTCGGCCTGCAGCAATCCGGCCATCTGGTGCTGGCGCGCCGGCTGCCGCTGGACCTCGCGCCCGAGGGCCTGGCCCGCGCCTGGCGCGACCTGGCCGAAGCCTCGGCGCAATGGTCCGCCGCCATCGACCAAGGGCTGGGCGGCGACGCCGGCCCCCGCTGAACCCGCTACGCGACAGGAACGAACCATGTCCCGCTATCAGACGCTGCTTGAAGACTATGCCCGCCTTGCCGGCCTGTCGCCGGTCGAAGACCTGGTGGCCCATCAGGAATTGGTCATCGCCGACATCGTCGTCGGCCTGTCGGCCGAGGGCGATGCCGACGCGGGCGATATCGCCTTCTTCGCCACCCTGGGCCGGCCGGCGCCGCAGGTGGCCCGCGACAAGCTGTTGCAGCTGATGCTGGAAGCCAATGCCCTGTGGGTCGGCACCGGCGGCTGCACCCTGGGCCTGCAACCGGGCACCGGCGCGGTGCTGCTGTGCGCCCGCGCCCCGCTGGCCCTGTGCGATGCCCGGGCGCTGGCCGCGGCCCTGGACGCCTTCGCCGATGTCGCGCTGCTGTGGCGGGACGTCGTGCAGGGCCGGGTCACGCCGGAACTGCCGCAACTGGCCGCCTGAGCGGGAGCGCCATCATGTTCATCAATCCCAATGCGAGTCGCGTGGTGGGCGGCGAGGCGCCGTCGCCGCAGGACACGCCCAGCGGCATGGCGTCCCGGATCGGATCGTCGCCGCAACCCGGCCAAGGCGGGCTTCAAGGCACGATGGTGTCGGTGGGCGAAGGCGGCACGGCCGCCCTGCGCGATGATGCGGCGCAGAGCCGCGGCTGGTTCGGCGGCGTGTTTTCCGCCCTCTGGCAAGCCGCCGAGGATTTCACCACCGCGATGCATGGCGACCCGCTCGAGGACGAGGATTCGGTCCACGATTCGGTCCACGCCGACAGCGATGTAGCGGACGATGTCCGCAGCGAGGTCGACGAAGACGGCACGCTGACCGAGGTGGATGACGACGACGAAGAGTTCTTCGACTGCGATGACGATGGCGTCGCCGCATACAACGCCCGCCAGCAGGAACGCCAGGCGGTATCGGGGGCGGTATCGGGCGGGCCGTCGGGCCAGCCCCAATCCGTGGACGACGTGCCGATCCTGCCGCTGTCGTCCTTGCTGGGCGATGTCGGCGAGGCGCAAGGAGTCCAGGTCCAGGCCGATACGCTGCCCGCTCGCGAGTCGGTGCAGCAGCAGACGCAACAGCAGCAGGAAGGCATCATGGGCCGCCTGCTGCGATACGGCGGCAATGCGCTGGGGGCGGTCACGTCGACGGTGGCCAGCACCGCGTCGAGCGTGGCGCGCACGGTCGGCGGCTATCTGCCGGGCGGGGGCACGCCGGTGGCCGAAAGCGCCAGCGTCGCCGCCAGCACCCCGGTATCCGAGCGCAATCTGGCGCGCGCGGGCGAAGTCGCGGGCAAGATCGACGAGCAGATGGCCAAGCTCAATGAGCAATTGCGTCGCATGGGCGGCGGCGGCGATGCGCTGCGCGTGCCCGACGGCGAGCGGCTGAACTCGCCCACCCTGTCGACCTGGGACACGCTGTCGCGCTGGAACCACCAGGCGCGCGGCGCGTTGTCGGCGGGCTTGACCACGCTGGGGTGGACCACCGCCGCCGTGGCCATACCCACCGCGACCAGCGTCATCACCACGCCGATGGCGTTGTCGCCAACGTCCATCGGCATCAACGCCACCGCCATGCTCGGGGGCGCCTACCTGGGCCTGACCGCGCTACGCGATTTTCCGGAGCTGGCCAGCAACCGGGCGGCGCTCAGCCTGGTCGAGAGCACGCTGCAATCGCTGCAACCGCAGTTCAAGGAACTGGACAACCTGATCGCCCAGGAGGCGTCGCGCCAGACCGCCACCGACCGCACGATGCTGGTGTCGCTGGAACGCGCCCCGCGTATGGACGCACTGCAACGCGAATTGGCGCAGGTCGGCGAAGCGCTCAAGACCGCGCCGTCGGCGCCGGCGCAAGGTGTCGAATCGCGCCACCCCGTCGCCTTGGGGGATGGCCAGGCACGCACGCAGACGCTCAGCCTGGCCGCGCGCGCCAAGTCGGCGTTCCAGTCATTCTTCGGCTCGATTGCGCGGGGGCTGTCCAGCGCCGGCCGCTTCCTGGCCGATTTGCCCAACGTGCCGGGCCGCCTGCTCGAACGCCGTGCGGCGGGCAAGAGCGAACTGGCCTACACCCAGGGCGCCGGCCGCAGCGCGCTCGGCATCCTGTCTGCCCCGCGTGACGGTGGCATCGTGCAGGGGGGCGTCGACGTGCGCGTGATGCAGCGCGCCGCCGATGCAGGGGGCGCCAGCCTGGCCCTGCCCGACGTGCGTCGCCAGATGCATATCGGCGAAAACCTGACGCACGCTTTGCGCGCCAGCGACAAGCCCGCTTTCGGCGCGATCGCGGTGGGCGAAGGGACGCAGCAGGTCGCGGCCACCGCCAACCTGACCACGGCGCGCGCCATGGCCTGGTATTTCGCCGCCGCCGCGGATGCGCAGGAAAGCGGCAATACCCAGCCGCCCACCGTTACCCGCAACACCGACGGCAGCCTGTCGGTGGCCGACCCCGACCGCAAGCTCTACAGTTTCCTGATGCATGCGCCGTCGGTACACACCGGCGCCATGGCGGGCGAAGACGGCACGCGTGAACCGGGCCGGTTGACGCTGGACGACCATCGCCGCGGCTTTCCGGACGGTGCGCGCGGCATGCAATTCGAAACCGCGCTGAACGCGGACGGCGGCGCCGAGCTGCGCATCCGCTTCGTGGCCGAGCGCGCGCAGCCGGTCTTCACGCCGCTGGCCAACGAGCGTGACGTGTTGCTGTCGATGTACCAGGCGCTGCACAGCCCGGCGCAAGCGGGCGAGCCGCAGGCGGATTTTTCGGGATGGTCGCGTGATCGGTTGGAGGCGCACCAGTCGTCGCTGATCGCGGCCTTGCAGCGCGAGACGACCTTGATGGCCGGCGACCAGCAGCAGATCCGCGAGCTGCGGGATTGGCAGAACCCGGCTTTCCTGGCGGGCAGGGCCTAGCGCTCGCAGGGGCGGGACGTCAGTCCCGCCCCGTGCCCGTCAGCGGATACCTGCCCGCATGAACGACTGCACGAACTGGCGCTGGAACAGCAGGAAGGCGATCAGCAAGGGCGCCGCCGACATCAGCGTGGCGGCGGTGATCACCGACCAGTCGATGCCCTGGTCGGTCGACGAGAACACCTGCAGTCCAACCGTCAGCGGCCGCGATTCGACTGAGTTGGTGATGATCAACGGCCACAGGAAGTTGTTCCAGTGGTGGCTCACCGACACCAGCCCGTAGGCCACGTAGATCGGCTTGGCCAGCGGCACATACACCTTCCACAGGATCTGCAAGGCGTTCGCGCCTTCCATGCGCGCGGCCTCTTCCAGTTCGCGCGGCACCGTCTTGAACGTCTGGCGCAACAGGAAGATGCCGAAGGCCGACGCGAAGTACGGCAGGCCGATGGCGAACACCGTGTCGCGGATGCCCAGCTGGCTCATCGAACGGTAGTTTTCCACCAGCAGGACGTCCGGCATGATCATCAGCTGCAGCAGCACCAGCATGAAGACGAAGTCACGGCCGCGGAACTCGAAGCGGGCAAAGGCGTAGCCGGCCAGCGTCGACAGCACCAACTGCGCGGCCAGCACCATCGTCACCAGCAGGAAGGTGTTGGCGAAATAGCGCGGAAACGGCGCGGCCTGCCAGGCCCGTGCGAAGTTATCCAGCGTCAGCGGGGCAAACAGGTCAAAGCGCGTGGCGTAGGCCGGCGGATGGAAGGCTGCCCACATGGCGTAGGCCAGCGGCAGAATCCAGAGCAGGCCCAGCGCCCAGGCGCCCAGGGTATCGAGCTTGTCTTTCATTGATAGTGCGTCCTGCGGTCCAGCCAGCGGAACTTGATCAGCGCGGTCAGTGCCAGCACCACCAGCAGCACGACGGTCAGCGTCGCGGCGTAGGCGGTATCCCAGAAGCTGAAGCCCACCTGGTAGATGTAATACAGCAACAGCGTGCTGGCGTTGTCGGGCCCGCCGCGGGTCATCACCACCACGTGGTCGACCAGCCGGAAGGCATTGATCAGCGCGTTGATCAGCACGAACAGCGTGGTGGGCATCAACAGCGGCCACAGCACGCGCCGGAAGTACTGCCAGCGCGACGCCCCTTCCAGCATGGCGGCTTCACGCAGCGACGGCGACACCGTCTGCAAGGCAGCCAGGTAGAAGATCATGAAGAAGCCCGATTCCTTCCACACGGTCACCAGCATCAGCGCGGGCAACGCGGTTTCGCGGTTGCCCAGCCAGTTGGGGCCAGGCGAGCCGAACAGCTGCATCACCTGAGCGATTAGCCCGTACTGCGGCGTGTAGAAGAACAGCCAGATGTTGGCCACCGCCACCATGGGCAGCACGGTCGGCGTGAAGTACGCCATCCGCAGGAAGCCGCGGCCTTTCAGGTTGCGGTTCACCCATAGCGCCATGACCAGCGCGATGCCGATCGAGGTCGGGATGGTACCCAGCGCGAACCACAGGTTGTTCCACAGCGACTGCCAGAACACCGGGTCGTCGCGCATGACCGCATAGTTGTCCAGCCCGACGAAGCGGGCCGGGCGCGCGCCCTTGGGGGTTGAATAGAAGCTGTGCCAAAGCGTCGCCAGCGCCGGGTAATGCGTGAACGCGGCGAGCAGCACGATGGCTGGCAGCAACAGCAGCCAGCCATAAAGCGCATTCAAAGAGCGGCTCATCGTGCTTGGCGGTCTACTTGTAGGAACGCAGGATGCGGTCGGCTTCGCGCTGGGCGTCCGTCAGCGCCTGCTGGGGCGTCTTGGAACCCGTCAGCGCCGCTTGCAGGGCGTCGTTCAGGGTCTTGGTGACGCGCTGGTTCTCGTGGGTCGAGAATTCAGCCACGCTGACTTGAAGCTGGTCACGCGCCACGGCGGCGGCCGGCACTTCCTGCGCGTACTTCTTCATCTTCTCGGTCTGCCAGGCGGCCGGCGTCACGGCGACGTAGCCGGTGGCGATGCTCCAGTCAGCCGCGCGTTCCGGCGTGGTGGCCCACTGCGCAAACTTCAGCGCGGCCTGCTGCTGTTCGGGCGTGCCGCTCTTGAAGATGTAGAAGTTGCCGCCGCCGGTCGGGCTGCCGCCGCGCTTTTGCTGCGGCATCATCGCCACGCCGAACGGGAAGTCGGCGTTCTTGCGGATGTTGGTCAGGTTGCCGGTGGTGGTCCAGATGATCGCGGCCTTCTTTTCCAGGAAGTCCTTGGGCGTGGTGCCCCAATCGATCGTGCCGGTGGGCATGACCTTGTGCTTGGCCGACAGGTCACGCCAGTACTGGGCCGCTTCCACCACGGCCGGCTTGTCCAGGTAGACCTCGTTGCCGGCCTCGTTCATCAGGATCGCGCCGTTGGGCGTGGTCAGGGCCTGGAACAGCCAGTAGGCGAACGCGCCGCCCGACGGGATCTCGATGCCCCACTGCGTGGTGTTGCCGGAAGCGTCCTGCTTGGTCAGTTTCTTGCCGTATTCGACCAGTTCGGCCCAGGTGGCGGGCGCGCGCTCCGGGTCCAGGCCGGCGGCCTTGAACAGGTCCTTGTTGTAGTACATCACGATGGTCGAACGCTGGAACGGAATGCCCCAGGTATGTCCGCCCGTGCGGCTGTTCTGCATGAAGGCGTCGTAGAAGCCGCCCAGCCATTGCTTGTCGGCGTCGCTCTTGGCCAGCGAATCCACCGGTACGATCGCGTCCTCGTCGATCAGGGTGAACATGTCGGTCGACAGCAGCACGGCCAGTTGCGGCGGCGTGCCGCCCTTCAGGGCGGTCAGGGCCTTGGCGATCGAATCCTGGTACGAACCCGCGTAGATCGGCTTGATCTTGATGTTGGGGTTTTCTTTCTGGAAGTCCGCCACCATGTCGTCGACGATCTTGGTGATGGGGCCGCCCACGGCGACCGGGTAATAGAACTCCACTTCGACGGGCTTTTGCTGTGCCTGCACGGGCAGCGACAGGCAGGCGGCGGCAAGGCTGGCGGCCAGGGTCTTCAGTACGATGCGTCGCATGATTGCGTTTCCTTTCCTGTGGATTGGGCGTCTTCAGCGCCCGACGGTGTTGATGACCGCCGAATCGGCGGCAAAGAAATGCTGTTGGTCCGCGGGCCACGACAGCCGCAGGGCTTCTCCGGCGCGGGCGCGCAGGTGTCCGCCCACGCGCACCGCCACGCCGCTGGTATCGCCGACCCGGCACACCACGATGGAATCGGCGCCGAAGTATTCGACGCTTTCCACGGTGGCGGCGATGCCGTCGCCGTCGATGCGGATGTGCTCGGGCCGCACGCCCAGCTTGGCGGCGCCGGCCGGTGCGCCGGCCACGGCGGGGCCGTGGGTGCCGGCGATCACCGTGGCGCCGTGCAGCGTCGTCAGGCCGATCAGGTTCATGGGCGGCGTGCCGATGAAACGGGCCGCGAATTCGCTGGCCGGGCGGGCGTACAGGCCGTCCGGCGTGTCGTGCTGTTCGATCTGGCCGCCGCGCAGCAGCACCACCTGGTCGGCCATGCTCATGGCTTCGGTCTGGTCGTGCGTGACGTACACCATCGTGATGCCCAGGTCCTGCTGCAGCGCGCGGATCTCGCGGCGCATTTCATGGCGCAGCTGGGCATCCAGGTTGGAAAGGGGTTCATCCATCAGGCACACCGGCGCTTCGGAAATCACCGCGCGGCCCAGCGCCACGCGCTGTTGCTGACCGCCCGACAATTGCGAGGGCTTGCGGTCCAGCAGATGGCCCAGGCCCAGCAATGACGCCACGCGCTGCAGGCGGCGGTCGAAATCGCGCGCCGGTTCCTTGCGGACCTTCAGGCCGAACAGGATGTTCTCGCGCACCGACAGATGCGGAAACAGCGCATACGACTGGAACACCATCGAAATGCGGCGCTTGGCCGGTGGCAGTTGCGTCACGTCGCGGTCGCCGATGTGGATGGTGCCCGAGGTGGGCGTGTCCAGGCCGGCGATCATGCGCAAGGTGGTGGACTTGCCGCAACCCGACGGCCCCAGCAGTACCGTGAAGCTGCCTGCCGGCACCGTGAAGCTGACGCCGTGGATGGCGGCCGCGTTGCCGTACTGCTTGGTGAGGTTATCCAGAACGATGGATGACATGCTGTCTCGTAGATCTAATTGTTAGATCCGCCCCGTGTCGCGTGCAATGAAATCCTTTTCATTGTGCAGCGCAAACATGACGGACATATGGCATTGTGTTTGTAATCGAGAATCCCGCTTCAGGCGAAGGGATACGGGCCGGGGTATTCCCCAATCACCGCGTGGTGCGTGACCAGTGCGTCGTCATGCCACCAGTGCAGCTGGTAGCCCGGTGGTTCCATGATGTATTGCAAGGTCGGGCGCTCGCCCAGTTCCAGCGCCAGCTGATGCGCGGTGCCCGGACAGGTCGATGCAATGGTGCCGCCGAAGCGCCGGAAGATGGTGCGGTGCAGGTGGCCGCACAACATGCGTTCCACGTTCGGATAACGCGCCACGATCTGTTCCAGTTCAGGGGCACCTGCCAACAGGCCGATGGCATCCATGTGCTCGATGCCGGTCACGAAGGGCGGGTGGTGCATCAGCACCAGCGTCGGTCGGCCGGGTTGTTCCGCCAGGCGCGCCGCCAGCCAGCCCAGGCGGTCGGCGCACAGCTCGCCATGGCTTTTCATGGGCACCACGGTATCCAGCGCCAACAGGCGCAGCGGATAGGTCTCGACCGCGTACTGGATGAACGGCCCCTGCCCTTGCAGGTAGCCGTGGTCCGGGAACGCGGCGCGCAGTTCGGCGCGGTCGTCGTGGTTGCCGGGCAAGAGGAAATACGGAATCTCCAGGGCCTGCAGTTGGTCGCGCAGCGCCTGGTATTCGTGGGGCTTGCCCAGGTCGGTCAGGTCGCCCGTGATCAGCACGCAATCGGGGCGCGGCGTCAACGCATTGAGCGCGCGCACGGCGGGCCCCAGGAAGGCGGCGGGGTCGATGATGCCGTAGGCCTTGTCGCCTGGCGTGCGCATGTGCAGGTCGGTTATCTGGGCGATAAGCATGGCGTGGATCTCTTGCGGGGTATCTTGAAAAAGGGAAATCAGCGGCGCACGGGCGCGGCGGTGCCGCCGACGACGATGCAGTGCGGCAGGCGATTCGATTGCGGCGGCTGGCCGTGGATCTGCGCCAGCAGGTTCGAACAGGCGGCCTGGCCGATGCCGTCGCTGGGTTGCGCCACGGTGGTCAACGGCGGCGTCAGCAAGGCGCCGAAGCGCATGCCGTCAAAGCCGCAGACCGAGATGTCGTTCGGCACCGACAGGCCCAGCGCCACCAGGTCGGCGATGACAGCCGTGGCCAGCAGGTCGTTCGAGCAGAACAGCGCGGTAGGCGCCTGCTTGCCGCGCAGCGCGCCCTTCAGGGCCTCGGCGTCGCTGCCCGTGTGGGAATTCATGGCGATGTGCTGGATCGGTTCCAGGCCCAGCTTCTTGGCGCAGGCGCGGGCGCCCATCAGGCGGCGGCGCGCGCGGTCGGACGCCGTCAGCGGGCCGGTCACGATGGCGATGCGGCGGTGCCCCAGTGCCGCCAGGTGCGACACCATGTCGATGGCGGCGGCGCGATTGTCGACCGACGCATACGGATGGGCGGCCGACTCGTTGTAGACCAGCACATAGGGCATGCCGGCGCTGTCCAGGTCGTCCAGCGTGGCGCTGCGCGCGGCATCCGCCACGGTCAGGATCAGGCCGTCGACCTGGTGGTCGATCAGGCCCTGCACCGCGGCCGATTCCACCGCGGGGTCGTAGCCGGTGGCGGTCAGCATGACGCTGTAGCCCGATTCGCGGGCACGCCGTTCGGCGCCTTCGAAGCATTCGGCGAAGACGGGGTTGGACAGCGTGGGCAGGATCAGGCCGATGGTGCGCGTGCTGCCCGAACGCAGGCTGCGGCCCACGCGATTGGGCCGAAAGCCCGCACGCTTGGCGATGGCGCGGATATGCGCCAAGGTATCGGGGTGCACGATTTCCGGCTGGTTGAAGGCGCGCGAAACCGTGGCCGGCGACACCCCTGCTTTACGGGCCACTTCGATAATGGAAAAGCGGGGCGATGCGCGCGACGCCATGTCTACATTGCTGCCGGTTTGCTGAAAACGTTTTCATCTTACAAGACAATTATGACCTTTGTGTTGCACGCGTTTGCGCTATGCTGATAACAACGCAACAACATAAGGCCAAGGCGCGACGCGCGCGGAAATGCCCCGAAAAACGCGGTTTTTCAGTGCTTTTCCTAATTGACGCGACGCGCACAATGGCTGGGTTTGTCACAACCGGCGCGCATCATGCCGCGGCGGATCGGGATAAACCCCAGGTCAAGGGGACCGGGTGCGGAAGTGTCAGTACCGCGCATATCGCGCGGCACCGGGATAGAGGAAAGGATCATGTCTACTGCCTTAAACAGACTTGGCGCGCTTGAAGCGGCGCGCAAGCTGCAACGGCGCGAATTGACTGCGGTGCAATTGGTGCGCGCCTGCTTTGCGCGCATCGAGCAACGCGAAAACACCATCCATGCCTGGACGGCGCTGCAAAAGCAGGCTGCCCTGGATCACGCCGAAGCGCTTGATCGCGGCGCCCTGCGCGGGCCGCTGCATGGCTTGCCCATCGGCGTGAAGGACCTGTTCGATACCGCCGACCTGCCGACCCGCTACGGCTCGCCCATCTACGAGCGGCACAATCCAGGCCTGGACGCCGCCGCCGTTGCCTTGTGCCGCCATGCCGGCGCCGTGGTCATCGGCAAGACGGTCACCACCGAATTCGCCACTTACCAGGCGGGGCCCACGCGCAATCCGCGCAACGAAGCCTACACGCCGGGCGGCTCGTCCAGCGGCTCGGCCGCGGCCGTGGCCGACGACATGGTGCCGTTCGCGCTGGGTTCGCAGACTGCGGGCTCCATCATCCGCCCCGCGTCGTACTGCGGCATCGTCGGCTTCAAGCCCACCTTCGGCGCCATTCCGCGTGCCGGCGTCAAAAGCCTGGCCGAATCGCTCGATACCGTGGGCGGCTTTGCCCGCTCGGTGCCCGACGTCGCCTTGTTCGCCTCCGTGCTGATGCGCGACCCGCGCATGCTGGACCTGGCCTACGACGGCAAGCCGCGCGTCGGCATGTATCGCAGCCTGCAGTGGCGCCATGCGCAATCCGAAACCAAGGAAGCTTTCGCCCAGGCCGCGGCCACGCTGTCGCGCGCCGGCGCCCACGTCGAAGAAGTACCGCTGCCGCCCGAAGACTGCATGCTGGTGCAGCTGCATTCGGACATCATGGCGTTCGAAGCCTCGCAGTCGCTGGCCTACGAACGCCTGGAACACGCCGCGCAGCTCAGCGCCAAGATCCAGGCGGTGCTCGAAGCCGGCGCGCAGATCACCGCCGAAGCGCACATCAAGAACCTGGCACGCGCCGCGGAATCGCGCGCCCGCGTGGAACAGTGGTTCGACAAGTACGACATCCTGCTCGCGCCCAGCGCCAGCGGCGAAGCGCCCTTTGCCGATCTGGGCACGGGCGATCCGCAGTTCTCGCGCGCCTGGACGCTGTTTGGCCTGCCGTGCCTGAACCTGCCCTTCGCCACCGGCCCGCAGGGCCTGCCCGTGGGCTTGCAGCTGATCGGCCGGCGCTATGACGACCACCGCACGCTGGCGATTGCCGCCTGGGTGCACGAGCGCCTGCTGGCCGCCCGCGAGCCGGACATCGGCGCCTCCGACATGTGGCCGCGCGGCTGATTGCCTGCGGTGCTGTGCTTCATGCAAAAAGAAAGCCCGCCGGATAAAGGCGGGCTTTTTGTTGTGCGGCACGGCCTCATGATAAGAGGCCGGCGTGGGGGGTGACGGCGGTAAGCCCACCCCCTGCTTCCGGGTTGCGGATCACGCGGCCTCGGCGGCCTCTTGTTCGGTGGTGACGGCGCCCGCGTTGATGTGGCGGTTCACGGCGCTCAGCACGGCCTGGAAGGACGCGGTCACGATGTCGCGGTCGATGCCGACGCCGAAGCCCGTGCTGGATTCACCGACGCGCAGTTCCACGTAGGACGCGGCGCGGGTGTCGGTGCCGGTGCCGATGGCGTGCTCGTGGTAGTCCATGATGCGAACCGGCACGTCCAGCGCAGCGACGAAGGCCGAGATCGCGCCATCACCCTTGCCCGTCACGATGCGGCGTTCGCCGTTGTATTCGAGTTCGGCTTCGATGCTGAAGTGCTGGCCTTCGCCGGCCGACGGGTTGCCGTCGATGCGGTGGCGGATCAGCTTCCACGGCGTCTTCTGTTCGAGGTATTCGCGGTTGAAGATCGTGTGCACGTCGTCGGCGGTAACTTCACGGCCGGTCTCGTCGGTGACGCGCTGGATGGCGCGGCTGAATTCGATCTGCAGGCGGCGCGGCAACACCAGGCCGTGTTCCTGTTCGAGCAGGTACGACACGCCGCCCTTGCCCGACTGGCTGTTCACGCGGATCACGGCGTCGTAGCTGCGGCCGAGGTCGGCCGGGTCGATCGGCAAGTACGGCACTTCCCAGACGGCGTCGGCCTGCTGCAAGGCAAAGCCCTTCTTGATCGCGTCCTGGTGCGAACCGGAGAAGGCCGTGAAGACCAGGTCGCCGGCATACGGATGGCGCGGGTGCACGGGCAACTGGTTGCAGTACTCGGCGCAGCGGCGCACTTCGTCGATGTCCGAGAAGTCCAGGCCCGGGTGCACGCCTTGGGTGTAGAGGTTCAAGGCCAAGGTCACCAGGTCGACGTTGCCGGTGCGCTCGCCGCTGCCGAACAGGCAGCCTTCGATGCGGTCGGCGCCGGCCATGACGGCGAATTCGGCGGCGGCCACAGCCGTGCCGCGGTCATTGTGCGGGTGCACGCTGAGCACGATGCTGTCGCGGCGCGCCAGGTTCTTGTGCATCCACTCGATCTGGTCGGCGTACAGGTTGGGGCTAGTAGCTTCGATGGTGGCGGGCAGGTTCAGCACCATCTTGCTTTGCGGCGTGGGCTGCCATACATCGGCCACGGCGTTGGAGACTTCCAGCGCGAATTCGGGTTCGGTGGTGCTGAAGACTTCAGGCGAATACTCGTAGCGCCATTGCGTTTCGGGGCGCTGCGCCACGTATTGCTTGATCAAGCGCGTGCCGGTGGTGGCGATGTTCTTGATCTCGTCCTTGGACATGTTGAAGACGACCTTGCGGAAGGCCGGCGCGCAGGCGTTGTACATGTGCACGATGGCTTGCTTGGCGCCCGCGGCGGCTTCAACGGTGCGGCTGATCAGGTCTTCGCGCGACTGGGTCAGCACGATGATGGTCACGTCGTCGGGAATGCGCTTTTCTTCGATGAGCTTGCGCACGAAATCGAAGTCGGTCTGCGAGGCCGACGGGAAACCCACTTCGATTTCCTTGAAGCCGATCTTGACCAATTGTTCGAAGAAGCGGACCTTGCGCTCGACGCTCATCGGTTCGATCAAGGCCTGGTTGCCGTCGCGCAAGTCGGTGCTCATCCAGATCGGCGGCTGCGTGATGCGGCGGCTGGGCCAGGTGCGTTCGGAAAAGTCGCGGGCAAACGGCGCGAAGGGGACGTATTTGGTGGCGGGGTTGGCAAGCATCATCACTACACCTCGATCAGTTTCTTTCGGTTTGACGCTGAATCCGGATGGCATGCGGCCGACAGGCGCTCTGATGCCAAGGGGTTCGCCGAGTCTGGCGAGGGGATTCAGTTTTGAAAAAGGGAAATCGCGTGTGGCAAGCGTGGCTGCCGAGCTACCACGGGGACACTAGGCCCGGCAACCGATCGGTAGGTATAGCGATAGCGCGATGGACGAGATCGAAGCGCGCAGGCCGGCAACCGGAGCGGCAAAGCGTCCGGTGGCAATCGCGAGGGAGGTGCGGTAAGCGGCCATAGGGTGCTAGTCAAACATACTTTTCGGGCAAGCGCAAATGAAAGCGCGATAAAAAAGCCGGGGACAGATCTGCCCCCGGCATGGCTTATTGCGTCTGCATGTGGCCGTTTTTCACGACCTTGCCCAGACGTTCGCGTTCGTTGGCGGCAAATTCAACGAAGCTGGCGCGCGAGCCGCCGCCGGGTTCGATGCTGCTCTGGCGCAGCGCATCCTGCACTTCCTTGGTCTGCAGCGACTTCTCGATGGCGGCGTTCATCTTGTCCAGCACGTCGGCAGGCGTGCCGGCCGGCGCGTACAGGCCGGCCCAGTGGCCGATGCGGATGGCGGGGAAGCCCAGTTCGGCGGTGGTGGGGATGTCCGGCGCGCTGGCCATGCGCTTGTCCCAGGTGGTGGCCAGCGCCTTGAGCTTGCCGGCCTGGATCAGGGGCAGCGTGACGATGCTGGCTTCGGACGTGGCGTCGACCTGGTTGCCGATCACGGCGGTCACGCCTTCCGAGCCGCTCTTGTAGGCGATGGGCTCGACCGGCAGGCCGGTGGCTTCCTTGACCATCTCGGCCACGAAATGCGGCGTGCTGCCGTTGCCGGCCGTCGAGAACGTGATACGGTCCGTCTTGGCCTTCTTGGCGCGTTCGACGAAGTCCTTCAGGTCTTTGGCCGAGTTGGACGGGTTGGCCACGATCACCGACGGGGTCACCGTCAACAGCGCGACCGGGGTCAGTTCCTCGTCTTTGTAGGGCTGGTCCGAACGGATCAGGCTGTTGGTCACCGTGCCGTTGCTGCCCACCAGGTAGGTGTAGCCATCGGCGGCGCTGCGCGCGACGTGCGCGGCGCCGACCACGCCACCGGCGCCAGGACGGTTTTCCACGATGACAGGCTGGTTCAGGGTCGAGCCCACCGCCTTGGCGATGATGCGTGCGACCAGGTCGTTGGCGCCGCCAGCGCTGAACGGCGCGACGAACGTGATGGGTTTGTCGGGCCAGGCGGCGGATGCCGGGGCGGCGGCGAAAGCGGCCGAGCAGGCCAGCAGCAAGCCGGCGGCATACCGGACAGGGGTGCGGAACATGAAAAACAACTCCAGGGGGCCGGCCGCGCATCCGGCGTGTCTCGTCAGCCGGGTGGTTTTATTGGAAGGGTGCGCAGCCCGCGGTTGCGCGAGCCTGGAGGGCCAGTATAGGGGAGCCCGGCTGGCAGGGCACTGAAACAATCAGGCCGCCTCGTGGCGGCCTGAAAGCAGGAAAAGCGTCTGAGAAAAAAAGGCCTTAGCGAGCTGGGCCGCCGATGCGCGGTTCGATGTAGCGTTCGCGTTCGCCACGGGGTTCCGCGCGTGTGTCGCGGCGATCGTCGCGGGGCGGCTTGGCGGTCGTGCCTTCCAGGATCTCGGCCTGTTCGGCCACCATGGCGATCTTGCCGATGCGGTTGTGGCGGATTTCCGACAGCGAGCGTTGCAGGTCGCCGACGGTGAAGGGGTCTTCGCGGGTGCCCCAGGTCCAGCGCAGCACGCCCAGGGATTCTTCGGACAGCTGGGGCGCCAGGTCGGCCAGCACGCCGGTGCTGACGGGCGTGGCGCGGCCGGAGGCCAGGCTGGCCGAGAGCCAGGCGCGCACGATGAAGAAGACGATCAGGGTCCAGATGCCGGCGGCGACCCACCAGATATACGGATTGACCTTCTGGACCATGTCCATGGTGGGCTGGCCCAGCGAATGCAGGAATTCGTAATTGACGCGCTTGCCGAAATCCAGGATCCAGGAGGCGGCGAGATACCAGACGATCACCGCGACGGCGATCACGATCGCACGCACGAGGACTCTGGGAAGCGCCAGTTTGAGCAGGGTCTGGCCGATCAGTCGGCAATCCTGGCGAACGCGTGCGGGCGAAGTCTGATTCATCATGCAAAATATTGTACCTATGACCCGTCCAATTTTAGAACTGCGGCCTGGCCAGCATCTGACGCTGACCCCTCAACTGCAGCAATCCATCCGGTTGCTGCAGCTGTCTACGCTCGATCTCGAGGCGGAGATCTCGCAAGTGCTTGCGGATAATCCGTTGTTGGAACGCGACGATGAGCCGTCGTCGGTCGAGACGCAGGCGGAATCCGAGCGCGAATCGTCGGTGCAGGACGATGAACCCGCCGCCGAACGCGAGACGCCGGTGGACGAAATGCCGGGTTCGGGCGGCGTCTATCCCGACGACGATTCCAGCCTGCCCGAGGCCGCCCGGCCCGACACGCTGCGTGAATACCTGCTGGGCCAACTGGTGCTGACGCGCGCGGCGCCGCGCGACGCCACCCTGGCGGCGCTCTTGATCGACGAGCTGGACGAAAACGGCTACCTGGGCTCGCCCCTGGAAGAGATCCTGGGCTGGCTGCCGGCCGATTCCGAGCCTGACCTGGACGAACTGCGCGCCGCGCTGTCGTTGTTGCAATCGTTCGATCCCATCGGCATCGGCGCGCGCGACATGTCGGAATGCCTGCTGTTGCAATTGCGCAACCCGGACCTGTCACGGCTGCCCGAGGCGGCCGATCCCAAGGTGCTGGCCTGCGCCCGCCTCATCTGCAGCCAGCACCTGGCGCTGCTGGCCACCGGCAACAACGCCCGCCTGTGCGCGGCGGTGGGCTGTGACGAGGCCACGCTGCGCGCGGCCCACAGCCTGATCCTGCGTCTGGAACCCCGCCCCGGCCGCGCCTGGACCGTGCCGGCGGCCGATTACGCCGTGCCCGACGTCATCGTGCGCAAGACGCGCCGCGGCTGGCAGGTGACGCTGAACAGCGCCGCCGTGCCGCGCCTGCAGATCAACGGCCTGTATGCGCAGATGTTGAGCAACCAGAAGGAATCCGCCCACGCCGGCCTGCAATCGCAACTGCAGCAGGCCAAGTGGATGATCCGCAACGTCGAGCAGCGCTTTGACACCATCTTGCGCGTCGCCCAGGCCATCGTCGAACGCCAGACCGCCTTCTTCAGCCAGGGCCCGGCGGCGATGCGGCCGCTCATCCTGAAAGACATCGCCGGCGAGCTCGGCCTGCACGAATCCACCATTTCACGGGCCACAACGCAGAAGTACATGCTCACTCCGTTCGGCACGCTGGAGCTCAAGCGCTTCTTCGGCGCCGGGGTCTCCACCGATGGCGGCGATGCCACGTCGGCCACGGCGGTGCAGACCTTCATCCGCCAGATGGTGGCCGACGAGAACCGGGCCAAGCCCCTGTCGGACAGCCAGATCATGGAGAAACTGGCCGATCAGGGCATCGTCATCGCCCGCCGGACGGTGGCCAAATACCGCGAAGCCCTGCGAATTGCACCGGCCGCGCTGCGCAAGGCGCAGGCTTCGGCGCGCTGAATCGGGGACGGACGGTTTCGAAAACGTCCCTTATTTCAACGGGTTGCGTGACAAATCGGTTGCAAATTTTTTTGCATGCGGGGACTTGCCAGTATCGGAATAATTTTCGATAATTATTCTCATGTACATTTGCGTATGTAATGCCATCACCGAACGCCAAGTCCGCGCCAGCGTGGACGCGGGCGCGACGTCGCTTTCCGACCTGCAGTTCGAGCTGGGCGTAGCCACGTGCTGCGGCTGCTGTGCGGCCACCGCCGCCGAATACCTGCCGGGCGGCCGCTGCTCCAGCGTGTGCGATGTGCGCTCGATCGCCGTTCCGGTCAACCCGCCGGCCGCCATGGCCGAACCGGGTGCGGCCGCGGCGAACAGCAGCTATCCGGTCATCCAGGTCGCCGTCGCCTGAACGGCGTCGCCCTCCACGGCTCGCAGGCTTTGCCCCGCGAGCCGTCGCATTTCTGCTTCACAAAACTCCCTGATCGTCTCCGCCAGGTGGCGCACCGGTTCACGCGCCGGTTGCACCACGCATAGCGCCAGCTCGGACGACGGCACGACGGGAAATGCCTCATCCACCTGCCGATGGCCGGCCGCCATGCAGCGGCGCTCCAGCAAGGCCACCCCCAAGCCTCCAGACAGCGCAGCCTGCAAGCCCGTCAGGTTGGGGCTTTCGTAGGCGATGCGCCACCGGCGTCCGGCCTGTTCCAGCGCGTGAATGGCGCGGTTGCGGTAGATGCATCCCTGCGGAAAGGCCACCAGCGGCACGGGCTCACCGGCGGCCGGTAGTTCGCCGGGGCCGGTGATCCAGTGCAGGTGCTCGGGCCAAGCCGCCAGCGCCGCACCCGCGCCCGGTTCGCGCTTGAGCAGCGCGATGTCCAGATCGCCGCGTTCCAGGCCGCGTGTCAGGGCGACGGTCAGGTCGCAACGGACCGACAGCCTCACGGCCGGCCGGGCGCGGGCAAATTGCGCTACGACGGCCGTCAGCGTATCGGCCGCGAAATCGTCCGGGATGCCTAGCCGAATCACTTCGACCCGCTTGCGCCCGCTGACGGCCTCGCGCACCTCGGTGGACAACGCCAGCATGCGCCGCGCATAGCCGAGCAGGCGTTCGCCGTCTTCGGTCAGGTGCACCTGGCGGCCATCGCGCACGAAGAGCGCGCATTCCAGCGTTTCCTCCAGTTTGCGGATCTGTTGGCTGACGGTGGATTGGCTTCGGTGCACGCGTTCGCCGGCACGCGTGAAGCCGCCTGCGTCCACCACCGATACAAAACTGTGCAAGAGATCGAGATCCAGCATGGCAATCGCCTTCTCATTGGTTTTTCAAATACTTTTGATCCAAATAAAGCGTTTGTCAATGGATAGGGCCGCGCCCAGAATGGGCTCCTCATTCCTGCCTGTCTACCTTGGACCTGCCCATGAAGGCCTCCTCTGCCCTTCCCGCTTCGCTCCCCGCGGCCTCACCCGATGGCACGCCCATGGGCGTGGCCTGGGCGCCCATCGCGGCTTTCTGCTTTTTGTGGAGTTCTGCATTCGCCGCGGCCAAGATTGCGGTGCGCGACTGTCCTCCGCTGACGCTGCTGACGGTGCGCTTCCTGATCGCGGGAATACTGATGCTGGGGGTGGCGGTGGCGAGCGGCCGCTGGGCGCGTCCCACTGGCCGTGACGTCGCGTCGTTGGTGCTGCTGGGCGTGCTGAACAACGCGCTGTACCTGGGCTTGAGCTGGAGCGGCATGACCACGGTGTCGTCTGCCTTCACGGCCGTGCTGATCAGCACCAATCCGTTATTGATCGGCGTGTTGGCCGGACCTGTGCTGGGCGAGCGGCTGGGCTGGCGCAAGTTGCTGGGTCTGTGCCTGGGCCTGGCCGGCGTGGCGCTGGTGCTGCGATCGCGCCTGTCGGGCATGCAAGAGGACCTGCATGGCACGCTGCTGGTCACGGGTGGCCTGCTGGCGCTGGTGGCAGGCACCTTGCTCTACAAGCGCCTGAAGCCCACGACAGGCCTGTGGACCGCCACCGGCATTCAATCCTTGGCGGGCGCCGTCGCGATGCTGCCCATTGCCCTGCTGCACGATAACCTGGCCGAAGCGCGTTTCACGGCCAGCTTGTTCTGGAGCATGGCCTACATGATCGTGGCGGTGTCCATTGGCGGCTACTACCTGTGGTTCATGATCCTGGGCCGCGCCAGCGCCACCGCGGCCAGTGCGCTGCATTTCCTGATGCCGCCTCTGGGCCTGCTGTTCGGCTGGCTGGTGCTGCGCGAATCGGTGTCGTGGCTGGACTTGCTGGGTATCGTTCCGATCGCGTTCGGCATCTGGCTGGCAACGCGGCGCGCGCCTTGATGGGCAAGGCGTTGCCGCGGGTTGTTCAGGCACAACGTGGCGCGTCGGCGGACATCGATGCACAAAACCGCCGAGTGATGATGTGAGTATCGCGTGATACCGCCGTGAATATGGGCGGATTCGCGCGATGCGCGTGCTTGCAAGGCGCGAATAACCTGCGCCGTGCCTGCAAATCATCACGCACACATACTCATTCTCATTTGTCTGTCGCTTTCTTGTAGCGCTCGTAAAGCGGTTTACCAAATGCACGCCAAGGCTAGTCGCGGCCCTGCGCAGGATGGTAGTCTGCCGGGGTTGCGTACTCGCGGCATCGTGCGCTTCTTGTCGCGATGCGATGCGCGTCGCGCCTGACTGCAAGGAGTCCATTATGAAAGGCGATAAAACCGTCATCCAGTTCCTGAACAAGCAACTGACCAACGAACTGACGGCCATCAACCAGTATTTCCTGCATGCCCGCATGCTGAACCACTGGGGCTTCGACAAGCTGGGCAAGCACGAATACGAAGAGTCCATCGGTGAAATGAAGCATGCCGATCGCCTGATCGCGCGCATCTTCATGCTCGACGGCCTGCCCAACCTGCAAGACCTGCATAAGCTGCTGATCGGCGAAGACGTGCCCGAGCTGCTGGCCTGTGACCTGAAGCTGGAACAAGCTGCCCACGCCACCGTGCGTGAAGCCATTGCCCACTGCGAATCCGTGCGTGACTACGTGTCGCGCGATCTGTTCCAGGACATCCTGGACGACACGGAAGAGCACATCGACTATCTGGAAACCCAGATCGACCTGATCGACAAGGTCGGCCTGCAGAACTACCTGCAAAGCCAGATGTCCGTGCCCGAGTGATTGTCATCGCGGCATGAAAATGGCGCCCCTGGGGGCGCCATTTTTTTTTACCTGCGCGCCATGCGCGGCAAGGGGGATCGGCTTACTGCGGACGAGCCGGGCATTCGGCCATCGTGCCCCAGGCGCGGTTGGGCGCACAGTACTTGTTGCGCGCCGCCCAGGAACACGAGGGGCGCTCGAAGAAGCCTTGGGAGGCGCACTGCGCCAGTTCGCGCTTGAGCGCATCTTGCCAACCGGGTGCGCCCGGTGCGGGCGATGAGTTGGGCGGGGGCGGCTGCACCAGTTGCGGATTGCCGTAGCCGCCGGCCTGAACCTGGGCGGGCGCCTGCTGGGTTTGGCCGCCATTGACGGCGGTGCCGGTGCCAGGGGCTTGCAGGTCGAGCGTGCTGACGTCGGACGAGCCCTGCGGCAGCGGCACTTCGGAGGCGGCAGCGATTTCGCGCGCCTGTTCCTGGGTGATGCGTTCGCGCGAGAGCTTCACGGCCGGGTCGCTGACGGTGTCGAACAGGGACACCGTGTTGATGGCCCATTCGCGATCGGAGGGCTTGTCGGGCACGCCGAGCGTGCCGTCGATGCGCGGCTGCGGCGGCTGGGCCACGTAGGGACGCCCGTTGGCGTCGAGCACGGGCTGCTGCGACGCGGCCGCATCCTGGCCGGGCGCAGGCACGGCGGGCGGCGCATGCGCCACCAGCCAGTCACCCAATTGAATACCGCCCCAGGCCGACGCGCCGAGCGCCAGCAGAAGCGTTGCGAATAATAAACGCCAAGACATTGCTACCCTCATGTGCCGTGCGGTACCCGAACGGGTCTACGCCTTGTCTCCGAAGACCTTGCCGCCGTGCTCTCGCATGGCGTGGAATTTCACATCCGGATACAGTTCTTCGGCTACGCGCAACTGCGCAGGAGAACTGATCAAAAACGCCGCCGCATCGACCACATCATAGGCGATATGAGCCGCATTGGCATCCATGAACTTGCGCAGCGCCTTGGGGTTTTCAGACGTAATCCAACGTGCCATTGTGTAGCGCGAAGGCAGCATCCGGGCGTCTACGCCGTACTCGGTTTTCAAGCGGTGGGCGACCACTTCGAACTGCAGCTGGCCGACCGCGCCCAGCAGCAGCGAGCCGCCGGCGGCCTCGGGGCGGAACACCTGGATGGCGCCCTCTTCCCCCAATTGGGTCAGGCCGGTGCGCAATTGCTTGGTGCGCAGCGGGTCCTTCACTTCGACCGCCTGGAACAGTTCCGGTGCGAAGAACGGCAAGCCGGTGAACTGCAGGGTTTCGCCTTCGGTCAGCACGTCGCCCAGTTGCAGCACGCCGTGGTTGGGAATGCCGATGACGTCGCCGGCATAGGCTTCGTCGAGCAGCTCGCGGCGTTGCGACAGGAACGACACCACGTTGTTGGGGCGCATTTCCTTGTTGGTGCGCGCGACCTTCAGGCGCATGCCGCGTTCGAAGCGGCCGGAGCTGACGCGCACGAAGGCGACGCGGTCGCGGTGGGCCGGGTCCATGTTGGCCTGCACCTTGAAGACGACGCCCGTGAACTTGGGTTCTTCGGGCTGCACTTCGCGTTGCAGGGCCATGCGCGGGCCGGGCGGCGGGGCCTGCTCGACCAGGGCGTCCAGCACTTCCTGCACGCCGAAGTTGTTGATGGCCGAACCGAAGAACACCGGGGTCTGCTTGCCGGCCAGGAACTGGGCGCGGTCGAACGCGGGGGCGGCTTCGTTGATCAGTTCGATCTCGCCGCTGGCCTGATCGAAGGCCGAGCCGAAGCGGCGGCCGATCTCGGGATTGGTCAGGCCTTCGATGAAGTCGTCGTTGTCCGAGCGGCGCTCCTGGCCGGGGCGGAACACGCGCATGCGGTCGCGGCGGATGTCGAACACGCCGCCGAAGGCCTTGCCCATGCCGACGGGCCACGAGAACGGCACGGCATCCATGCCCAGGTGGCCTTCGATCTCGGACAGCAGTTCGAGCGGTTCGCGCACTTCGCGGTCCATCTTGTTGATGAACGTGATGATGGGCGTGTTGCGGGCCCGGCAGACCTGCAGCAGGCGGATCGTCTGCGGCTCGACGCCGTTGGCGGCATCGATCACCATCAGCGCGGCGTCAACGGCCGTCAGCACCCGGTAGGTGTCTTCGGAGAAGTCCTGGTGGCCCGGGGTGTCGAGCAGGTTGATGACGCAGTCGCGGTATTCCATCTGCATCACCGAGGACGCCACGGAAATGCCGCGCTGCTTTTCGATTTCCATCCAGTCGGACGAGGCGTGGCGCGACGCCTTGCGCGCCTTGACGCTGCCGGCGATCTGGATCGCGCCTGCGAACAGCAGCAGCTTTTCGGTCAGCGTGGTCTTGCCCGCGTCAGGGTGGGAAATGATGGCGAACGTGCGGCGCCGCGCGACTTCTTGAGG
Organism: Achromobacter sp. DH1f; assembly: GCF_000633435.1. NCBI lineage: Bacteria > Pseudomonadati > Pseudomonadota > Betaproteobacteria > Burkholderiales > Alcaligenaceae > Achromobacter > Achromobacter sp. DH1f. The sequence continues at coordinate 296,417 of NZ_AYMF01000029.1, read as the reverse complement.
GATGTTCATGATCGGAGGATTCTACTCAACGCCGCATTTCAGTCCGGCGCGGTCCGGTATCGTGCATCAAAACAAGCGGGGCACGCGCCGCTGCCGGCGCGTGCCCCGCGCGAAAAAATTCAGGAATGGCGACGGAACGACGCCAGGAACACGCCGGCCAGGATGAACAGCGAACCGAAGGTGCGGTTCATCCAGCGGATGTGCTTGGCGTCGCGCAGCAGGCGCAGCACGCGGGCGGCCAGCAGGGTGTAGACACCCATCGCGACCAGGTCGGTGAACGCCAGCGTGCCCGCCAGCGCCGCGTACTGCGGCGTCAGCGGCAAGGCGGTATCCACGAACTGCGGCACCACGGCCAAGAGGAACACCGTGCCCTTGGGGTTCATGGTGTTGATCAGGAAGCCGCGCATGACCAGCTCGCGGATCGAGGCCTGCTTGGGATCGCCCGCGTCCACCGCGACGGGCGCGGCGTCGGTGCGGATCTGGCGCACGCCCAGGTAGATCAGGTAGGCCACGCCCAGGTACTTGACCACGTTGAAGGCCATCTCGGACGTGGCCAGCACCGCACCCAGGCCGACAGCGACCACGACGAACTGGAACAGGATGCCCATGATGAGGCCGGCCGTGTTCCAGTAGCCGCGCGCGAACCCGTATTTCAGGCCGGAAGACATGGCCGAAATGGCCCCTGCGCCGGGAGAGAACGAAATGGCCCAGGAGGCCAGGAAGAACGTCAACCAGGTTGAGAGGGGCATGATGGCGCGGGTCCGTGGATCGCTGTGGAAGGGTTGCCTGGAATATTACTTGGACAGCAGCGCAGCGCGGGGGGCCCCTGCCGGACGGCCCGAGCCGCCGTTGCCGGCGGGACGTGCCGAGCCTTCGGGGCGGCGGTGGTTCTGCTGCGGGCGGGCCTCGTTGCGGCCGGCGTGGGCCGGACGCTCGGCGGGCTTGCCATCGCGCGGGGCCTGGCCGCCACGGCTTTCGCCGCCGGCGCGGGCCGGCGCCGGCGCACGGCCGCCACCGGCGCTGCGGGGCGCGGCGTTGGCCGGGCGCGAGCGGCGGTCGCCGCCATTGCCGTTGCCACCGCGGCCGCCGTTGCGGTTGCCGCCGCGCGGGGAGCGCGCGTCTTCATCGCGTTCCTGGCGGTCAAAGGCGGCCGCGCTGGTGGCGGGCGGGGTCCAGTCCAGCACCGGCTTGCGCTCGATGGTCTTCTTGATCAGGCGCTCGATGTCCTTGAGCAGCTTGATTTCGCTGTTGTCCACCAGCGAGACCGCGGCGCCCGTGGCGCCGGCGCGGCCGGTGCGGCCGATGCGGTGCACGTAGTCTTCCGGCACGTTGGGCAGCTCGAAGTTGACCACCTGGGGCAACTGGTCGATGTCCAGGCCGCGGGCGGCGATGTCGGTGGCCACCAGCACCGTGACGGTGCCGTCCTTGAAGCCGGCCAGCGCGCGGGTGCGGGCCGATTGGCTCTTGTTGCCGTGGATGGCGGCGGCGGTCAGGCCGTCTTTCACGAGCTTTTCGGCCAGGCGGTTGGCGCCGTGCTTGGTGCGCGTGAACACCAGCACCTGGTGCCAGCCGCTTTCGCGGATGATGTGGCTGATGAGGTCGCGCTTGTGATGCTGTTCGACCAGGTGCACCGTCTGGGTGACCAGCTCGGTGGCGGTGTTGCGCGGGGTGACCGAGACTTCGCCCGGATCATTCAGCACGCCGCGGGCCAGCGAACGGATCTCGTCCGAGAACGTAGCCGAGAACAGCAGGTTCTGGCGTTGCTTGGGCAGCAGGGCCAGGATCTTGCGGATGTCGCGGATGAAGCCCATGTCCAGCATGCGGTCGGCTTCGTCCAGCACCAGGATCTCGACGCCGGACAGGTCGACCGTCTTTTGGCCGCAGTGGTCCAGCAGGCGGCCGGGCGTGGCCACCAGGATGTCCAGCGGCTTGCGCAGCGCGGAGATCTGGGGGTTGATGTTGACGCCGCCGAACATCACCATGGACGTCAGCGAGGTGTGCTTGCCGTAGGTCTGCACCGATTCGGCCACCTGCGCGGTGAGTTCACGCGTCGGGGTCAGGATCAGGCAACGGGGGCGGCCGGGCTTGCGGGCCTCGAGCTTTTTCTGCAGCAGCAGATGCAGGATGGGGAGCGTGAAGCCAGCGGTCTTGCCGGTGCCGGTCTGGGCGGCGGCGAGCAGGTCGCCGCCTTTCAGGACCTGCGGAATCGCCTGGGCCTGGATGGGGGTGGGTGCGGTGTAGCCGGTGTCGGCAATGGCGCGCAACAGGGAATCAGCCAGCCCGAGGTCGGCGAAAGAGGAAGAGGTAGTCAAAACAACTCCAGCGGCAGCCCGTCGCTCAAGTTGAGAGACTCCAATCCAGGCGGACGAATAAGGAGAAAAGGGAAGCGCCCTGATTGGGCGAAGCTTGGCGGCGAAGTGCCTAGCGGACGTGTGCAGATTGGCAAAGCACACGCGGCGATTGTAGCTGATGCCGCGCTGCAACACTCGCGCAAATCCGCGATGGATGTATAACTAAGTAACATTTAGCAGCGGCTATTACGATTTAGGTGTAATCCCTAGGGCGATGCTCCCTATAATCCGAGCGCTTATCTCCCACATAAAGAAATAAAGGGTTGCTATGAAAAAGGCGGCAGTAGCGGGTTTGGTCGTTGCGCTGGGCGCAATCTGGACGGGCACGGCCTGGTACACCGGTCAAAAGGCCGAAGCGTTCGTCAAGCAATCGATTGACGACGGCAACGTCGAACTCAAGAAGGTCGCCGACAAATGGGGCGTGAACGCCGTCATCGAACTGATGTCGTTCGAGCGCGGCGTGTTTTCCTCGTCCGAGCGTTATCGCGTGAAGTTCACGTTGCCTGCCAAGGATGGCAAGCCGGCCGAAGAGCACGAAGTCCAGTTCACCGAGCAACTGGATCACGGCCCCTTCCCGCTGTCGAACCTGACGTCGGGCAAGCTGGCGCCGGCCATGGTCGCCAGCCGCTTCAAGATCGAGGAAACCCCTGCCGTCAAGGGCTGGTTCACCGCCACCAAGGGCGTGACCCCGCTGTCTGGCGCCTACAGCGTCAGCTATGGCAAGACCATCTCGGGCACGTTCAACCTGGCCCCGGCCGAAGCCACCAGCAACGCCACCACGCTGACCTTCGCGGGCATGACGGGTGACGTCACCTACGAAACCGGCACCAAGCACGGCATCTTCGCCATGAAGAGCGACAGCGTGGCGCTGTCGGGCCCGGCCGACGAAAGCGACATCGTGGGCATGGCCATCAAGGGCATCACGTTCAACAGCGACTTGACCCCGGGCAAGAGCGACATGCTCATGGGCAGCCAGAAGATGACCTTCAAGGACTGGACGATTTCGTCCAAGACCCGTCCGCCGGTGCAGTTCAAGGACACCACCGTGGCCGTGGACCTGGCGGAAGCCGACGCGGGCATCAGCGGCAAGCTGATGCTGGATTTCGGCATGATCAATGTCGAGAAAAAGGACATGGCGGGCATGCAGCTGGCCCTGGGCCTGACCAATCTGGACCCGAAGGCGCTCAAGGCCCTGAACGACGTGTATGAAGGCGCCTCGCGTCGCATGATGCAGAGCGGCGACGTGCAGAAGTCGCCGGACTTCACGCCGGAAGAGCAGCAATTGCTCAAGACCAATGCCGAACTGCTGCTGGCGGGCAACCCCAGCCTGTCGGTGTCGCCGCTGCAACTGCGCACCGCCAACGGCACGTCGACGTTCAACCTGGACGTCAGCCTGACCAAGCCCGCATCGGTGGACCGCCCCGCGTCGGAAGTGGCCATGCAGGCGATCCGCAAGCTGGACGCCAAGCTGGTGCTGTCCAAGGGCAACATGGCCGACCTGATGTCGATCCAGCCGCAGCTGCAAGGCGTGCCGGCCGACCGTGCCGTGCAGACCGCCAAGGGCCAGGCCGAAATGATCGGCACCATGGCCACCGCCATGGGCGTGGCCAAGGTTGAAAACGACAACATCGTTTCCTACCTGAACTATGCCGACGGCCAGGTCGACTTCAACGGCAAGAAGATGCCGCTGCAGCAGTTCATGATGATGGTCATGAGCGGCGCCATGGGTGGCATGCGCTAAGCCATTCAGGACACTGATCGGATGCGTCGGCGTGATGCCGGCGCCCATTGCGGGCTGCGGCGCCTTCGGGTGCGGCAGCCCGTTTTTCATGTGACGATCACAACACCAAAAGGGGCATCATGAGAAAGTGGGTATCGACAGGCTGCGCGGTGGTGGCGCTGGGTGCGATCTGGACCGGCACCGCCTGGTACACGGGCAAGCAGCTGGAGGCGGGGCTGGGGCCGTTGGCCGAGACGGTCAATGCGCAGGCGCGGCAGATCGGCTTCACGGCGATGGGTCAGTCCGTGTCGTTCGAACAGGTGTCGTTCGAGCGGGGCGTGTTCACATCGCACGCCCGCTATCGCGTTCTGGCCGCGCCGTCCGAGCGGGACGGCGTTGCCGACAAGCAGGACGTCCAGTTCGTGGCGCGCATCGATCACGGCCCCTTTCCCCTGTTCCGGCTTGCCGAAGGCCATTTCCTGCCCGCGATGGCTGCCGCCCGCGTGCAGTTGGCCGAGACGCCCTCGACCGCGGCGTGGTTCAGCGGAGCCAAGGGCGCGGCGCCGGCAATGGCCGAGGCCGTGGCCAGCTATGGCCGGGTGGTATCGGGCACGTTGACGCTGGCGCCGGTGGATTATGCGCAGGACGGCACCACGGTCAGCTTCTCGGGCCTGCAGGCCCGGGCCAGCGTGGCGCCGGATGGCAGGCACACGACGTTTGCCGTTGCGGCCGAGAAGATGGATTCCACCGAGCCGTTCGACGAAAAGGGCGTCACGCGTACGCGCCGGCTGTCCCTGCGCGGGCTGGACTTCTCGCACGAATCGACCCAGGCTGCCGACGGCGCGGTGACCAGCGCCAGCCAGGCGGCGATCAAGCACTGGGCGGTGGAGATCGACGATCAGCCGGTCACGTTGCGCGATCTGGTCGTGACGGCCGACGCCAGCGGTACGCGCAATGCCATGAACAACACGCTAAAGGTGCAGGTCGCAGGGATCGATGTGCGCGGCACGCAGGTGGCCAGCGTGCGCATGACGGCCCGCGCAGCCAACGTGGACCTGGCCTCGTTCGAGGCCTTTCGCGGCACGATGGAGCAGGTCGAGGGCGGCGCATCGATGGGCGAGAAAATGGAGGGCATGGCGCATCTGATGAAGTTCCTGCTGGCCAAGCCGGCCTTTTCGGTGGACACCTTGCAGGTGGACACGCCCAGCGGCCCGGCGACGCTGCGGCTGGAGGTGGCACTGGATGCGCCTACGCTGTGGAACCGCGCGCCGGCCGCGATCATCAAGGAAACCGTGAAGAAGCTGGACTTGCGCCTGAGCGTGCCCGCCGGGAGCCTGGTGGACCTGATCTCGGTGCGTGGCCTGGCAGAGGGGCAGTCTGCCGAGGTCGCGCGCGAGGCGGCGCGTCAGCAGGCGGATGCCATTCGCGACCGGTTCCTGCAGAGTCAATGGGGGCGTCAGGACGGCGACAAGCTGGTCACCAATCTGAACTTCGAGGGTGGCCAGGTGGATATCAACGGCGAACGCATGACGGTCGATGCGTTCATGACCCGGCCGCTGATGCCGCGCTATCGCTGAGGCGCCGCGGACCCGCGCCCGGGGCCGCGTCGGCGGAATCTCAAGCCGGCAAGGCCCCCGCCGCCACGTCGCCGTTACGCAGTACCGCCACGTGCGAGCGCTTGTCGGCGGCCTTCATGATGTCTTCGGTGGGGTCGCCCTGCACCAGCAGCAGGTCGGCCACGTTGCCTTCCAGCACGGCGCCGTGCCGGTCCATGCCCATCAGATCGTGGCCGCGGGATGTGCCGGCGATCAGCGCGTCGATCGGCGTCATGCCGAATTCGACCATATAGGCCAGTTCCATCGCGTTGTCGCCATGCAGGTTGAAGGGCGTACCGGCGTCGGTGCCCAGCGCGATGCGGCCGCCGGCCTTGTAGTACATCTGGATGGATTCGCGGTGGCGCTGTTCCACCGCGCGGGCCTTTTCCACCGCGTAGGCGGGAATGCCGTTGTCGGCGTTGGCTACGATGTTGCGCACGGCCGCGATGGTCGGGACCAGGTAGGTCTGGGCCTCCAGCATTTCACGCAGGCAGTCTTCGTCCATGAAGATGCCGTGCTCGATCGAGTCGATGCCCGCGCGCACGGCGTTCAGGATGCCCTGGGTGCCCTGCGCGTGGCTGGCCGTGCTTTTGCGAAAGCGCTTGGCCTCGTGTACCCCGGCCTTCATTTCGTCGAAGCTGTAGTGCGCATCCATGGGGCTGACGCCGGGCGTCATGACACCGCCGGTGGCCATGATCTTGACGAGGTCGCAGCCGGCATGCACCTGCTCGCGCACCGCCTTGACCACTTCCTCGCAGCCGTCGGCCACGCGGCCGATCCGGTTGCCGTGGCCACCCGTCATGCAGATGATGCGGCCCGAGGCCTTGATGGTCGGGCCGGGAAAGACACCCCGCGCAATGGCGTCGCGCACGCCGAATTCCAGGTAGTCCTTGCCGCCGCAATCCCGCAGCGCCGTGCAGCCGCCGCGCAGCGCCGCCTGCGCGTTTTCCAGTGCGGTCAGCGTGATCTGGGCGGGTCCCTGCCTGGCCATCTGCGTCTGCGGATCGGCGCCGCCGGTGTAGACCAGGTGCACGTGACAATCGGCCAGGCTGGGCATCAGCGTCATGCCGCTCGTGTCCACCCGCCGCCCGGCGAAGCCGGTGAACTCACCGGCCGGCGCCACGCGCACGATACGCTCGCCTTCCACCAGCACGCCGTGATTGGGCAGGATCTTGCCCAGGCCATCGAACACCTTGCCGCCGATGAACAGGGTTTGCCGCGTTGCCGTCATGTCTCGCTCCTTGGGGGGTAGAGGCCCTAGCCGATCACTTCCAGCCCCTCGCGGGACATCGCCTGCAATCGAGGCATCAGCCCCAGCAGGTGCTGGCTATAGGGGTGCTGGGGATGTTCGAACAGCGCTTCCGTATCCGCCACTTCGAGCAGTTCGCCGTAGCGCATCACGCCGACGCGATCGCACATCTGGCGGATCACCGGCAGGTCGTGGCTGATGAAAAGCATGGTCAGGCCCAGCTGTTCCTGCAGGTCTTTCAGCAGGTTCAGGATCTGCGCCTGGATGGACACGTCCAGCGCCGACGTGGGCTCGTCGCAGATGAGAAAGCGCGGCCGCGTGGCCAGGGCGCGCGCAATGCAGATGCGCTGGCGCTGCCCGCCCGAGAATTCATGCGGGAAGCGCTCGGCGGCGCGGTCACCCAGCCCCACCACGTCGAGAAGGTCGGCCACCACCTGGCGGGTTTCGGCTTCGTTGGCCGCCAGCTTGTGAAAGCGGATCGGCTCGGCCACGATGTCCAGCACGCGCATGCGCGGATTGAGCGACGAGAACGGGTCCTGGAAGATCATCTGGATCTGCCGGCGAAACGGATTGAGCTGCTTTTCGCCCTTGATCGCCGTGAGGTCGGTGCCACCGAAATTGACCGAGCCTTCGCTGGGCGTATACAGCCCCGAGATCAGCCGCGCCACGGTGGACTTGCCCGAGCCGGATTCGCCCACCAGCCCAAACACCTCGCCTTCGCCGATCGAGAAATTGACGCGTTTGACGGCATCCAGCGTGCGCTGATTGCGCTTGAGCAGCGCGGCCTTGAGCACGAAGCGCATGGACAGGTCCTTGACCTGCACCAGCGGGCCGCCGGTGGCCGCGCCGAAGTCGCGGCGCTGCCCCAGCCAATGCGTGGCAAGGTCCAGCGGCTTGGCGGGCGTCTTGACGTCTTCGATGTAGGTGACCAGCGGAAAGCGCTTGAGCTTGATGTCCGGCCGCGGCACGGCCGAGATCAGGCTGCGGGTGTAGGGGTGGTCGGGGTCGCCCAGGATCTTTGTGGTGGGGCCTTGCTCGACCAGCTTGCCGTGGTACAGCACGGCCACCCGGTCGGTCACGTCGGCGATCACGCCCATGTCGTGGGTGATGATGATCATGCCCACCTGTTCCTGGCGGCACAGCTTTTTCAGCAAGTCCAGGATCTGCGCCTGGATGGACACATCCAGCGCCGTGGTGGGCTCGTCCGCGATGATCACTTCGGGTTCGCAGCACAGCGCCAGCGCGATCACCACGCGTTGCCGCATGCCGCCCGAGAACTGGTGGGGATACTGCTGCACGCGCAGCTCGGGCTGGTCGATGCCCACTTGGGCCAGCAACTGCACGGCGCGCTTCTTGGCGGCATCGTGCGTCAGGTCCAGGTGTACCAGCATGGTCTCGACCAGCTGGCTTTCCACCGTCTGCAGCGGGTCCAGCGAGGTCAGCGGGTCCTGGAAGATCATGCCGATGCGGCGGCCGCGCACTTTGCGCTGTTGCGCCGGGGTGAGCGTGTCGATGCGTTCGCCGTTGAGCAGCACCGCGCCGCCCGCCAGGCGGCCGGGCGCTTCGAGCAGGCCGATCACGGCGTTGCCGATGGTGGACTTGCCGGCGCCGGACTCGCCGACCACACCCAGGATTTCGCCTTTCTCCAGCGACAGCGATACGCCGTCCACGGCCACCAGGGTGCCGCGGCGGCTGGGAAATTCAATGCGGATGTCTTCGATGTTGAGCAGGGCCATGACGTCCTCAGCGCAGCTTGGGGTTGAGCGCGTCGCGCAGCCAGTCGCCCAGCAGGTTGACCGACAGCACCAGCGCCACCAGCGCGATGCCGGGGAAGATGGAGATCCACCACATGCCCGAGAAAAGATAACTGTTGCCGATGCGGATCAGCGTGCCCAGCGAGGGCGCGGTGGGCGGCAGGCCCACGCCCAGGAACGACAGGGTGGCTTCGGTGATGATCGCGATGGCCAGGTGGATGGTGGCGATGACCAGCACCGGTCCCATCACGTTGGGCAGGATGTGCCGGCGCAGGATGGTGATGCGGCCGATGCCGATGAGCCGCGCCGCCTGCACGTATTCCTTGTTGCGCTCGACCAGCGTCGAGCCGCGGACTGTGCGCGCATACTGCACCCAGCCGGAAATGCCGATGGCGAAGATCAGCACGTACAGCGCCAGCTGGTCATGCATGTCGCGCGGCAACAGGCCGCGCGCCACGCCGTCGATCAGCAGCGCCACCAGGATGGCGGGAAATGACAGCTGCACGTCGGCGATGCGCATGATGAAGCTGTCGACGCGGCCGCCGGCATAGCCGCTGATGAGACCCAGCGTGACGCCCAGCACCATCGAGAACAGCACCGAGGCAAACCCCACCAGCAGCGATACCCGCGAGCCATACATCACGGCCGACAGGATGTCGCGACCCTGGTCGTCGGTGCCCAGCAGGAAATCCGGGCTGCCGCCCTCTTCCCAGGCGGGCGGCGTGTTGGCGTCCATGATGTTCACGGACGCGAGGTCGAACGGGTTGTGCGGGGCGATCAGGGGCGCGCCCAGCGCGCCCAGAAAAATGACCAACGTGACGGCGGCGGCGACGATGGCGCCTGGCGAACGCTTGAAGCTGTGCCAGAGGTCGCTGTCGGCGGCGCGCGAGAAAAAGGGAGCGATGCGGGCGATCATTGGGGTTCCCTTATTTGCTCTGTACGCGCAGGCGCGGGTCGACGGCGAAATACAACAGATCGACCACCAGGTTGATGACGACGAACATGAAGGCGATCAGCACCAGGTAGGCGGCCATCACAGGGATGTCGACCATGCTGATGGCCTGGATGAACAAGAGGCCCATGCCCGGCCACTGGAACACCGTCTCGGTGATGATGGCGAACGCGATGATGGAACCCAGTTGCAGGCCGGTGATGGTGATGACCGGCACCATGGTGTTCTTGAGGGCGTGGCGGAAATTGATGAGCCGTTCGGGCAGGCCGCGGGCGCGCGCGAACTTGATGAAATCGGCGCGCAGCACTTCCAGCATTTCGGCGCGCACCAGCCGCATGATCAGGGTCATCTGGAACAGCGCCAGCGTGATGGCCGGCATGATCAACGCCAGCAGGCCGGACTTCGTCAAAAAGCCCGTGGTCCACCAGCCCAGCCCCACCACGTCGCCGCGACCAAAGCTGGGCAGCCATCGCAGCTGCACCCCGAAGAACAGGATGAGCAGGATGCCGATGAGAAAGGTGGGCAACGAAATGCCGGCCAGCGAGATCGCCATGAAGGCCTTGGACAGCACGCCATGGCGCTTGAGCGCGGTGTAGATGCCCATGGGGATGCCGAGTGCCAGCGCCATCACGGCGGACACGAAGGACAGCTCCAGCGTGGCGGGCATGCGTTCTTCGAGCAGTTCGCTGACGGGGCGGCGGTGGCGGTACGAAATGCCGAAGTCGCCGCGTACCGCGTTAGCGACGAAATGCGCGTACTGAACCACGAACGGGTCATTCAGGCCGAGCTGTTCACGCAGCTGTACGCGCTGTTCGGGCGTGGTGTCCTGCCCGACCATGCTGGCGATCGGGTCGCCCACATAGCGGAACATGGAGAACGCGATCAGCGCCACCGTCAACATCACCAGCACCGACTGGATCAGCCGCTGCGCAATAAAGGAAAGCATGGTTGGATGCCCTCTTGGTCGGATAACGCCGGGCCGCGCGTTGCCGGGGTCGGCAAGCGGGGCTGGGCCGGGCGCGCCCGGGCGGCATGCGGCCGCCCGGAGATCGCATCATCGAAGGCCGGCAGGCGCCTTGCGGCGCTTGCTGGCCTTTGGGGCTACGGCAGGACGACGTCGCGCAGGTCCAGCACGTCATCGGCGCGCTGGATGACCTTGATGTTGTCCTTCACGCCCCACGACATCGGCTGCTGGTGCAGCGGCAGATAGCCGAAGTCGCTGCGCACGATGCCGAAGGCTTCCTTGATCATCGCGTTGCGCTTGGCCTGATCGGTTTCAACGCCGATCTTGTTGGTCAGGTCGTCGACCTTCTTGTTGCAGTAGCCGCCCAGGTTGAACTGGCCCGCGGCCGTCTTGGCATCGCGGCACGACGTCAGGTTCAGCAGCGTGTTGTGGGCGTCGGTCGAACTGGGCGTCCATCCCAGCATGTACATGCTGGTCTGGTTGCCGGCCTGCAGCAGGATCTTGCCGAAGTACTTCGACTTGGTCTGCGCCAGCAGGTTGATCTTGATGCCGACCCGCGCCAGCATGCCGGCCACCGCCTGGCAGACCTTTTCGTCATTGACGTAGCGGTCGTTGGGGCAGTCCATGGTGACCGTGAAGCCCTTGGGGTAGCCGGCTTCGGCCAGCAGCTTCTTGGCGCGTTCCGGGTCCGGCTTGTAGGGGGCGCCGAACGATTCGTCGTAGCCGTTGATGGCCGTGGCGATCAGCGAGCCCAGCGGCTTGGCCGCGTTGCGCATGATCTTCTCGTTGATGGCCTTGGTGTCCACGGCCAGCACGACGGCTTCGCGCACCTTCGGGTCCTTGAAGGGGTTCTTGCCCTTGACGTCCGAGAACAGCAGTTCGTCGCGGTCCTGGTCCATGCCGATGAAGATGGCGCGGGCTTCGGGTGCGGTCAGGGGTTTCACGCCCTTGGCGTCTTCCAGGCGCTTCCAGTCCTGCACCGGCACTGGCTGCACCAGGTCCATTTCACCGGAAATCAGCGCGGCCACGCGCGTGGCTTCCTGCGTGATGGGCTGGAAGATGACTTCGTCGACGTTGGTCTTGATGTCCTTGTTCCAGTAGCCGTCGTAGCGCTTGAGCACCGTCTTCACATCCGGCTGGCGCGAGACCAGCATGAACGGCCCGGTGCCGTTGGCGTTCAGGTTGGCATAGTTGCCCTGGTTGTCGCCCTTGACGTTGGTGGCTTCGGTGGTCTTGTTCTTTTCCGACCACGACTTGCTCATGATGTACAGGAACACCCATTCGCGCGGCAAGATGGGATTGGGCGTGGGCGTGGTGACTTCGATGGTGTAGTCGTCGACCTTCTTGATGTCGGACGCCTTGGCGCCGTAGCCCTTCATGTCCGAGCCAGGCGTGAGGCTGCGCTTCCAGGAGAAGATGACGTCGTCGGCGGTGAAGGGCGAGCCGTCATGGAACTTCACGCCTTTGCGCAGCTTGAAGACCCACTTGGTGGGCTCGGGGTTTTCCCAGCTTTCGGCCAGCAGCGGCGTCAGTTTCAGGTTGCCGTCGTAGCCGGCCAGCGTTTCGTAGATGTTGCCCTGAAAACCCAGCGTGAAGGTTTCGTTCAGCGCCATCGGATCCATCGATGTGGCGTCGCCTTGGTACGACCAATGGAAGGTCTTGGCGGCCGCGCCGGCGCTGAATGCCAACGAGGCAGTCAGTGCAGCCGCCAGCGCCGCTTGCTTGATGTGGGGAAAAGTACGCATAGCCCTCATGCTCCGTAATGCGCGGATAGCGCGACAGACGTGATAGGGCCCTGGCCCCACCGGGAGCCGGGGCATGGCGTTGCTGCTTACGACGAAAGGCGGTTCACGGTAGATCCAACCCCTTGTGATTGTCATTGGCGGGGACGGACCGCACCGATGCAGATCGAATCTTATAGACGCATTCGTTTAAGCGTCAATCGGTTTGGATTGGGGTTAGTCCTTGCTTGCTTCACGCTGGGAATGGTGCGTTTGGCGGGTGGCGCGGGCGCGCGGACTCAAGGCGCTGGCGTGGGGCCCGAAGCAAGGGTTTTCGCCAATTCGCGCACCACTTGCTTGCGGCGTTCGCTGTCTTCGTGGCCTTTGGCCAGCGCCGACCATTCGGGCCGGCTGCGCGCTTCCTTGAGCGCGTCGGGCAAGGGGCCGCGGCGCAGGGATTCGTCGTCGGGGCGTTGCAGCCGCAGCGGGGCGCGGGCGGCATGGCCGCGGCGTTCCAGCGCATCGATCAATTGGCGCTGGCGCAGCGCCAACAGGCGCAGCACGGCGTCGTCCACACTGATCTCGCGCCAGCCGCGCAGCTTGCCCGCCACGCGCTTGCCGAGCTTTTCCACGCCCTGCCACAGGCCACCGGCGGCGGCGCCGATCAGCATGCCGGTGCCCAGGCTCAGGCCCGCGCTGAACAGGTCCACGGCGGCGCCGGCCATGGCACCCGCTGCGGCGCCCATGCCGACCTGCACGCCCATGTCCTTGAGTGCTTGGGGGTGGAACAGGTCCATGCCCCAGCGTTCACCTTGCAGCGGCAGCGCATCATCCGAAAAGTCGGACGCACGGAAGTTGTACAGCGCCAGCAGCGCGGTGACGCAGGCTTGTTCGCGTTGACGCACCTGTTCGCGCAGGCGCTGCGACGCATCGGCCAGCGCGGTGTCGTCGCCTGCGCTGGCGATGTGCAACGCGGCCACATCCACCAGCAGGTCGGCGAGCAGTTCGTACGCGGCGGCGTGGCGTTCGCGCCGCTGCCGGGCCAGGCTGTCGGCCAGGCGCGCGAGCGTATCGGCGTGGCGGTCCAGCAGCACGCCAAGCTTGGTGTAGAGCTGCTGCTCGCCATCCAGCGGTGGCGCGACGGTATCGAATTCGACCGCAGCATGCAGGCCCAGGCGTGCCAGGGCGTCGCGCCATTCGGCGGCGCGGTGGGCGGGCGCATTGACGAAGTTCAACACGGGCAGCAAGGGGCGGCCGCAGGCGGCCAGGATGGCGAGTTCGTCGCGGTGCTTGCTGAGCACGGGATCGCGCGCGTCGATGACGTACAGCGCGGCGTCGCAGTCCAGCATCTTCTTCAGAACGCGGGCTTCCTGCTCGTAGCGGCCATGGGCCTCGGGCGTATCGAGAAAACGCCGGATGCGGGCAGGGCCGTCCAGCCGTTCTTCGGGAGGCGCCAGGCGTTCCAGGTATTCGAGCAAGGCAATGCTGTCTTCCATGCCGGGCGTGTCGAACCATTCCAGCACGGCGCGGCCGTCCAGCCGCAGGCGGGCGCCTTCGACATGGCGGGTGGTGCCGGGGCGGTCGGCGACCTCGCCAAAGGTGGTGTCGCGCGTCAGCGTGCGCAGCAGGGACGTCTTGCCGGTGTTGGTGTGCCCCACCACCGCGATGCCGATGACATGATCAGGCATGGTCGTGCTCCAGCCAGGCCAAGGGGGCGTCGGTGCTGTCCAAAATGGCGCCCGCAGCCAGCCCCAGAGCGGCCAGGCGTTCGCGCCACAGTGGCTCGCGCGTGTCGGCGTTGGGCGGGGCCAGCAGCCAGACGCGTGTCTGGCCGGCGTGCGCGGCCAGTTCCGCAATCAGCGCCAGGGTACCCCGGTCGGGGGTCTGGCGGGCATCGCAGGCGATCAGCAGGCGCGAGGCAGCGGCCTGAGCCAGGGCATCCAGCACGCGATGGCGCTGTTCGCGGGTATCCAGCTTGCCGGCATCGCGGATGGTCGCGGGCAGTTCGGCCGGCGGCCAGGGCAGATCTGCGGGCAGCTCCAGCCCCAGCAGTACGGGCTGGCCGCCCAGGACCAGCGGCGCGGCCGGCGCCACGCGCGGTTCGTGCAGCGGATCCACCGGTCGGTCGATGCCGGTGGATTGGACTGGCGGGTCCAGCCGGTCGCGCAGCGCCGCATGGCCTGCCAGCGTGGGGTCGATGGCCAGGGTGCGCACCGCCCGGCGGGCAACGGCCAGGCAGGCCAGCCAGGCCGCGAAGCGCGGCAGGATGCCGTAGACCACGACCACGCCGATCAGCCAAACCGACCATTGCACCTGGGCGTCGGCGGCCAGCGCCTGGGCGCCATCGCTGGCGCGCACCATGGCGGCGTCAGGCAGTGCAAAGCCTAGCTTGGATGGCAGCCAGCCGATGGCCTGCGTCAGCCAGACGAAGGTGTCGGGCGCCAGCAGCGTGGTGGCCCAGATGAAGCGGTAGCTGGCGGTGGACAGCAGTACCAGCAACGTTGCCAGCGCCGCACCCAGCCCGGCCAGCCACAGACCATGGCTGACGGCGCCGAACAGCCCGCGCAGGGCGCCGGCGCGCGCCATCAGGTTCAGGAAGGCCTGGGGCACCAGCGCGCCGTCCGGCCCACGCGCCAGCTTGCGCGTGGCCCAGAGCCACAGCCGCCCCAGTGGCGTCATGGCGGCGGGCCGCAGCAGGAAGCTGGCCAGCCACAGCAGAAACGTCAACGCATGCAGGCCGAGCAAGGCCCCCAGCGCCCACAGCACGTTCACGGGCCGCGTACCGTCGCCCAGGGCGCCCGCGGCCACGCCCACGCCGGACACCAGCGCCAGCAGCAGCAAGACTGCCAGCACGGCGAGCGCGCTGCGGCGCCAGCCATCGATCAGGGGAATCAGGTTTTCGCGTTGGGCCAGCCGTTGGGCGCGCGCCAGGATGCGGTCCGGCAGCGGGACATCCTGCTGGCGCACCTGCCGCACCACGCTGGCGTCTTCCAGCGGCCCCCAGTGGGCTTCGCGCAGCCGGATGAGTTCGGCCAGCCAGTGGGCGCGCACGGGCGACTGGCCAGGGGCGTCGAGGGAGTAGGAAAGGTCGCGGGAAGTCGGCGATGGCATCGCGGGCAGGGCAGGCGATCAGGCCGCGAAGGGCGATGGGCCATTGTAGACCGCCCGCGTGCGGGGGCCGCCTGGGGATCAGTGGCGGCGGCGGGCGGCGCGGTACTGGCCGGGCGTGACGCCGACCGCGTCGCGGAACACGCGCGACAGGTGGCTGGCATTGCCAAAGCCCGAGGCCTGCGCGATGCCGGCCAGATCGCCCTTGCCGGCGGCCAGCAGTCCGCGCGCATGGGCCAGCCGGCGGCCGCGCACCCAGGCGTGCGGCGGCTCGCCGAAAGACGCGTGGAACATGCGGGCGAAGTGATAGGTGGACAGCGCAGCCACGCGGGCCAGCTCGTCCAGCGTCAGGGCGTCGGCCAGATGCGCATCGACGTAGTCCATCACGCGCCGCCGCACGGCGGGCGCCAGGCCGCCGCGCGCGGGGACGGCGGCGCGGCGGGTCACGCCCTGGTTCAGCAGGTGGTGCAGCACGGTTTCGGCCGCGCTGCTGGCGGCCAGCCGGTCGGCGGGCGCGGCCCAGTCGGTGCCCAGCAGGGTCCGGCAGACATCGGTCAGGGAATCGTCGTGGATATAGGTGCGGTCACGCAGTTCCAGGGTGCGTGGTTCGCAGTCCAGCCGCATCACGGCTTCGCGCGCCAGGCGTTCCGGGGCAATGTACAGATGCAGGAAATGCACCGTGTCGTTCATGCTCCAGCGCGAATAGTGTTCGGCGGGCAGCACGCAGAACTTGCCGGCGCCGCCATGTAGCGGGTTGCCGACGCGGAACGATTTTTCACCACCGTGCAGATAGAGCGACAGCGTGTGGTGCCCCGGCGTGTCGTAACCCAGCGTCTCGCAGGCGCTGCGGCCCCATTGCGAGATGGCGATGCCCTCGCCCAGCGAGGCCGCGCGTTCCAGCGTCGCGGTGGAGGCGGACAGGGTGCGAAAGACGGAGAAGTCGGACGGAGCCGAAGCAGTGGTGCCCATGGAACCGAAATGCTACTGCGATCCACGCGTGCGCGGCAGGTACAGGCGAAGAAAAAACCGCAAGAACCGGCAATTTTTCGGACTTCGTTCGAGGCAGACTGGGCCTTGCTGCCGGCCGCTGTCCGCAGGTCTGGCCCTCATGTCTTTTTCTGCCCTGCGGGGTGTCTCAAAGTGAACCTTTTCCTGTATTTCCTGACTGTCGTCATCTGGGGCACCACCTGGATCGCCATCAAGCTGCAACTGGGCGTGGTGGCCATTCCGGTGTCCATCTTCTACCGCTTCGCACTGGCCGGCCTGGTGCTGTTCGCCGTGCTGCTGCTGACGCGCAAACTGCAACGCCTGGACCGGCGCGGACATTGGCTGTGCCTGGGCCAGGGCCTGTGCCTGTTCTGCTTGAACTTCCTGTGCTTCTACACGGCCACGCAATGGATTCCCAGCGGCCTGGTATCGGTGGTGTTCTCGGCCGCGACGCTGTGGAACGCGTTGAACGCGCGGGTGTGGTTCGGCACCCGCATCGCCCCGCGCGTGATGGTCGCCGGCCTGGTGGGCTTTTCCGGCCTGGTGCTGCTGTTCTGGCCGGAACTGTCGGGCCAGCAGGCCAGCCACGAGACCCTGCTGGGCCTGGGCTTTGCGTTGCTGGGCACGTTCTGCTTTTCCACCGGCAACATGCTGTCGTCGCTGCAGCAGCGCGCAGGCATTCGCCCATTGACGGGCAATGCCTACAGCATGCTGTACGGCGCCGCGGTGCTGTTGGCGGGCTGCGTCGTGGCGGGCGTGCCGTTCCGTTTCGACACGTCCCCGGCCTACGTGGGCGCCCTGCTCTACCTGGCGATTCCGGGGTCGGTGATCGGTTTCACCGCCTACCTGACGCTGGTCGGACGCATGGGGCCGGCGCGTGCGGCCTACTGCACCGTGCTGTTCCCCGTGGTGGCGCTGAGCGTGTCCACCTTTGCCGAAGGCTACCAGTGGACGCCGCCCGCATTGCTGGGCTTGGCGCTGGTCATGTTCGGCAACCTGCTGGTCTTCACGAAATGGACGCCGTTCGTGCGCCGGGCGGCGGCGTAATGGCCCAGGCCATGGGGCTTATCGGCGCTGGCCGGCCAGGGTGCGCAGCGCTTGCACCAGCCGGTCGATTTCATCCGGATGCGTCAGGTAGCTGACCGAGGCGCGCGCAATCTGCGTCAGCCCGCGCGCAGTCATGTCCAGTGGCGTGTATGGCACGCCGTTGCTGCCGATGACGATGCCCTGCGCCGCCAGCGCCTGCTGCACGGCAGTCGCTTCCTGGCCCGCGAGGTTGAACGACACCAACCCCGAAAGTTCGCGCCCCTGGTCCAGCACCTCGATGCCGGGGATGGCCGCCAATTCGGCGCGCAGCGCCTGGGCGGTGGCGTCGACCTGGGCGCGGATCGTATCCAGGCCGATATCCAGCGCTTCCTGCAATGCATTGGCCTGGCCGCAACGCAGCGCCACCGACGCCTCGGCGGATTCGAAGCGCCCCGCATCGGCGCGCAGCCGGGGCTCGCCGTCGGCATCGAGCGGTGCGGAATAGGTGTCGACAAAAGCGGGCGTCAGCTGCGCCAGGAAATCGCGCCGCACATACAACAGGCCGGTGCCGCGCGGGCCGCGCAGCGCCTTTCGGCCCGCGCCGCTGAGCACGTCGCAGCCGACTTCGGCCACGTCCACCGGCAGTTGTCCCACCGCCTGCGCGGCGTCCAGGTAGTACGGCACGCCGGCCGCGCGCGTCACCCGGCCCACGGCGGCAGCGGGGTTGATCAGGCCACCGTTGGCGGGCAGCCAGGTCAGCGCCACCAGGCGCACCCGCGCATCCAGCATGGCCTGCAGGGCAGCGGGGTCGACGCAGCCGCTGTCATCGGACGGAATGGTTTCGATCGACACGTCTACGCCACGCGTCGCCAGCCGCATGGCCGCCAGGTTGCCGCCCCATTCGTGGCGGCCGACCAGGATGCGGTCGCCGTCGCGCCACGGGCCCAACGCCGCGAATGCCGCGCCCCAGCCGGGTGAGTTGCCGCCCGTCAGCGCGATTTCATCGGGCTGGGCGTTGAGCAGCCTGGCTGCCAGGTCGCGGGCCTTGCCAGTCAGTGCGCGGGCGGCCACACCCGCTTCCATGGGCCCCTGCTCGGCCTCGCGCCGCAAGTGGGCCTGGATGGCGTCCAGCGTGGCGGTGGACGGCAGTGATGCGCCCGCATGGTTCAAGTGCACGGTGGTGCGCGTGCCGGGCGTGGCGGCGCGCAGCGCCTGCAAGGTGTCGGGGGTCAACGGGGCAGCGGGCATGGCAGTTCCAGAAAACGGCGCCGGACCGCAGCCCGGCGCCAAGGCATCAGGCGGGGGTCAGTGCGATGACCGCTTCGACTTCCACGGCCACCCCTTGCGGCAGCGACGCCACGCCGACGGCGCTGCGCGAGTGACGGCCCGCATCGCCGAACACCTCGACCATCAGGTCCGAGGCGCCGTTGGCGACCGCGCTCTGGCGGCTGAAGTCCGGCGTGCTGGCCACGAACACGCCCAGGCGCACCACGCGGGCCACGCGATCCAGGCGGTCGCCGGTGGCGGCGGCGACTTGCGACAGGATGCCCAGGCCCGACAGCCGTGCGGCGGCCACGCCGTCTTCGTCGGACACCTGGTTGCCTAACTGGCCCAGGAACGTGGGCTTGCCGCCCTGGCGCGAAATCTGGCCCGAGATATAGAGCAGGTTGCCTTCCTGCACGAAAGGCACGTAGTTGGCGGCGGGGGCGGCCGCGGCTTCCAGCGTCAGGCCAAGTTCGGCCACGCGGCCGGAGATCGAACGGGTCATGGGGGTCACCTCTGAAACGGAAAAGGGAAATCGCACCCCCCGATGCTATCGGCCGAGGCCGTCCCTGACCAATCAATTCTTGCCGGGTATATATGAGTAAAACTAATGCGTTCAGTCAGATGCCGCGGCGTCTGCCAACCAGGCATGGAAGGCCTGCGCCGTGTCGTTGGTTTTGCCGCGCGGGCTGATGAACCACCAGCCGATGCGGGCGTCTTCCAGAACCGTATCCGGCAGGGCCTGGACCAGTGCACCGCTGGCCAATTGTGCGGCGATCATCCGGTGACGGCCCATCGCCAGGCCCTGCCCGGCCAGCGCGGCTTCGACCACAATGTTGTAGTCGTGCAGGCGCACCGTCTGGGCGCGGCCCAGATCCAGGCCGAAGCGACGGGCCCAGGCATCCCATTCGAAAGGGTGTTTGGTGTGCGAGGCCAGAAGCGGATAGCGCAGCAGGTCGTCGGGCGTGCGCGCACGCCGCTTGCCAGCTACCAGGGCCGGTGCACAGACCACGGACAGCCGTTCGGACATCAGACGCCGCGCCCGCACGCCAGGCCACGTGCCGCGGCCATAGCGGATCGCCACGTCGACCTCGCCACCTGCCACATCCGCCAGGCCGATATCGGGCAGCAATTGCAGGTCGATCTCGGGATGGGCGGCGGCAAAATCCGGCAAGCGTGGCGCCAGCCAGCGCGTCGCGAACGAGGCCAGCAGCCCCACCTTGAGCACGCGCCGTTCGGTGGCCGGCGCGCGGATCGCCTCGGTGCCCTGGCGCAGCAGTTCAAAGGCGGCATGCACCCGCTGGTAGTAGGCCTGCCCGGCCGGTGTCAGCGCCACGGCGCGGGTACGGCGTTCGAACAGCGCCACGCCCAGTTCCGTCTCCAGCCGCTGGATATGGTGGCTGATGGCGCTTTGCGTGACGAACAGTTCTTCCCCTGCCAGGCTGAAGCTCAGGCGCCGTGCGGCGGCCTCGAAGGCGCGCAGCGAGACCAGGGCGGGCAGGGATCGGTGGGAACGCATGGGGGCGGCAGGTGGGACCAGGGATGCGCGTCATCCTACGCCGGGTGGCGGGCGCAATGCAAAAAAGCCCTTCAAATGAGACCCGCCAATGCAAAAGGCCCGCAACAACGTTGCGGGCCCTTCAGTACTGCATTCTTTGGCTCCCCGAGCTGGGCTCGAACCAGCGACCTGCGGATTAACAGTCCGTCGCTCTACCGACTGAGCTATCGGGGAACAGGTAGAGGGGCCGAATTATGCACAAATTTTGCGGGGAATGCAAAACGGGTGCGTGCGGACCGTTTTACCCCTGCTGGATGGCCTGCGCCGTGCGGAACAATTGCGGCACGATGTCCTGCTGCAAGCGGTCGACGGGATAGTCGTGGCGCAGTGCCCGCACGCTGATGGCCGCCAGCGGCGCATTGCGCGCATCGCGCATCAGCACGGCGGCGCCCACCTGGTTCTGCAGCACCTGGTCTTCGGTCAATGCATAGCCGTCTTCGCGGGCCTGGCGCACCAGATCCGCCAGTGCGTCGGGGGCGGTCACGGTGCGCGGCGTGTAGGCGCGAGGCGGCGATTGCCGCAGCGCGGCCTGCACGCCGGCATCGTCCAGCGTGGTGAGCAACATGCGGCCGCCGCTGTTGCACCACGCCGGCATGCGGCGCCCGGGCAGCATTTCGGCCAGCGTCAGCTGGCGGCTGGGCAGGCGCAGCAGATAGATCATGTCGCCGCCGGCCAGGACGCTCAGGTGCACCGCCAGCCCGCAGCGGTCTCGCAGCGCCACCAGATGCGGCGCGGCCATCGAGACCAGCCGGTCGTTGCGCAGGAAGAAATAGCTCAGCTCCACCACGCGTGAGCCCAGGCGATACCGGCGCGTCGCCGGGTCCTTGACCAGGTAGTCCAGTTTTTCCCAGGTATGCACGAAGCGCTGCGCAGCGCTCTTGCCCAGGCCGGTCAGGGTGGCGATGTCGGTCAGGCCCAGCGATTCGGTGGCGTCGCGGAACGCTTCCAGCACGCGCATGCCCTTTTCCAGCGAGGCAACGAAGAGCGGGTCGTCGGCCGCGGCAGCGGGCAACTCAGCGGCGGGGGGCTTGCGCGGGGCCATAGTGGGATTCGTCCGAAAAGCGACCAAAAGGCGTTCTGTGGGCGTGGTTCACGAGTTTCCCCGAATTGTCCGGGAACGGGATAGCCACTATAAAGTTAATTATTCAATACTTTGTATCGCATAGCAATACACCCAGGCTGCACATGACGATTGCCCCGCTGTCCGCTCCCCCCTCCCTTTCCGCCACGCCCTCTCCGCTCTGCCACATGACCGCCATGGCGCTGCGTACCGACATCGCCGCCGGCCGGGTCAGTGCGCGCGAGGTCACCGCAGCGCACCTGGCGCGCATCGCCGACGTGAATCCCCACGTCAATGCCGTGGTGACGTTGGACGCAGAGCGCGCCATGGTGATGGCCGCCGCTGCCGACGAACGCCAGGCCCGCGGCATGGCCCTGGGCCTGCTGCATGGCCTGCCGGTGGTGCACAAGGATTCGTTCCTGACCGCCGGCATGCGCACCACGTATGGCTCGCCCGTGTACCGCGACTTCGTGCCCGGCCACGACAGCCTCATCGTCAGCCGCCAGCGCGACGCCGGCGCCATTACGCTGGGCAAGAGCAACCTGCCCGAGTTCGGCGCCGGCTCGCAGACCTACAACACCGTGTTCGGCGCCACCCGCAATCCCTACGATCTGCGCATGACTGCCGGCGGCAGCAGCGGCGGCGCCGCGGCCGCCCTGGCCGCGCGCATGGTGCCGCTGGCCGATGGCACGGACATGGGCGGCTCGTTGCGCAACCCGGCTTCGTTCTGCAACGTGGTGGGCCTGCGGCCGTCGCCTGGCCGCGTGCCGCAATGGCCCAGCGCCAACCCCTACAACGCCTTGACGGTCGCCGGGCCCATGGCGCGCACCGTGGCCGACGTGGCGCTGCTGCTGGCGGCCACTGCGGGCCAGGACCCGCGCGATCCGCTCTCTATCGAGCAGGACCCGGCGCGCTTTCTGGACAGCCTGGAACGCGACTTCAAGGGCGTGCGTATCGCCTATGCGCCCACCTGGGGCGGCTTGCCGACCGAGCCCGCGATCGTGGCGGCGCTGGCGCGGCAACTGCCCGTGTTCCAGACCTTGGGCGCGATCGTCGACGAGGCCTGCCCCGACTTCACCGGCGCCGATGCCGCCTTCCATGCGCTGCGCGGCCAGGTGTTCGCCGTGGGGTACGAGGCCACGCTGCGCGAACACCGCGCGCGGCTGAAGGATTCGGTGATCTGGAACATCGAACTGGGCCTTACCCAGCCGGCGGCCGCGGTGCTGCAGGCCGAGCGCGACCGCACCGCCCTGTTTGCGCGCATGCATCGGTTCATGCAGACCTACGAATTCATGATCGGCCCCGTCAGCCAGGTGCTGCCGTTTGCCGCAGAAACCGAAACGGTGGCGCAGATCGAAGGCGTGCCCATGAACAACTACATCGATTGGATGCGTTCGGGCTACTACCTGTCGCTGACGGGCCATCCCGCCATCTCCGTGCCCTGCGGCTTTGCGGCCAATGGCTTGCCCGTGGGCATCCAGATCGTTGGCCGCTACCGCCAGGAACACGCGCTGCTGCAACTGGCGCACACGTTCGAACAAGCCACCCAGTTCTGGCGCCAGGCGCCTGTCTTGCCGTCCTGACCTTCACTTCATAAAACACAAGGGGAATTCCAGATGCACAAACCGCTCGCCCGGGCGCTTGCCCTATGCCTGCTGTCCGCCGCGCCGTTGTGGGCCAGCGCGCAAAACTATCCCGACAAGCCCGTCACGATGGTGGTGCCGTTCCCGCCGGGTGGCTCCACCGACGTCATTGGCCGCCTGCTCGCGGCCAAGCTGGGCGCGAGCCTGGGGCAGACCGTCGTGGTCGAGAACAAGCCCGGCGCGAATACGGGTATCGGTGCCGCGGCCGTGGCCCGCGCGGCGCCCGACGGCTATACCTTCATGATCACCGGCGCGCCCACGTTCACGCTCAATTCGCTGCTTTACCCCAACCTGAACTACGACCCGCTCAAAAGCTACGAATACGTGGCCATCGCGGGCAGCACGCCGTTCGTCATCCTGACCAACCCGCAGACAGGCATCGGCAGCGTGGCCGACATCACCCGCAAGTCCGCCACGCAACCGCTGAGCTTCGGCTCGTTCGGCAATGGCTCCACGCCGCATATCGCGGGCGAATCCCTGGCTCAGCTCACCGGCGCCAAGCTGTTGCATGTGCCTTACCGCGGCAGCGCGCCCGCCATGACCGACCTGATCGGCAACCAGATCCCTTTGTCCATCGATACGCTGGTGGCCAGCCTGCCGCAGATCAAGGCGGGCAAGGCCCGTGCGGTGGCGCTGACGGGTCGCACGCGGTCGGCGCTGGCCCCCGACGTGCCCACGGTTGCCGAAAGCGGCGTGGCCGGCTACGACTTCGAGACCTGGTTCGGCATCGTGCTGCCGCGCGGCACGCCGGCCCCCATCGTCGAACGCCTGTCCAAGGAAATCCAGGCGGTCATGGCGCAGCCGGACACCCGGGCCAAGCTGCAGGATCTGGGCTTTGACGCCACCTACCAGGATCCGGCGGCGTTCCGCAGCAAGGTCACAGCGGAGCTGGACCGCAACGTGACCATCATCAAGGCGGCGGGGATTCGTCCCGAGTGACAGGGGTATTTCAGGACGGCGCCGGCTGATCCCTTATCATGGCACCCAGAAGGTTCGCGACCTCTCTCGTTTTTTCTGGGTTTATCCATGTCTTCGTTCGACATTCAATTGCTGCTCACCGCCCTGGTGAGCGTTCTGGTGCTGGTCGCTCTCATCGTTTCGCGCATCCGCATGCATCCGCTGCTGGCGCTGCTGATCGTTTCCCTGGGCGTGGGTTTTGCCACCGGCATGGAACCCACCGCCATCGTCAAAAGCCTCACCGACGGCGCCGGCAAGACGCTGGGCGCAGTAGGCGTGGTGATCGCGCTGGGCGCCATGCTGGGCAAGATCCTGGCCGATTCCGGCACCACTGAACGCCTGGCCAACGCCATCCTGGCCCGTACCTCGGTCCGCCTGATTCCCTGGGCCATGACGCTGGTGGCCTTTGTCATCGGCATTCCCATGTTCTTCGAAGTGGGCCTGGTGGTGATGCTGCCGCTGATCTTCAGCGTGGCGCGCAAGCTCGAAAGCCAGGAACGCTTCAAGGGCTCGGCCTACGTCTATGTGGGCGTGCCCGTCATTTCGGCCCTGGCGGCCATGCATGGCATGGTGCCGCCCCACCCCGGGCCGCTGACCGCCATCGCCAGCCTGAAGACCACGGTCGGCCCCACCATGATCTACGGCTTCATTGCCGCACTGCCCGCCATGATCCTGGGTGGCCCCCTGTACGGCGCCTTCATCGCGCCGCGCATGACCACCCGCCCCGATGACGCCCTGCTCGAGCAGTTCACCGCCACCCAGGAAACCGCCAACGGCCGCGCCCCGGCCAGCGTGGGCCTGGGCGTGCTGGCGGCCCTGCTGCCGGCGCTGCTGATGCTGGTGCATGCGGTGGCCGAGATGCTGCTGCCCAAGGGCTCGGGCCTGCTGCACGCGGCAGCCTTCCTGGGCAACCCGCTGGTCGCCATGCTGCTGGGCGTGCTGTTCGCCATGGCCACCCTGGCCCTGCCGCGCGGCGGTGATGCCGAAAAACTGCGCGGCGCACTGGGCCAGAGCCTCAAGCCTATCGCCGGCATCATGCTGATCATCGCCGGCGGCGGCGCGTTCCAGCAGGTGCTGACCAGCGCCAAGGTCGGCGACGCCATCGTGCACCTGACCCAGCAGTTTGCCTTCCCGCCGCTGATCCTGGGCTGGCTGATCGCCATGCTGCTGTCGGTGTCCACCGGTTCCGCCACGGTCGGCATCGTCGGCGCCGCGGGCCTCCTGGCCCCGCTGGCGGGCGCCGACCCCAACCTGAACCTGCCCCTGTTGGCGCTGTCGATCGGCTGCGGCTCGCTGTTCTTCAACTACGCCAATCACGCGGGCTTCTGGATGGTCAAGGAATCCTTCGGCATGACCATGGGCGAAGCCACCAAGACCATTTCGGTGGTGCAGTCCATCGTCTCAGTCGTGGGCCTGATCATGGTGCTGCTGTTCAATATGTTGCCGGCGTTGGGGTGATGCCCCTGCTGGAAATGCAAAAGGCCCAACCAGTCGGTTGGGCCTTTTGCTTGCCGCCGAATTTGGGACTCAGGCGGGGGCCAATTTTTTCAAGGGCGATGGCGGACCGGCATCTTCGTGCGCGCCCTGCCTGATTCCTGCGCTTCCGCTGGTAATGGCACGTACGCCCACGTCGGTAAGCGTCAGTTCACGTACCTTGATGACTGCACCCGGTTTCGAAATGAGCTTGGACTCTTTGACGAACGCCTCGGACGGCTTTCTGATGGCAGTGTTCATTCAATACCTCTGGGTGACA
Source organism: Achromobacter sp. DH1f (assembly GCF_000633435.1). NCBI lineage: Bacteria > Pseudomonadati > Pseudomonadota > Betaproteobacteria > Burkholderiales > Alcaligenaceae > Achromobacter > Achromobacter sp. DH1f. The sequence continues at coordinate 270,756 of NZ_AYMF01000029.1, read as the reverse complement.
AAGTGGCTGATGGCTTTGGTTCCTGCACCAACAATTTCCACGACATCGTTACGTTCAAATAGCGACCGGTCACTTGAGTCCAAGTAGATCACGCCGATGGGGTGCTGTCCAGATCGGTCCAAGACAGGTACGGCCATTGCGGAGTAGCGCCCCGGCCCCAGTTTTCGTGCTTCTGCCTCCGTGTAGCCCCACTCTTGCACTAATTCGTTGCGCAGTTGCTCTTCAGTTCCGTGTTGACTGGACATCACCAAGGGCTTCTTGCTGCGAATGGCTCTGCCCGTTATGCCCGTATGGATTGAAAACGTTCGTCCGACTCCTTCACCACCCGAGCCTGCGTAGTTGATGATCTGTTCAATCTGTTGCGGGTCATGGATGGGAGGAACAACTCGATGAAAGGTCGCACGGATATCGGCGCCACAGCCGCGTTTGTCGCACCATTCCGAAAGCATGGTGTGCACGGTGGATACTGCAGCGTATAGCCCCTCGTGGACGACATCTGGGCCTTCTTTCTGGTCTTCAGCGCGGGCCGTCGCAACGCGTACGATTGTCGCGATTGCGAGCCATATGCATGCAGCGGTGGCGAAGCCGAATATCCATGGATCGAACGTGGGTTCACGCCAGCTCTTGATCGCGGCGGAACCTGCCACGATGATTGGAGGGCCATTGAATAAAACTTCTCTAGGCGATTTCTTTTGCCAGAAGCGCTTTCGCTGTGCTCCTGGAAGATGATTTGCATTCATGCAGCGGAGCCTCGCCAAGCCTGAGAGTAGGCTTGATTGTAGCGTCGCGCTCCCCGGCAAAAGAGAGGCGAACACGCCGAAACGAGCAAGTCAGACAAGGTCCGTGTTGAATTCTTATCGACCAAAAAAAACCGCGCAGCCTTGGCTGACGCGGAATTTCAAGCGGTTGTTACCGCTGGCCAGATTTGAATTGGTGCCGGTGAAAGGAATCGAACCCTCGACCTTCTCATTACAAGTGAGCTGCTCTACCAACTGAGCTACACCGGCGTGGCGTGCCGGGGCACGCGCAGGGACCGCATTGTAATTAAAAAACGCGACCCCTGCGTGGCGCTCGCTATTTGACGATCGTCAGGCGCGGACGCTTGGGTTCGTCATCGCCGCCGTCGTCGTCAGGCGCGGCATCCGCGTCGGCTTCGGGCGTGGCGGTGTCGGACGCGTTCTGCGTGCCCGGCGCCGGCGGTTCGTAGGGCTGCACTTCGAAGCCCATGCCTGCGCCGGTTTCGCGCGCGTAGATGGCGCTGACGGCGCCCACCGGAACGTAGACGTTTTCGGTCACGCCGCTGAAGCGGGCCTGGAATTCGATGAATTCATTGCCCAGCACCAGGCGGTTGGTGGCCAGCGTGCCGACGTTCAGAGTGATCTGTCCGTCGCGCACGTGGGCGACGGGCACCATCGTGTGCTCGTCGACCTGCACAGTGATGTACGGCGTGTAGCCGTTATCGGTGCACCATTCGTGCAGCGCGCGGATCAGGTACGGTTTGGTCGAAGTTTCACCCATCACGCAACAACCTTAGCGACGCATCACTTTTTCCGAAGGCGTCAGCGCTTCGATGTAGGCCGGACGCGAGAAGATGCGTTCGGCGTACTTTTGCAGCGGCGCTGCGTTCTTGGGCAGTTCGATGCCGTAGTGATCCAGGCGCCACAGCAGCGGGGCCACGGCCACGTCGAGCATGGAGAATTCCTCGCCCAGCATGTACTTGTTCTTGAGCAGCATGGGGGCCAGCTGGGCCAGGCGGTCGCGGATGTTCTGGCGGGCGTTGGCCAGCTTCTTCTCGTCCGGCTTGGCGCTGCGGTCTTCCAGCGTCGAGACGTGAACGAACAGTTCTTTCTCGAAGTTGTACAGGAAGAGGCGCGTGCGGGCGCGCATGACCGGGTCGGCGGGCATGAGCTGCGGGTGCGGGAAGCGTTCGTCGATGTACTCGTTGATGATGTTCGACTCGTACAGGACCAGGTCACGCTCGACCAGAATGGGCACTTGACCGTACGGGTTCATCACCGAGATGTCTTCGGGCTTGTTGTACAGGTCGATGTCGCGGATCTCGAAATCCATGCCCTTTTCGAACAACACGAAGCGGCAGCGTTGCGAAAACGGACACGTGGTTCCGGAATAGAGCACCATCATGGCGGTAAGTCCTTTATGAAAAACGAAAGGCCAGCGCCTTAATCTAGCAGGCGCTGGCCCCGATTGCCAGGCGGGGATAGGCGTACAGCCCTATCCGCCGCTTCCGGCTCCGATATTGGGGACGGAAGTTGTGCCTGGCGGGGCGTTGCGGTTAGCGCACGTGTTTCCAGTAAGAGGCGTTCAAACGCCACATCACTAGGAAAAACAACAGCAGGAACAACATGACACCGACGCCGAGCTTGACGCGGAAAGTCTGGACGGGCTCGGCCATCCAGGACATGAACGCGGTCAGGTCAGCGACGTCGTTGTCGTATGTTGCGACTTGGGCCGGGTTGGCGGCCTTAAATTTGGCATCGAAGGTGGCATGGCCGTGGTATTTGTCTACCGGTTCGGCCTTGACCGTGGAAAAACCTTGAGCATCGTACACCGTCGTGACCCGTTCCCAGGTATTCGGGGTGCCTTCCTTGCCCTCGACCTCGTGCATGGCGACGGTGGTCAGCTCGCGCGGACCCTGCCGTTCCCAGAGGGCGTGGGGCATGCCGACCGACGGAAACACCAGGTTGTTCCAGCCCGTGGCGCGTGACGTGTCGCGGTAGAACGTGCGCAGGTAGGTGTAGATGTAGTCGGAACCCGAGGGGCCGGCGTTGACGGATTTGGCACGGGCGATCACGGACAGGTCCGGGGGCGTCGTGCCAAACCACTTCTTGGCGTCCTTGGGCGTCATGGCGATATTCATCATATCGCCCACCTTTTCGCCGGTGAACAGCAGGCTTTCCTTGATTTGCTGGTCGGTCAGCCCGATGTCCTTGAGCTTGTTGTAGCGCATCGATGACGCGCTATGGCAGTTCAGACAGTAGTTGACGAACAGCTTGGCGCCGTTTTGCAGCGACGCGACATCGTTGACGCGGTAAGGCGCCTTGTCCAGCGGAAAGCCGCCTTCAGCGGCGTAAGTGGCGGTACACGTGAGCATCAAGGCCACGGCACCAATCAGCTTCTTGATCATGGTTAGTCCGTTATTCTCGTGGGCTCAGTGGGCGTGGAACGTGACGCGGTCGGGCACTTTCTTGAAGGTGCCCAGGCGGCTCCAGACCGGCATCAGGAAGAAGAATGCCAGGTACAGCAGCGTGCCGATCTGCGACGTGATGTTCAACGGCGGACTGGGCGGCTGCGTACCGATGTAGCCGAGCACCAGGAAGTTGACCATGAAGATGCCGTAGATCCACTTGTGCCAGGTGGGGCGGTAGCGGATCGACTTGACCGGCGAATGGTCCAGCCACGGCAGGAAGAACAGGATGACCACGGTGCCGCCCATGGCGACCACGCCCCAGAACTTGGCATCGATGGCGCGCAGCAGCACGGCCACGATGATCAGGATCGCGGGGATGGCGATGCGCATGAAGCCCTTCAGGTTGCTCTTGACGAGCAGCGCGATGGCGCCCAGCACCGAAGCGCCGGCCAGGACCCACGTGAATTCATCGGTGGTGGCGCGCAGCATCGAGTAGAACGGCGTGAAATACCAGACCGGGGCGATGTGCGGCGGCGTCTTCAGCGAGTCAGCAGGGATGAAGTTGTTGAACTCGAGGAAGTACCCGCCCATTTCCGGCGCGAAGAACACGATGAAGGCAAAGACGAGCAGAAACCCCGCAACGCCGACCAGGTCGTGCACCGTGTAGAACGGGTGGAACGGAATACCGTCTTTGGGCCGGCCGTATTTGTCTTTCGGGCCTTCCTTGATCTCGATGCCGTCCGGGTTGTTCGAGCCGACTTCGTGCAGCGCTACCAGGTGAGCGGCCACCAGGCCCACCAGCACCAGCGGAATGGCGATGACGTGGAAGGCGAAGAAGCGGTTCAGCGTGGCGTCGGACACGACGTAGTCGCCGCGGATCCAGATCGACAGCTCGGGGCCGATGAACGGGATGGCCGCGAACAGGTTCACGATCACCTGTGCGCCCCAGTAGGACATCTGGCCCCACGGCAGGAGGTAGCCGAAGAAGGCTTCGGCCATCAGACAGAGGAAGATCGCAACGCCGAAGATCCACACCAGTTCACGCGGCTTGCGGTACGAACCGTAGAGCAGCCCGCGCAGCATGTGCAGGTAGACGACGACGAAGAACATCGACGCGCCGGTGGAATGCATGTAGCGCACCAGCCAGCCCCACGGGACCTCGCGCATGATGTATTCGACGGATTGGAACGCGCGTTCGGCGTCCGGCTTGTAATGCATGACCAGGAAGATGCCGGTCACGATCTGCAGCACCAGCACCAGTAGCGCCAGTGAGCCAAAGAAATACCAGAAGTTGAAGTTCTTCGGTGCGTAGTACTCGGACAGATGGGCTTTCCAGGTGGAAGTCACCGGGAAGCGCCGGTCCAGCCAGCCCAACAGGCCTGTCGTCTCGACGGTTTTCTCGCCAGCCATGTAACGGCTCCTTCTCTAATACGTGGCGTATTTGTTTTACTTACGTAATTCGGGAAAAAAGCGCGACGCGAGCGTCAGGCCTTGTTGTCTTCATCAACGCCCACGATGATGCGGGTGTCGGTGAGATACTGGTACGGCGGAACTTCGAGATTATCGGGAGCAGGCTTGTTCTTGTAGACCCGGCCAGCCAGGTCGAACGTGGAGCCGTGGCACGGACAGAGGAATCCGCCTTGCCATGAGGCGCCCATGCCGCCACCGCCACCTGTCTCGAAGTGCGCGGTGGGCGAGCAGCCCAGATGAGTACAGATACCGACACAGACGAAGATTTCGGGCTTGCGCGACCGGCCTTCGTTTTCGGCGTATTTGGGGGTGAACCCGGCGCGTTTGGAGTCAGGGTCCGCCAGGAGGGCGTCCTGGCTTTTGAGGCCGGCGAGCTGCTCGGGAGAGCGGTGGATGATCCAGACAGGTTTTCCGCGCCATTCCACCGTTTTCATTGTGCCGACGGGAATGTCGCCGATGTCGACTTCGACAGGGGCTCCGGCGGCGCGGGCTTTTTCGGAGGGGGAAAACGTGCTTACTAGGGGTATTGCCGTTGCGACACCTGCTACGCCACCCACAGCACAGGCGGTGGTAACCCAGAAACGTCGCGAAGGATCAGGTGGCAGGTTGGGATCAACCGCACCGTCATCGTCATGCACCAGCGTATCCTGACTCATCTTCCTATCCTTGTTGATGCGCCCGCTCTACGAGTAGCATCACTTCTGCGGCATCGGGTTCGCGGGAATGTGTAACAACATAGCAACCGCGTATTATAGCGCCAGCCCACTGGCGGGCGTATCACGAATGGAGTGCTTTTATGAGCAAAGCGACTGGTTTCGTCAAAGAATTCCGAGATTTCGCGGTTAAAGGTAATGCGGTTGACTTGGCGGTCGGTGTGATCATCGGCGCAGCATTCGGCAGGATTGTCGATTCGCTGGTCAAGGACATCGTCATGCCATTGGTCAATTTCGTGCTTGGCGGGTCTGTCGATTTCTCGAACAAGTTCCTGGTGCTGTCGATGCCTGCGGGATACAACGGGCCGATGACTTATGCGGATCTGACGAAGGCGGGCGCGAACGTGTTCGCCTGGGGCAATTTCGTCACGATCATCATCAACTTCGTGTTGCTGGCGTTTGTGATTTTCTGGATGGTGAAGGCGATCTACAAGGCTCGCACGAAGGCCGAGGAAGCGCCGGCCGCGCCGGCTGCGACGCCCGAGGATGTGGCGCTGCTGCGCGAGATCCGGGATCTGCTCAAGCGGCCGTAAAGACAAGGCGCCCTTCGGGGCGCTTTCTTTTTGTGGTTGCAGGGTGTGTTTGCTGGTGGCGGCGCGGTGCTTCGTGGGCCGCCCGGGGCGGGTTGCGCACCCGTGTGGCGCGCCAACGATTGCGGTCCGGAGCCTTCGCTCCGGACTGCCCCTTCGTCATCTTCGTCCTCGCCTTCGGCGACTCCTTCAGATTCCCTCGGGCGCATCGACGGCGCGCCACACGGGTGCGCAACCCGCCCCGGGCTACAAATGTCGGATTTTGCAGACCGTCAGACCGAGGATTGTGTGCGGGATTTGCGGGGCCCGCCGATTGCGGCCGCGCGGGCGGCCAGCAATCGGCTTACGCGCTTGTGGGGCGTTGTGGCGCCCCACTTTCTTTACACCGGGTTATCCAGGTCGACGAAGTCGACCTGGATGCCGAAGCGGTCGGCGACGGCTTGGCCCAGGGCATGGACGCCGTAGCGTTCGGTGGCGTGGTGGCCGGCGCCGATGAAGGCGACGCCGGTTTCCTGGGCGAGGTGGAAGGTGGATTCCGAGGCTTCGCCGGTGATGTAGGCGGTGGCGCCGGCGTCGATGGCGTCGGCGAGCATGCCTTGGGCGCCACCGGTGCACCAGGCGATGCGGGCCAGGGGCTGGTCGGGGTTGCCGACGACGAGGGGCTGGCGGCCCAGGCGTTGCTGGACGCGGGCGGCAAGGTCGCCCAGGGTGGGCAGGTCGGGGGCGGTGCCCAGCCAGACGAGGTTGTCGGCGCCACAGGTGCGGGGCGTGCCGTCGTCGCGGCGTTCGGGGGTGAGGCCCAGGATGCGTGCCAGTTGGGCGTTGTTGCCCAGCGTGGGGTGGGCGTCCAGGGGCAGGTGGTAGGCGTAGAGGTTCAGGTCGTTTTTCAGGGCCAGAGCCATGCGAGTGCGGCGGGTGCCGATGACGCGGCGGTCTTCGTTGCGCCACATCCAGCCGTGGTGGACGAGCACGGCGTCGGCGCCGCGTTCGACGGCGATGCGCAGCAGGGCTTCGCTGGCGGTGACACCGGTGATAATGTGTCCGACTTCGGAACGGCCTTCCACCTGCAGCCCGTTGGGGCAGTAGTCCTTGAAACGGGCGGCTTGCAGGGTGTCGTCCAGCCAGTTGGCCAGGACGTGGGAGTCCACTTTATTCATTGCTAGTCCTATCAGAAACATGCGCCGATATTGGCTGATCTTCGCTCAGGCCGTCACGGTCTGCCTGGGTATTCTATTCGTGGTGACCACTTTGCGGCCCGATCTGCTGCGGTTGGGCGGGCCGGCAGTGGCGCCGCCCGCGCCTCAGCAGGCGGTGAGTGCGCGGCCGTTGGCGGGGGCGGTGTCGTATGCGGACGGGGTGGCGCGGGCTGCGCCGTCGGTGGTGAATGTGTACACGACCAAGCACGTGAATGTGCCGTTGGTGCCGCTGCCGGACGATCCGATCCTGCGCCAGTTGTTCGGGCAGGTGCCGGGGGTGAGCCGGCGTCAGCCCAGCACCAGCCTGGGGTCGGGGGTGGTGGTGAACCACGACGGTTTCGTGCTGACGAACTATCACGTGGTGCAGGCGGCGGACGCGATCGAGGTGGCGTTGGCCGACGGGCGCAAGGATACGGCGAAGGTGGTGGGCGCCGACCCGGATACGGATCTGGCGGTGCTGAAGCTGGCGACGCTGCGCAATCTGCCGGCGGCAACGCTGGCGCCGGATCGCGGCCTGCGGGTGGGCGATGTGGTGCTGGCGATCGGCAATCCGTTTGGCGTGGGGCAGACGACGACGCAGGGCATCGTGTCGGCGTTGGGGCGCAACGGGCTGGGCCTGAACACGTACGAGAATTTCATCCAGACGGACGCGGCGATCAACCCGGGCAATTCGGGCGGTGCGCTGGTGGATGCGCAGGGCAATCTGGTGGGCATCAACACGGCGATCTATTCGGAATCGGGCGGATCGCTGGGCATCGGCTTTGCCACGCCGATCGATATCGCGCGCAAGGTGATGGACGAGATCGTCAAGACAGGCGGCGTGAAGCGCGGCTGGCTGGGCGTGGAACCGCAGGACCTGACGGCGGAACTGGCGCGGGCATTCCAGATGGATGCGAACGCGCGCGGGGTGATCATCGCGGGCGTGATGCGCGACGGGCCAGCCGCCAAGGGCGGGCTGCGGGTGGGCGACATCGTGCAGACGGTGAACGGCAAGCCGATGACGGATACGTCGGGACTCTTGGCCGAAATTGCGCAGTTGCCGCCGGGGCAGCGTGCCACGCTGGGCGTACTGCGCGGCGGCAAGGCGACCGAGGTGGCGGTGGTGGTGGGCACGCGCCCGGGGCTGCCGCGCTAGCGGGCGCGAGTGGCAAGGGGGGGCCTGACGTTCGGCCTGGGGCTGTTGATCTGACGTGACCGCTGGCAGGTGGCGCGTGGTTCGGTGGCCGGGCCGTGGGGCGCGGTGCGTCGACCCAGCTCATGACATACCCCGGGTGATACCCGCGCGTCGCAAAGGCCGCTGCGCCTTGGTGGCTCGGCTTGTGCCCGGGTCTTCGAGCATCAGGCGCACGACTTTCAGTATTTTCCTTTGGGTGGTTTCTGGCTGACGGTGCAGCAGTGCGCAGATTTCGCTGCAGCAGCCGGCCGTCATGTTTTCGGCCGCTGCAGCATCAGGCGCGGCCGGCGTGGCGCCAGGCACGACGGGACTGGCCACGCCGTCGGTCAGCCAGGGCACTTGGGTGTCCAGTGCCTGGGCCAGCCGCAGCAAGGTGCTGCGGGTGGGCGAGTAGCGCTCTTCGCGAGTGAGGATGCGGTGGATGCAGGACTGCGGCACGCCGGACAGGCGCGCCAATTGATTCTGGCTTTTGATGCCGCGACGCCGCATCAGGGCGCGCAGCCGAAGGGCAAGCGACATGGATGCAATGTAGGATTGCAGCCGGCTTCCAACAAGCGGAAACGGTCCGCTTGTTGAGTCGCTTTGGCAGGAAATGGATGCCGGGGGCGGCCTGCCGAGGGCGCAAGGCCCCCGGTATCGTCGCGATGGCGCCGGCTTAGTGGCGCTCGGTCAGCGAGCCGTCGGCCGGGGCGTCTTCGGCGCCTGGCTTGGGGGTGACCATGCGTGCGCAGATCAACCCGATTTCATACAGCAGGCACAGCGGCACGGCCAGCATGAACTGGCTGACCACGTCGGGCGGCGTGACGACGGCGGCGATGATGAAGGCGCCCACCACCACGTAGCCGCGCGCGCTCTTGAGCTTGGACAGCTCGACCACGCCCATGCGCACCAGCAGCACCACGGCCACGGGAACTTCGAAGGTGATGCCGAAGGCCATGAACATCGTCATGACGAAGCTGAGGTAGGCCTCGATGTCAGGCGCCGGCGTGATGGACTGCGGCGCGAAGGTGGCGATGAAGTGAAAGACCGTGCGGAACACCACGAAATAGCAGAACGCCATGCCCGCGATGAACAGCAGCGTGCTGGAGATGATCAGCGGCAGCGCCAGGCGCTTCTCGTGTTTGTACAGGCCGGGCGCGACGAAAGCCCAGGCCTGGTACAGCACCACGGGCAGCGCCACGATGAAGGCGGCCATCATCGTGACCTTGACCGGCACCATGAAGGGCGTGATGACGCCGGTGGCGATCATGCGGGTGCCTTGCGGCAGCGAGGCCAGCATGGGCTGGGCCAGCACGTCGTAGATGGCCGAGGCGCCGGGGTAGATGAACAGGATGATGAACACGACCACCACGGCGGCGACGGCGCGCAGCAGACGGGTACGCAGTTCGACCAGATGGGAGATGAAGCTTTCCTGCTGGCCGTCTTCTTGGGAGGCGTCCTGGGTCACGTTGTCGTTCCGGAGGGCGTGGCGGGCTTGGCCGGCGGGGTGTCGCCAGCGGCGGGCGAAGTTGCGGCAGGCGATCCTGCGGCGGGCGATCCCGCGGCGGGCGCGCTGGGCGTCTGGGCGGGTTGCGGGGCGGGTGCGGGTGGAGCAGCCAGCACGGGGGCGGGCGTATCCAGATCCAGGCTCAGGTTCGGGCTGGGCGGCGCGATGGTGCGCGGCGCGTCGGGGGCGGCAGGCGAACCTGCGGCAGGCGATCCTGCGGCAGGCGAACCCGTGGCAGGTGCATCAGCCGTCGTCGCAGCGTTGGCCGAGGGCGTCGTGGCGGGTTGGCCGGCCAGCGGTTGCATCAAGGGTTCGGCGGGGGCAGCGTCGGTGGCTGCAACGGCGGCCGGCTTGCCGCTGGCTTCGCGGGCAACCTCATCAAGCTCGGCGCGGAATTGCTGGACGGGTTCCTGCAGCGCGGCATGGGTGTCGTTTAGCGACTGCTGCACGCCTTGGGCGGCGTCTTCCATTTCGCTTTTGAACTTGCGCAGTTCGTCCAGCTCGATTTCGCGCTGGATATCGGATTTCACGTCGTTGACGTAACGCTGCGCGCGGCCCAGCAGGTGGCCGACCGTGCGGGCGACCTTGGGCAGGCGTTCGGGGCCGATGACGATCAGCGCGACGACGCCGATCACCATCAGTTCAGTGAGGCTGACATCAAACATTCGACGGCCGCTCGGGAATTGAGGCTATGAGGGCCGGCCGGTTCAGGCCGGGCCCGGGGGGCGAGCAGGCGCTCAGGGGTTGGACTTTTCCTTGGCCTGCACATCGATGGTGTCGCCGGCCACGCGTTGTTGCGCGATCGGTTCGGCGGGCTTGTCGCCGTTGGCGTCTTTCATGCCTTCCTTGAAGCCCTTGACGGCGCCGCCGAGGTCGGAACCGATGTTGCGCAGTTTCTTGGTGCCGAAAATCAGCGCCACGATGACCAGAACGACCAACCAATGCCAAATGCTAAAGCTACCCATGACGGTTCTCCGTATTACGCGGTGGGGGCCACGCGCCCTTTCCAGGGTCGCGAGCCGCCGATGATGTGGAAATGCAGATGCGGGACTTCCTGGCCGCCTTCGACGCCAGAGTTGATCATGATGCGAAATCCGCCATCAGGGCCCGGACGACAACCGTTTTCAGCGGCAAGCCGCGGCGCCAATGACATCATTCTACCCAACCAACCTGCGTCCTCACCCGTAATATCCTGCATGGATGTGACATGACGTCGAGGGATGAGCAGCAAATGCACCGGTGCGGCCGGATTGATATCGTGGAATGCAACAAAGTCCTCGTCCTCGTAGACCTTCTTGGACGGGATTTCGCCAGCGGCGATCTTGCAGAAAAGACAGTTGGCGCTCATTTTTGCAGGTTCCGAGTCAGTCTTGGGGACGGCTGGCCTTCTCGGCCAGGCCCGACAGGCCCTCGCGGCGGGCCAGTTCGGCCAGCACGTCGTCGGGGCGCAGGTTGAAGTGCGTCAGCGCGACCAGGCAGTGAAACCACAGGTCGGCGGTTTCGCTGACGATGCGGTCGGGCACGCCGTCCTTGGCGGCCATGACCAGTTCGGTGGCCTCTTCGCCGATCTTCTTGAGAAAGGCGTCGGGGCCCTTGGACAGCAGCTTGGCTGCGTACGACGCCTTGGGATCGCCGCCGTTTTCAGGGCGGCGGGTTTCCAGGGTGTCGGCGATGCGGGCCAGGACGTCGTGGGCGCTAAGGGGCGTATCGGTCATTTGTAGATCAGTTCGGGGTCTTTCAGCACCGGGTCGACGGTGACCCAGGCGGCCTGGTCGGTCTGCCCTTCCAGGCGGCGGTAGAAGCAGCTGGCGCGGCCGGTGTGGCAGGCGATGCCGCCTTCCTGGTGAACCTTGAGCAGCACCACATCGCCGTCGCAGTCCAGGCGCAATTCATGCACTTGCTGCACGTGGCCCGATTCTTCGCCCTTGCGCCACAGGCGCTGGCGCGAACGCGACCAGTACACCGCGCGGCCGGTGGCGGCGGTTTCGGCGAGCGACTCGCGGTTCATCCAGGCGACCATCATGATCTGGCCGTTGTCGGCGTCCTGCGCGATGGCGGGGATCAGGCCGTTTTCGTCGAAGACGACGTCGGCCATCCAGCTGGGTTCGTTGCTCATTTCTATAACCTCACTTCAATGCCTTGCTCGGCCATGAAGCGCTTGCATTCGCCGACCGTGTGCTGGCCGAAGTGGAAAATGCTGGCGGCCAGCACGGCGCTGGCCCGGCCGGTGGTGACGCCGTCGGCCAGGTGTTGCAGGTTGCCGACGCCGCCGGAGGCGATGACGGGCACCGGCACGGCGTCCGAGACGGTGCGGGTCAGTTCCAGGTCGAAGCCCGACTTGGTGCCGTCGCGGTCCATGCTGGTGAGCAGGATTTCACCGGCGCCATAGGCGGCCATGCGGCGGGCCCAGGCCACGGCGTCCAGCCCGGTGGCCTTGCGGCCGCCATGGGTGAAGACTTCCCAGCGCGGCGCTTCGCCCGGGGCGGATACCCGGCGTGCGTCGATGGCGACCACCACGCATTGCGAGCCGTGGTAATCGGACGCGGCGCGCACCAGGTCCGGGTTGGCCACGGCGGCGCTGTTGATGCTGATCTTGTCGGCGCCGGCATTGAGCAGGCGCTGGATATCGGACACCTGGCGCACGCCGCCACCGACGGTCAGCGGAATGAAGACCTGCGAGGCCACCTGCTCGATGATGGGCAGGATCAGGTCGCGGCCGTCGCTGGTGGCGGTGATGTCCAGGAACGTGAGTTCGTCGGCGCCCTGCTCGTTGTAGCGGCGGGCGATCTCGACGGGGTCGCCCGCATCGAGCAGGTTGACGAAATTGACACCCTTGACGACCCGGCCGGCGGTGACGTCAAGGCAAGGGATGATGCGGCGGGTCAGTGCGCTCTGGGCGGGCGCGCCGGCCTCGGGGGACCTGCTGGGAGTGGTCATTTTGCCAATTCGTCGGCGCGGGCCTGGGCCGCTTGGAAGTCGAGCGTGCCTTCGTAGATGCTGCGGCCCAGGATGGCGCCTTCGACGCCCTCTTCCTCGACGGCGCACAGCGCTTCGATGTCCTGGATGCCGGCGATGCCGCCCGAGGCGTACACGGGGATGCGCACGTGCTGCGCCAGGCGCACGGTGGCTTCGACGTTCACGCCCGACAGCATGCCGTCACGGCCGATGTCGGTGTAGATGATGGCTTCGCAGCCGTAGTCTTCGAACTTCTTGGCCAGGTCGAGCACGTCGTGGCGGGTCAGCTTGCTCCAGCCGTCGGTGGCGATCTTGCCGTCGCGGGCGTCCAGGCCGACGATGATCTGGCCCGGGAAGGCGCCGCAGGCGTCCTGCAGGAAGCCCGGGTTCTTGACCGCGGCGGTGCCGATGATGACGTACGAGATGCCGGCGTCGAGGTAGCGTTCGATGGTGTCGAGATCGCGGATGCCGCCGCCGATCTGGACGGGGATGTCGTCGCCGACGGCGTCCAGGATGGCCTTGATGGGCGCTTCGTTCTTGGGCTTGCCGGCGACGGCGCCGTTCAGGTCGACCAGATGCAGGCGGCGGGCGCCTTGCTCGAGCCAGCGGGTGGCCATGGAAGCGGGGTCTTCGGAGAACACCGTTGCATCGTCCAGGTCGCCCTGGCGCAGACGCACGCAGCGTCCGTCTTTGAGATCGATGGCGGGGATCAGCAGCATGGTGGGCAGCGGGAAAATATAGGTTGAATGGTCTGGAGCGCGTGGGCCGAAGCGGCCTACGGCTGCCAGTCTACAAAATTGCGATACAGGCGCAAACCGTGCTCGGCGCTCTTTTCCGGGTGGAACTGCACCGCGAAAATGTTAGCTGCCGCCACCGCGCAGGTAAAGGCAACGCCGTAATCGGTTTCACCGACGGTCAGGCTTGCATCGACCGGGTCGGCGTAATAACTATGGACGAAATAGAAATGCGTGTCGTCCGGAATGCCGTCCCAGATAGGGTGAGAGCGCGTCTGGCGGACTTTGTTCCATCCCATGTGCGGGACTTTCAGGCGTTCGGGGCGGCCGTCGACCAGGCCCGCGGCGCCGGTGTCGGCCAGGCAGGCTTCGTCGTCGGCCGGAACCGGGTCGGCAAAGCGCGGGCCCGAGAAGCGGCGCACGACGCCGGGGAATAGCCCCAGGCAGGACGTGCCGCCCTCTTCGCTGGCGTCGAACAGCATCTGTTCGCCGACGCAGACGCCCAGCAGCGGCTTGCTGCGTGCGGCTTTGACGACCGCTTCGCGCAGGCCGGATTCATTCAGGGTGCGCATGCAGTCCGCCATGGCGCCCTGCCCGGGAAAGACGACGCGGTCGGCCGCGTCGATGTCCTGGGGCTGGCTGCAGATGCGGATGTCCGCGTCGGGGGCGGCGTACTTGAGCGCGCGCGCGACGGAGTGGAAGTTGCCCATTCCGTAGTCGACGATGGCGATAGTGGTCACTTCGATTTACCTGGTGCGTGGCGGGAGGTCGCGGCGGTTACAGCACGCCCTTGGTGGAGGGCACGACGTCGCCCATGCGGGGGTCGACTTCGACGGCCATGCGCAGCGCGCGGCCACAGGCCTTGAAGACCGTTTCGCACTGGTGGTGCGCGTTGGTGCCGCGCAGGTTGTCGATGTGCAGCGTGATCAGGGCGTGGTTGACCAGGCCCTGGAAGAATTCGCGGGTCAGGTCGACGTCGAAGGCGCCGATGTGCGAACGCGTGAAGGGGATGTGATATTCCAGGCCGGGGCGGCCGGAGAAGTCGACCACCACGCGCGACAGCGCTTCGTCCAGCGGCACGTAGGCGTGGCCGTAGCGGCGCAGGCCGGCCTTGGTGCCCACCGCCTTGGCGATGGCCATGCCCAGGGTGATGCCCACGTCTTCCACCGTGTGATGCGCATCGATGTGCAGGTCGCCCTCGGCCTTGATGTCGAGGTCGATCAGGCCGTGGCGTGCGATCTGGTCCAGCATGTGGTCCAGGAAGGGCACGCCGGTGTCGATCGTCTGCTTGCCGGTGCCATCGAGGTTGATGGCCACGCGGATGCGGGTTTCGTTGGTGTTGCGGGTGATCTCTGCGGTACGCATGTCAGAACTCGATTAGGCACTCAGGATGTCTTGCAGTGCCGATAGCAAAGCGGCGTTCTCGGCCGGGGTGCCCACCGAGATGCGGAGGCAGTCGGCCAGGAGCGGATGGGCGTTGGAGAAGTTACGAACCAATATTTTGCGCGTTTTCAGGGCAAGATGCACGGCGTTGCCGTCCAGCTTGCCGGAAAAGCGGGCGAGTACGAAGTTGGCAGCGGAAGGGAATACCCTGACGCCCGGCAATGCGGCCAGGGCGGCGGCCAGCGGTTCGCGGTCGGCGCGCAGGCGGGCGGCCTGTTCGTCCAGCACCGGCTTGTGGCGCAGCACGGTCAGTACCGCGGCCTGGGTCAGCACGTCCAGGTTGTACGGCGGGCGCACCTTGTTGAGCTGGGCGATCCAGTCGGGGTGGCCGGCCAGGTAGCCAAAACGCAGGCCTGCCAGGCCGATCTTGGACACGGTGCGCATCACCACCACGTTGGGCGCGGCCAGCACCTGGGGCATCCAGCTGCGGTCGGTGAACGGCTGGTAGGCCTCGTCCACGACCACCAGGCCAGGCGCCGCGGCGATGATGGCGGCGATGTCCGCGTCGGACCAGGCGCCGCCGGTGGGGTTGTTGGGCACGGCCAGGAACACCACCTTGGGCTGGTGCTCACGAATGGCGGCCAGCATCGCGGAAATATCCAGGGACAGATCGCTGTTCAACGGCACGCCGACGAAGCGGGCGTGATCGAAGCGGGCCGCCATGTCGAAATAGACGAACGACGGCCAGGGCGACAGCACCACGTCGCCCGGGTTGCAGCAGGCCTGCACCGCGATGTGGATGAGTTCGTCCGAGCCGTTGCCGAACAGCACGTCGGCGTCGGCCGGCACGCCGAACGCCGTCTTGACCGCCTGCTGCAGCGCGGACAGGTCGGCGGCCGGATAGCGGTTCAGCGGCGTGTCGCGCAGCACGCGGGCCAGGTCGTTGCGAACGGCCTCGGGCAGCTCGTACGGGCATTCCATGGCGTCCAGCTTGATGCAGCCGTCGGCATGCGCCACCGGGTAAGCGGCCAGCGCCAGGATGTCGGGCCGGACCGTGCCGGCGATGCGGCCGGCGACGGCGCTCATGGCTTGTCGATCCGGTACTGGGCGCTGGCGGCGTGGGCCTGCAGGCCTTCGCCCAGCGCCAGCTCGGCCGCGATGCGGCCCAATGTCTGGGCGCCCTGGTGCGAGACCTGGATCAGGCTGGAGCGTTTCTGGAAGTCGTAGACGCCCAGCGGCGACGAGAAGCGGGCCGTGCGCGAGGTGGGCAGCACGTGGTTCGGGCCGGCGCAGTAGTCGCCCAGGGCTTCCGAGCTGAAACGGCCCATGAAGATCGCGCCGGCGTGGCGGATCTTGGCGGTCCAGGTTTCGGGCTGCTCGGTGGAGATTTCCAAGTGCTCGGGGGCGATGTCGTTGGCGATGCGGCAGGCTTCGTCCAGGTCGCGGACCTGGATCAGCGCGCCGCGGTTGGCCAGGCTGACGCGCAGGATGTCGGCGCGCGGCATGGTGGGCAACAGGCGCGCGATGGCGGCCTCGACCTCGGCGATGAAGGCGGCGTCCGGGCACAGCAGGATGGACTGGGCCAGTTCGTCGTGTTCGGCCTGCGAGAACAGGTCCATGGCGATCCAGTCGGCCGGCGTCTTGCCGTCGCAGATGACCAGGATTTCGCTGGGGCCGGCGATCATGTCGATGCCGACCACGCCGAACACGCGGCGCTTGGCGGCGGCCACGTAGGCGTTGCCGGGGCCGACGATCTTGTCCACGGCGGGCACGGTGGCGGTGCCGTAGGCCAGCGCGCCCACGGCCTGCGCGCCGCCGATGGCGAACACGCGGTCGACGCCGCCGATGGCGGCCGCGGCCAGCACGATGGGGTTGCGCACGCCGTCGGGCGTGGGCGTGACCATGATCAGTTCTTCGACGCCGGCCACCTTGGCCGGAATGGCGTTCATCAGCACCGACGACGGGTAGGCCGCCTTGCCGCCCGGCACGTACAGGCCGACGCGGTCCAGCGGCGTGACCTGCTGGCCCAGCATCGTGCCTTCGGCATCGGTGTAGGTCCAGGTCTCGGCGCGCTGGCGCTCGTGGTAGCTGCGCACGCGCTCGGCGGCGGCTTCCAGGGCATGGCGCTGGGCCGCGGGCAGTGCGGCCAGGGCGGCATGCCATTCGGCCTGGGGAATTTCGAGCGTGGCTGCCGAGGCGCCGGGCATGCGGTCAAAGCGCTGGGTGTATTCCACCAGCGCCGCGTCGCCGCGGGTGCGCACGTCGGCCAGGATGCCGGCGGCGGCGCGGTCGATGGATTCGTCTTCGGTGGCCTCGAAGGCCAGCAGCTTGGACAGGGCGGATTGGAATCCGGGATCGCGGGAATCGAGACGGTTGATCAGGGCCATGGCGTCATGGTTCAAGCAAAGGAGCGGCCGCCGCGCGGGGCGCGGCGGGCGGGAGTCAGGCGTTGCGGGTGGCGGCTCTTGCGAAGGCGTCCAGCAGCGGCTGCAGGCGGTCGCCGCGGGTTTTCAGGGCGGCCTGGTTGACGATCAGGCGCGATGAGATCGGCATGATGTCTTCGACGGCGACCAGGTCGTTGGCGCGCAGCGTGCCGCCGGTGGAGACCAGGTCCACGATGCAGTCGGCCAAGCCTACCAGCGGCGCCAGTTCCATCGAACCATACAGCTTGATGATGTCGACGTACACACCCTTGGACGCAAAGTGTTCACGGGCTGACTGCACGTACTTGGTGGCCACGCGCAGCCGCGCGCCCTGGTGCACCGCGGCCTGGTAGTCGAAACCATTGCGCACGGCCACGGCCAGGCGGCACTTGGCGATGTTCAGGTCGATGGGCTGGTACAGGCCGCCGGGCTGTTCGGCGGCATGCTCGATCAGCACGTCCTTGCCGGCGATGCCCAGGTCGGCCGCGCCGTACTGCACGTACGTCGGCACGTCGGAGGCGCGCACGATGATCAGGCGCAGGCCGGGATCGCTGGTGGGCAGGATCAGCTTGCGCGAGCTTTCGGGGTTCTCGGGCACTTCGATGCCGGCTTCCGCCAGCAACGGCATGGTTTCTTCGAAGATTCGCCCCTTGGACAAAGCCAGGGTCAGGGGCGCGAGTTGGGCATTGCTCATGCCGATTCCTTGCCGGTTGCGCGTTGAATGTTGGCGCCCAGGGCGCGCAGCTTGACTTCCATGCGGTCGTAGCCGCGGTCCAGGTGATAGATGCGGTCGACCACGGTTTCGCCGTCGGCGGCCAGGCCGGCAATGACCAGGCTGGCCGAAGCCCGCAGGTCGGTCGCCATGACCGTGGCGCCCGACAGGCGCTTGATGCCGCGCACAATGGCGGTATGCCCGTCGATGTCGATGTCGGCGCCCATGCGGCGCAGTTCCTGCACGTGCATGTAGCGGTTTTCGAAGATGTTCTCGACGATGACGCTGGTGCCGTCGGCGACGGTGTTCAGGGTCATGAGCTGGGCCTGCATGTCGGTGGCGAAGCCCGGATACTCGTGGGTGCGGAAACCCACGGCCTTGGGCCGCGTCGACATGGCGCCGCGGATCCAGTCGGGGCCGGTTTCGATGGTCAGGCCGGCTTCGACCAGCTTGTCCAGCGTGGCGCCCAGGATGCCGGCGTCGGCGTTCTTGAGCAGGATGTCGCCACCGGCCGCGCCGACGGCGCACAGGAAGGTGCCGGCTTCGATGCGGTCGGAAATGACGCGGTGCTCGGCGCCGTGCAGGCGCTCGACACCCTCGATCACGATGCGGTCGGTGCCGTGGCCCTGGATGCGGGCGCCCATCTTGATGAGCAGCTCGGCCAGGTCCACCACCTCGGGCTCGCGGGCGGCGTTTTCCAGCACGGTGCGGCCTTCGGCCAGCACGGCGGCCATCAGCAGGTTCTCGGTGCCGGTGACGGTGACCATGTCGGTGCGGATGGAGGCGCCCTTCAGGCGCTTGGCGCGCGCCACTACGAAGCCGTGCTCGATGCTGATTTCAGCGCCCAGCGCGGCCAGGCCCTTGATGTGCTGGTCCACCGGCCGTTGGCCGATGGTGCAGCCGCCCGGCAGGCTGACGCGGGCTTCGCCGAAGCGCGCCACCAGCGGGCCCAGCACCAGGATGGACGCGCGCATGGTCTTGACCAGGTCGTACGGCGCTTCCAGGCTGTCGACGCGGTCGGCCTGCAGCGTGACCATGCCGTCGGCGGCGCGTTCGGCGCGCACGCCCATGCGGCCCAGCAGGCGCAGCATGGTGGCCGTGTCGTTCAGGTGCGGCACGTTGGACAGGGACAGCGGATCGGCCGTCAGCAGCCCGGCGCACAGGATCGGCAGGGCCGAGTTCTTGGCACCGGAAATGGTGATTTCGCCGTGCAGTTGCGCGCCGCCGGTAATGCGTAGCTTGTCCATGGTCACTTGCCCGCCTGGGTGTACTCGCCAGGGGTCAGCGTGCGCATCGACAGGGCATGGATCTCGGCTTTCATGCGGTCGCCCAGGGCGGCGTAGACCAGTTGGTGGCGCTGGATCAGGCGCTTGCCTTCGAAAGCGGCGCTGACGATGACCGCGTCGAAATGCGAGCCGTCGCCTTGCACGTCGAGATGTTCACAGGGCAGGCCATCCGCGATGTATTGGCGGACTTGCGCGGGAGTGGGAAGCATGGACGTCAGTTCCTGAGTTTGTAGCCGCTGGCCAGAAGCCGCAGCGCATAGATCGACAGTGCGAGGAACACCCCCGTCACCACCGCCAGGCTGCGCCAGGGGGAGACGTCCGACACCGAGAAGAATCCGTAACGGAAGCCGTCGATGGTGTAGAAAATGGGGTTCCAGTGGGACACGCCCTGCCAGAAGGCGGGAAGCGTATGGATGGAATAGAACACGCCGGACAGGAAGGTGGCCGGCATGATCAGGAAGTTCTGGAAGGCAGCGAGCTGGTCGAATTTCTCGGACCACAGGCCGGCGATCAGGCCCAGCACGCCCATGATGCCGCAGGCCAGCACGGCGAACACCAGCAGCCACAGCGGGTTGGCGGGCACCAGCGACACGAAGAACAGCGCCACCACCCACACGCACAGGCCCACGGCCAGGCCGCGCACCACGGCCGCCAGCACGTAGGCGGCGAAGATGTCGCGGTGCGACAGCGGCGGCAGCAGCATGAACACCAGGTTGCCGGTGATGCGGCTCTGGATCAGCGACGAGGACGGGTTGGCGAAGGCGTTCTGCAGCATGCTCATCATCATGAGCCCGGGGATCAGGAACGCGGTGTAGGGCACGCTGCCGTACACCATGACGCGCCCTTCCAGCACGTGGGCGAACACCAGCAGGTACAGCAGCGCCGTGATGACGGGCGCGGCGATGGTCTGGAAGCTGACCTTCCAGAAGCGCAGCAATTCCTTGCGCAACAGGGTCGGAAAGCCCGACCCCGCATCCAGGCGGGGTTGCACCAGCGGCTGGCTGGCGTTGGCGGCGGGCTGCGTCATTGGGACATCTCTTCGGGTTGCGGGGCGGGCTTGTCGTCCTGGTGCATGATGCGCACGAAGGCGTCTTCGAGGTCGACGCCGCCGACGCGCGCCAGCAGCGCCTGGGTGGTGTCCAGCGCCACGATGCGGCCACCCTTGAGCATGGCGATGCGGCCGCACAGGGCTTCCGCTTCTTCCAGGTAGTGGGTGGTGAGCATGATGGTGTGGCCGGCCTTGTTCAGGCGCGAGATGAATTCCCATAGCGTGCGGCGCAGATCGACGTCCACGCCCGCGGTGGGCTCGTCCAGCACGATCACGGGCGGGCGGTGCACCAGCGCCTGCGCCACCAGCACGCGGCGTTTCATGCCGCCGGACAGCGCCCGCATGTTCGAATTGGCCTTGTCGGCCAGCCCGAGATTGAAGAGGATTTCGTCGATCCAGTCGTCGTTCTTGCGCAGGCCGAAATAGCCCGACTGGATGCGCAGCGTTTCGCGCACCGTGAAGAACGGGTCGTAGACCAGCTCTTGCGGCACCACGCCCAGGGCCCGCCGTGCCGACTTGTAGTCGGCCACGACGTCGTAGCCACAGACGGTGGCGCGGCCGGCGCTGGCGTGTGCCAATCCGGCCAGGATGGAAATCAGGGTGGTCTTGCCCGCGCCGTTGGGGCCGAGCAGGCCGAAGAACTCGCCGTGCTCGATGTTCAGGCTGACGTTGTCGAGCGCCTGGAAGCCGGCCCCAGGCGCGCGCCCGGTGAGCTTGCCCCAGCCGCTACGGCGCGGCGAGTAGATTTTGGAGACGTTCTCTAGACTAACGGCAGACATGACGGCGGGGAGGTTGCCCGGAAAAGAGCGAATTGATCATTATATAAGCGGCCCGCCTTGCGGCACGCTGATAGCCCCGGCAACCGTAGGGCATGGGCCGTTATGTGTCCCCAAAATAACAGGCCCGGCGGGCCGCAAGGGCGCGCCGGGCCGGCAGGCAACCGGGCAGGATCTTACTGGTTGCGCTGGTTCAGGGCCTGGATCAGGCCGTCGATGCCGTTCTGGTTGATCTGCTGGGCGAACTGATTGCGGTAGTTCTCGATCAGCCAGATGCCTTCGACGTTCATGTCGTAGATCTTCCAGCCCTGGGGCGTCTTTTCCAGGCGGTAGTCCACACCGGTGGGCTGGCCGTTGGCCTGGCTGATGAGCGTGCGCACGACCACGTCGTCGGCCTTGGCGTCGCCGCGGAACGGCAGCGACGTGACCTTGGTGCTGGACGTGACGCGGGTCAGCGCGCCGCTGTAGGTGCGCACCAGCGTGCCGCGGAAGGCATCGGCCAGGGCCGTTTTCTGGGCCTCGCTGGCCTGGCGCCAGTAGCGGCCAGCGGCCAGGCGCGTGGTCTTCTGGAAGTTGACGTACGGCAGGATGTGCTCGTTGACGACCTGGTTGATGCGGGCGGTATTGCCCGCCTTGATCGCGCCGTCGGCCTTCAGGACGTCCAGGGCTTCATTGGCCACGCCCAGCACGAACTGGTCGGGCGCGCCGTTGGCGTCGGGTTGCGCCTGCACGGCAGCGGATGCCGCCAGGCCCAGCAGGCCGGCCAAGGCCAGGCGCTGGAGCAGGGAAAAGAAAGAAAACCGCATGGAAACTCCTTGCTGTACTGAAACGCAATCCAACAGCTTACTTGGTTGCGGGCATCGGTGCAGGCGCCGCGGCGCCCTTGTCCTTGGCGGCGGGGGCATCGCCCTCGTCGTCTTCGTAGTTGGGCAGGCTGGATTCGTCGTCCACGCGCTGGCCGTTGACCATGGCGGCGCGGCGCTGCAGGTAGGCGTCACGAATGAAGCTGTACGGGTCGAGCGCGACGCGGTCGATGGTGTCGGTGGCGCTGAGCAGGCTGGCGCGCGTGTCGACCACTTCCAGGCCCCACAGCGAGTTGCGCAGCGGCACGTTGTCGATGGCGCTCACGCCCATGTAGCCGTACTGGCGGCCTTGCCAGTCGCCGATCAGGCCGACGCCGTCGCGCACGCTGGACGAGCCGAAGAACGGCAGCACCAGGTACGGGCCCTGGCCCAGGCCCCACACGCCCAGCGTGGTGCCGAAGTCGTTCGGGATCTTGCGGGCGCCGTTGGCCGAGGCGACGTCGAAGCAGCCGCCCACGCCCATGGTGGTGTTGAACAGGAAGCGGCCCAGCGTGTTGACGAAGTCGTGGCCACGGCCCTGCAGGAAGCTGTTGGTGCCCGACCAGAGGTCGCCGACGTTGCTGAAGATGTTGTGGACACAGCTGCGCACCGGCTGCGGCGTGACATAGGTGTAGGCCTGTGCGACCGGCTTGAAGACGGCGCGGTCGACGGTGTCGTTGAACTTGTAGACACCGCGGTTGAAGCCTTCCCAGGGGTCGCGCGGGTCCGGATGCTGCGGGGCGGCGCAACCCGCCATCAGCGCGCCGGCGGCGGCCACGGTGGCGATACGGGAAAGAGCTTTCGTGTTCATGATCAGGGCATCCCTATCAGCAGAGTTCTATTCTTATTGCAGCGCATGCCTCGCGCGGCGATGGCCGCACGCGACGGATGGTCTTTAATTCGGGGCTTTCGCTTCAGGGGCGGCGGCCGCGTTCGAGCCTTCTTTCTCGGCCGAGCCGTACAGGAACTTGCTGATCAGCTGTTCCAGCACGACGGCGCTTTGGGTATAGCGGATTTTTCCGCCATCGGCAAAGTTGTCTTCTTCGCTGCCCGGGGTCAAGCCCAGGTACTGTTCGCCCAGCAGGCCGGACGTGAGGATGGCCGCGGACGAGTCCTTGGGGAACTGGTAAGCCGTTTCCAGGTTGATCGCCACGACGGCCTGGAAGGTCTTGTCGTCGAAGGAAATCTTGGCGATCCGGCCGACCACCACGCCCGCGCTTTTCACGGGCGCACGGACCTTGAGGCCGCCTACGTTATCGAAATTGGCCGTGAGCGTATAGGTGGGAGCAAAAGAAAAGGTGCTCAAGTTGCCGGCGCGCAACGCCAGGAACGCCAGCGCGGCCGCGCCCAGCAATACGAACAGGCCTACCCAGAAGTCGGTTTTTTCGCGTGACATGATCGATCCGTATCAGTTTCCAAACATCAAGGCAGTGAGCAGGAAGTCCAGTCCCAGCACCGCCAGCGAGCCCACCACGACCGTGCGGGTGGTGGCGCGGGCGACGCCTTCGGGAGTGGGTTTGGCCTGCCAGCCTTCGTAAAGCGCAACCAGCGTCACCGTGACGCCGAACACCAGGCTTTTGAGGACGCCGTTCAGGACGTCGTTCCAGACATCGACGCCGCCCTGCATCTGCGACCAGAAGGCGCCGGCGTCGACGCCAATCATCAGAACGCCCACGACCCAGCCGCCCAGGATGCCGACCATGGAGAACACGGCGGCCAGGATCGGCATGGCGATGATGCCGCCCCACAGGCGCGGCACGAGGACGCGCCGTACAGGGTCGACCGCCATGACTTCCATGGCGGACAGTTGTTCGCCGGCCTTCATCAGGCCGATTTCAGCGGTGAGCGAGGTGCCGGCCCGGCCGGCGAACAGCAGCGCCGTGACCACGGGGCCCAGCTCGCGCACCAGCGACAGCGCGACCAGCAGGCCCAGAGATTCCGAGGCGCCATAGCGGTTCAGCGTGTAGTAGCCCTGCAGGCCCAGCACGAAACCCACGAACATGCCGGACACGGCAATGATCAGCAGCGAGTAGTTGCCGATGAAATGGACCTGCTGCGACACCAGCCGGGGGCGCGACAGCGCGATGCCGCTGCGCGCCAGCATGGCGCCGAAGAAACGGGTGAAGCCGCCGATGCCGGTGATGCGGTTGCGCAGCCAGCCGCCCAGCGCGCCGATGGCGTTGTTCGATGCGTTCATGCGCGGCGCCCTTGTTGTTGCGACAGCCATTTCTGGAAAGCCGGCGTCTCGGGGTACTGGAACGCGACCGGGCCGTCGGGTTCGCCTTTGAGGAACTGCTGCACGTAAGGGTCTTGCGAGGCCGACAGGCTCTCGGGGCTGCCGGCGGCCTTGAGCTCGCCCTGCCCCACCAGGTAGACCTGGTCGGCGATGGCGAAGGATTCGTGCACGTCGTGGGTGATCAGCACCGAGGCGCAGCCCAGGCGGTCGGCCAGGCTGCGGATCAGGCGGGCAGTGATGCCCAGCGAGATCGGGTCCAGGCCGGCGAAGGGCTCGTCGTACAGGATGAGTTCGGGTTCGAGCACCACCGCGCGGGCCAGCGCCACCCGGCGGGCCATGCCGCCGGACACTTCGGCCACCTTCAGGTGGGCCGCGGCGCGCAGGCCCACGGCATCGAGCTTGTCCAGCACGCGTTCGGTGATGTCGGATTCGGTCAACCGCGTGTGTTCGCGTAGCGGAAACGCCACGTTTTCGAAGACATTCAGGTCGGTGAACAGCGCGCCCTGCTGGAACAGCACCCCCATGCGCTTGCGCAGGGCTTGCAGTTCGGCGGGCGTGGCGCGGGCGATGTCCTGACCGAAAGCCAGCACCGTGCCTTCCTTGGCGACGAGCTGGCCGGTGGCGGCACGCAGCAGGGTCGTCTTGCCGGAACCGGAGCCGCCCATGATGGCGACCACCTGGCCCGGGCGCGCTTCCATGGAAATGTCGCGCAGGACGGTG
The DNA here is from genome assembly GCF_000633435.1 of Achromobacter sp. DH1f. Classification (NCBI taxonomy): domain Bacteria; kingdom Pseudomonadati; phylum Pseudomonadota; class Betaproteobacteria; order Burkholderiales; family Alcaligenaceae; genus Achromobacter; species Achromobacter sp. DH1f. The sequence continues at coordinate 245,924 of NZ_AYMF01000029.1, read as the reverse complement.
AAATCACCGTAGCCGAGCGCCACGCCCTGCAGATGCAGGGCAAATTCCGGGGGGCTGCTGGTTTGAGCGGGCATGGGCAACGAACGGGTGTTTCGGTGGCGAATGCCCTGCTGCCGCGCTCGTGGGCGGGCGGAAAGACCGGCCGGCGCGAGCGAGACAGGCTGCGTCGGGAAGCGCCCTGTTACTCATATGCCGGATGCAGGAAGACAAACTGTTGCACCCAGCGGCGAGGGGCCATTGTAGCCCGATGATTTGTCACCGCAGTGCGGTATGGCTGTCCGTGGAACAGTGTTTTCGCCCGGGGGAACAATCGACGGGCCGCCGGCGGCCCCCGGCGTCAACTGCCAGAGCGCGCCGCGGCGGTCTCGCGGACCAGCCGGGCCACCAGCGCGGCCGTGCTTTCGCGTCGGGCCAGCGGGGCGCCCTGGCCGGCCCAGAGGGACAGAACGGCCACGTTACCGGCTTTGCCGCCCGCCGTGCGCATCGGGCGCGTCAGCGCATTCTGCAAGGGGTACGGCAGGATGTCGTCTGATAATTGGTCGGCATCCCGCATGAAGGAATTCACGATGCCGCGGGCCGGGCGTCCGGAAAACGCCCGAGTCACCCGGGATTGCTCGGCGCGCGAGGCCGGCAGTACCGCCTTGTAGGCGTCGTTGATGCCGGCTTCGTCGGTGGTCAGGAAGGCCGTCCCCATCTGTGCGGCCTGGGCGCCCAGGGTCAGTGCGGCCGCAATGCCGCGGCCGTCCATGATGCCGCCGGACGCAATCACAGGCACCGACACCGCGTCGGCGATCTGGGGCACCAGCGCCATGGTGCCGATCAGCGAATGCTCGAAATCATCCAGGAAGGTGCCCCGATGGCCGCCCGCTTCGGCGCCCTGGGCCACGATGGCGTCCACCCCGTCCTGCTCCAGCGCCATGGCCTCGCGCACCGTGGTGGCGGTGCCGACCGTCAGGATGCCCAGTTCGCGGCAGCGCGCCAGCGCATCGGCGGGCATGCGGCCAAAGGTGAAGCTGAACACCGCCGGCCGCGCGCGCAGCACCGCGTCGATCTGGCCGGGCAACGGGTCGGCCTGGGGGCCGGGGGCCGCCGGCGCCGGCAAGCCCAACTGCGCGTGGTAGCGGGCCATCAGGTCCAGCATGCGGGCGGCATCGCCGTGGTAGGGCTGCTCGGGCACCGAGGCGAACAGATTGATCGCGAAAGGCCGGTCGGTACGTTCGCGGATCGCACCCGTCGCCGCGTCAATCTGTTCGGGGGCGAGGTAAGCCGCCCCAAGGGACCCCAGGACGCCCGCCTTCGACGCCTCGGACACCAGCTCGACCGTCGTCGCGCCGCCGGCCATGGGCGCCTGGATGATGGGGTGGTCGAGCTTGAGCTGATCGAGAAGGCGGGATGCCATGGAAGTCTCCTGGTTGGTTTACTGAAGCTGGATGTTTCCAGCCTTGATGACGTGGGCCCACTTGGCCGTTTCGCTCTTGATGAACGCGCCGAATTCCTCGGGCGTGCCGCCGCCGGCCTGGCTGCCGGTGTCGGCAATGGCCTTTTGCACGTCCGCTTCCTTCAGGATGCGGTTGAGCTCGGCGTTGAGCTTGGCGATGATGGGCACGGGGGTGCCGGCGGGGGCGACGATGCCCTGCCAGTTGTACGACTCGAAGCCCGGCAGGCCGGATTCCGCCATGGTCGGCACGTCCGGCAGCACGGCCAGGCGCTGGGCCGACGTCACCGCGATCGGATGGATCTTCTTGCCCTGGATGGCGGGCAGCGCCGAATAACCCATTTCGAACATCATCGAGATATGGCCGCCCATCAGGTCGGTCGCGGCCAGGCTGCCGCCCTTGTAGGGCACGTGCACGATGTCGATCTTGGCCTGTTCGCGGAACATTTCGCCCGACAGGTGATGCGCGCCGCCCACGCCCGACGAGCCGAACGACAGCTTGCCCGGCTGCTTCTTGGCCATGGCGATCAGGTCGGCCAGCGTCTTGACCGGCAGCTCGTTGTTCACGCTGAGCACCAGCGGGCTGTTTTCGATCAGGATGACCGGCGCCAGGTCTTTCAGCGGTTCATAGGGCATGTCCTTCATCAGCGACGGGTTCACCGCCATCGGCGCCAGGTTGCCGGTGCCGATGGTGTAGCCGTCCGGGGCGGCCTTGGCGATGAGGTTGGTGCCGACGACGCCACCCGCCCCTGCCTTGTTTTCCACCACGATGGGCTGGCCCAGCGATTCGCCCAGCTTGCGCGCCAGCAGGCGCACGCGGGTGTCGGCAAAGCCGCCCGGGGCGTAGGGCACGATCATGGTGATGGGTTTGGCGGGCCAGTCGGTGGTCTGGGCCTGAGCGGCGCCGCTGAAGGCGGCGAAGGCCGCCAGGGCGGCGACCAGGGGGCGTAGCGATTTCATGCTGGGTGACTCCTCGTTCTAATGTGATGGGTTCCTAGGAACCGATCGCATTATGCCCAGCGTTGGGGGCGGCGACGCTGATATTTCCCAAGCGCCAGGCCGACAGCGCCAGCAGCGCAGCGCCGCCCGCCAGCACCTGCGGCAGGCCGGCGCCCCAGCGGACCGCGCCCGAGGCCAGCAGCGGGCCCAGGATCTGCCCGGCGGCAAAGGCCGACGTCATGATGGCAGCGGCGCGCGGCGCTGCCGGCCCGGCAAGGCGTTGGGCAGCCAGCATGCCCGCCTGGGTGATGACCATGAACGTGCCGCCCACCAGCACCGCCGCGACGATGACGGCGGCCAGCGTGTGCCAGATCGCCACGGCCAGCATGCCCAGCGCCATCACGGCTTGCGCGCCGCGCCAGACCGCCTTGTCGTCCAGCGCCTGCGCCACGCGGGGCGCAAGCAGGCAGGACAGCGCGGCCGCCAGGCCGAACAGCGGCCAGGCCCAGCCGAACACGGCGGGGTCGGGAACGATCTCGCGGGCCATGGCCGGCAGGAACGTGGCGGGAATGATGTAGCCGGCGCCGAAGATGCCGTAGTGCAAGGCCAGCCGGCCGATGCCTGGCGGCAGGCGGGCAGGCGCGGCCACCGTGCCCAGGTGCGCCTTGGCGTCGGCGCGGGACAGGCGCGGCCAGGCCAGCGCGGACAAGCCCAGGGTCAGGATGCCCAGCGCCGTCCAGTTGCCGTTGGCGTCGGCGCCCGCGGCCATCAGCGCCAGGCAGGCCAGGCCCGTCAGGGCGATGCCGGCGCCAACCCCGGCGTAGGTGATGGCGGCGACGGCCGGCCGGCGCGGATCGTCGGCGGCCACAGGCCGGGCGGCGGCAATGCAGATGAAGGCGCTGGCGCTGGCGTAGCCCGCCGCCAGTCGCAGCAGGGCCCAGGCCAGCACGCCGTGGAACCAGGGCATGGCCAGGGTCAACAGGCCGACCGCCAACAGGCTGGCGGCCAGCATGGCGCGCGGATGGCGCGGCGGGCGCACCGCCGCGGCCAAGGCGCCCAGCAGGTAGCCCGCGTAATTGGCCGATGCCAGCCAGCTGCCCTGCGTCAGCGACAGCCCCGACTCCTGGGCCATCAGCGGCCAGACGGGGGTGAAGGCGAACCGGCCGATGCCCATGGCGGCGGCCAGGGCCAGCGCGGCGGGCCAGGCCAGCGAGACGGCCCCGCGCGGGCGGACGGAATCAGGGTGGGTGGCTATTGACATGGGTCCCACTCTACGGCTGTACTAATATCTTGAATAGTGAATTATTAAGAACATGAGTTCTTGAAATGAGAAACTTGGACCTCGACGCGTTGCAGATTTTCAAGGCGGTGGCCGACCACGGCGGCGTGGCGCGCGCCGCGGCCCACCTGAACCGGGTGCAGTCCAATGTGTCGACGCGCCTGAAGCAGCTGGAAAGTTCGCTGGCGGCGCCGCTCTTTCGGCGCCAGAACCGGCGGCTGGTGCTGTCCGACCAGGGGCGCGTGCTGCTGTCCTATGCCGACCGCCTGCTGCGCCTGTCGGCCGAGGCCCAGGCCGCGGTGCGCGACGGCGCGCCGCAGGGCCTGCTGCGCATCGGCACCATGGAAAGCACGGCTGCCGCGCGCCTGCCGCCCATCCTGGCGGCCTACCATGCGGCCTGGCCGCAAGTGCGCATCGAACTGATCACCGGCACGTCGGGCGCGTTGGCGGCCAAGGTGCGCAACTACGAGATCGAAGCCGCCTTCGTGGCCGAACCGTTCGACGCCCAGGGCCTGGCGCAACAGCCGGCCTTCCAGGAAGAATTGGCGCTGATTTCCCCCTTGGCCTGGCCAGAAATCCATGGCCCCCAAGACGTGGGCGACCGCAGCGTCATTGCGTTCACGGCCGGCTGTTCGTATCGCCGCATCCTGGAATCGTGGTTCAGCCAGGCTGGCGTGGCGCCGGGCAAGGTCATGGAATTCGCCTCGTATCACGCCATCGTGGCCTGCGTGGCCGCGGGTTCGGGCGTGGCCATCGTGCCGCGTTCGGTGCTGGCCGTTCTGGGGGCGCAGGCGTCGCTGCGCGTGACACCCCTGTCCGGTCAGCACGGCCGCGCGCAGACGCAGCTGGTCTGGCGCGCAGATGACGAAACGCCTGCATTGCAGGCGTTCCAGGACATGCTTGCGCAGCGCCGCCCATGATGGGCGGGCTTTGGGGTCAGAAGCGGTAGCCGACGCCCATGGTCAGCACCCACGGGTCGATGCGCGCGGTGCCGATGTGTTCGCCGTTCAGCTTCACCTTCGACTTGATGTCGATGTAGCGGATGTCGGCGTTCATGAACCAGCGTTCGTTGATCTTGATGTCCGCGCCCAGTTGCGCAGCCACGCCCCACGAGTCGCCCATCTTCAGGTCCGAACCCTTCAGCGCGCCTTCGGCCTTGGTGTCGAAGAACTTGGTGTAGTTGATGCCCACGCCGATGTAGGGCTGGACCATGCTGTCGGGCAGGATGTGCCATTGCAGGCTGAGCGTGGGCGGCAATTGCTTGCTCGAACCGATCTTGCCCAGGCCGCTGCCGTGCACGTCATGCTGGAACGGCCAGGCGCCCAGCAGTTCGATGCCGATGTTGCGCGTGGCCATGTAGGCCAGGGTGAAGCTGGGGCGCACGTTGTTGTTGGCATCGAGCTTGACGCTGCCGTCGAGCACGGTGCCGTTGTTCGATGCGGGGCGAACCTGCGTTGCGCCGACCCGGAACAGGATGTCGCCGGCTTCGTGGGCCAGTGCGGGAGCGGCGGCGCCGGCAGCGATCAGGCCGGCGATGGCGGTGGCGCGGATACGCCCATTCAGCGAAAACATTTTCTTCTCCGATCTTTCCATGGGGTGAGTGGAAAGGTTCGCAGACCCGGCGCCGGGGCCGGTTGATATGCGTCAAACGCTGCGGGCAAGCCGGCGCCGCCGTGGCTGCACTGCAACAACGGGCAGCGCAGACGGCAAGCGCAAGGGGAAATCAGGCCAGCGCGGCCAGGAACACGGCGGCGCCCAGCGCCAGCATCAGGAAGGGGCTGACCCGCGTGTAGACCAGCGCCAACGTGGATGCCGCGGCCACGCCCCAGGCCCACGCGCCGCCTTCGGCCGCGCGCAGCACGGTGCATGACGATGCCAGGATCATGCCGGCCGCCACCGGTACCAGCCCGGCTTCGATGGCGCGCACGCAGGTCGCGTGGCGATAGCGCGCCCAGACCCGCGCCAGCGCGTAGATCAGCAGCGAACAGGGCAGGAAGATCGCGATCGACGCGGCGATCGCACCGGCCCATCCACCGACGTGCCAGCCGATCAGCGTCACCAGCAGCGAAGCCGGGCCGGGCGTGATGCGCGACAGCGCGAAGTAGTCCAGGAATTGCGACTCGTTGATCCAGCCATAGCTGTCCACGGCCTGGCGGTGGATGTCGGGCAGGATGCTCTGGCCGCCGCCCACCGTCAGGAACGACAGCGGCGTGAACACCGAGAACAGGTCGTGCAGCAGGGCCAGGTTCATGATTGCCGTTCCTGGCGACCCTGCTGGCGCAAGCGGCTGTAGGCGATGCCGATGGACAGCGGCGCCATGGCGCCCACCACCCACAGCAAGGGCAGGCGCAACAGGAAGATCGCAGCAAAGGTCACGCCCATGATCGCGGCCGGCACCCAACCCACCAGCGCGCGCCGCGCGGCGCGCAGGCCGGTCTGCAGCGATACGCCCACCGCCGCGGCCGCGACCCCGGCCATGGCCACGTGCAGCCCCTGCGACTGCGCCATGCTGGCAAACAGCGCGGCCACGCCGATGGCCACGATCATCGGCGGCACCGTGATGCCCAGGCCGCCCAGCAAGGCGCCCGGGCCGCCGCGCAGCCGAAAGCCGATCCAGATGGCCAGGTTCACCACGTTCACGCCGGGAAACGATTGCGCCAGCGCCAGCCCGCTCAGAAAGTCGGATTCCGACATCCAGCGCCGGTGCTGCACGAATTCGCGCATCATCCAGCCGCTCAGGCCGCCGCCAAAGCTGGTCAGGCCAACCTTGGTGAAGGCCAGGAATATCTGCGGCAGCGTCGGCGGGGCGGCAAGCTCGGGGTCGGGGGCGGACATGGCGGGGGCGGCGGCGGATCGATGCCGCATCTTACGGAAACCAGAATGTCGGTTGCCTGAAAAGACTTCGCCGCCTTGGCACTCGGTGCAAAAGGCGGCGAATTCAGGGCGTTGTGCGCCGGGAATCAGCGCGGCAGTTCGCTCGATCCCATCAGATAGGCATCCACCGAACGCGCGCATTGACGGCCTTCGCGGATGGCCCAGACCACCAGGGACTGGCCGCGGCGCATGTCACCGGCGGTGAAGACCTTTTCCACGTTGGTGCGGTAGTCGTCGGTATTGGCGCGCACGTTGCCGCGCGCATCGCGATCCACGCCGAAGGCATCCAGCACGGTCTGCACCGGCGACACGAAGCCCATGGCCAGCAGCACCAGGTCGGCCTTGATCTCGAATTCCGAGCCATCGACCTCGCGCATCTTCATTTGGCCGGTGGACTCGTCCTTGAACCATTCGACGCGGGCGCCGACCAGCTTTTCGACCTTGCCGTTGCTGCCCTTGAGTAGCTTGGTGGTCACGGACCAGTCGCGGTCGCAGCCTTCTTCGTGCGACGACGACGTGCGCATCTTCAGCGGCCAGTACGGCCACGTCATGGTCTTGTTCTCGGATTCGGGCGGCTGGGGCATCAGCTCGAATTGCGTGACGGAGGCCGCGCCGTGGCGGTTGCTGGTGCCCACGCAATCGGACCCGGTGTCGCCGCCGCCGATCACCACCACGTGCTTGCCCTTGGCCAGCGTCTGGTTGGTGAGGCGGTCGCCGGCCACGGCCTTGTTCTGCTGGCGCAGGAAGTCCATGGCGTAATACACGCCCGACAGTTCACGGCCCGGCACCGGCAGGTCGCGCGGGGTTTCCGAGCCGCCGCTCATCACCACGGCGTCGAACTCGGCCAGCAGCGATTGCGGGGTGCGCACGGTCAGGCCGTCGGCCACGGGGTCGGTCGGGTTGCCGACGTAGGTCGACGGCGCGAATTCCACGCCTTCGGCTTCCATCTGCGAGATGCGGCGGTCGATCTGGTGCTTTTCCAGCTTGAAATCGGGGATGCCGTAGCGCAGCAGGCCGCCGATGCGGTCGCTCTTTTCGAACAGCGTCACCGAGTGGCCGGCGCGCGCCAGTTGCTGGGCGCAGGCCATGCCGGCGGGGCCGGAACCTACTACTGCGACCTTCTTGCCGGTCTTGCGGGCGGGCAGCAGCGGGGTCACCCAGCCTTCGGCCCACCCCTTGTCGATGATGGCGTGCTCGATGGACTTGATGCCGACAGCGTCGCTGTTGATGTTCAAGGTACAGGCAGCCTCACACGGCGCCGGGCAGATGCGGCCGGTGAACTCGGGGAAGTTGTTGGTCGAGTGCAGCACGTCCAGCGCGCGGCGCCAGTCCTGCTTGTAGACCAGGTCGTTCCAGTCCGGAATGATGTTGTTGACCGGGCAGCCGTTGTTGCAGAACGGGATGCCGCAGTCCATGCAGCGCGCCGCTTGCTGCTTGGCCTGGTCGTCGGTCAGGTGCAGCACGAATTCGCGCCAGTTCTTCAGCCGCTTCTGCGGGGCCTCGGAGGCCTCCTGCAGACGCTGAAATTCCATAAAGCCGGTAATCTTTCCCATGGTATCCCTCACGCAGCCAGTTGTTGCGGGTTGGCTGCACGCCACATTTCACCCAATGCGCGGCGGTAGTCCGTCGGCATGACCTTTACGAATTTGCCGCGCGACGCTTCCCAGTCGCCCAGGATTTCGCGAGCGCGGAAGCTGCCGGTGTAGCGGAAGTGGTCTTCCACCAGGCGGCGCAGGATGGTTTCATCCGTTTCGCGTTCGCCACCGCGCTGCGCGCTGTGCCAGACGTCGATGTTGTTCTGGGCCTGCTGCTCCGCGTGCGGTGCCACGGCTTCCAGTTCGACCATCGACAGGTTGGCGCGATGCTTGAGCGTGCGCTCGGGGTCCCACACGTATGCCACGCCGCCCGACATGCCTGCGGCGAAGTTGCGGCCGGTGGCGCCCAGCACCACGACGGTGCCGCCGGTCATGTATTCGCAGCCGTGGTCGCCCGTGCCTTCCACCACCGTGGCGGCGCCCGAGTTGCGCACGGCGAAACGTTCGCCGGCCACGCCGTTGAAGAACGCTTCACCGGCCAGCGCGCCGTACAGGACGGTGTTGCCGGCGATGATGTGGTCGGGGCCGAAGCCGCGGAAGTCGTTGGGCGAGCGCACGATGATGCGTCCGCCGGACAGGCCCTTGCCCACGTAGTCGTTGCCTTCGCCGACCAGGTCCATGGTGATGCCATGGGCCAGGAAGGCGCCGAAGCTCTGGCCGGCTGTGCCGTTGCACTGGATGTGGATCGTGTCGTCCGGCAGGCCGTCATGGCCGTAGCGCGACGCCACCGCACCCGACAGCATGGCGCCGATGGTGCGGTTGCGGTTGCGCACCGGCACGATGAACGAGACCTTCTCGCCGCGCTCCAGCGCCGGCTTGCTGCGTTCGATCAGCTGGTGATCCAACGCACCGGCCAGGCCGTGGTCCTGCTCTTCGGTCTGGCGCACGTCGGCATCGGATTGGGTCTGATGGAACACGCGGGCAAAGTCCAGGCCCTGGGCCTTCCAGTGCTCGACGCCCGAGCGCATGTCCAGCAGGTCGGCGCGGCCGATCAGGTCGTCGAACTTGCGGATGCCCAGCTGGGCCATGATTTCACGCACTTCTTCGGCGATGAAGAAGAAGAAGTTGACGACGTGTTCGGGCTTGCCCTGGAACTTCTTGCGCAGCACCGGATCCTGCGTGGCCACGCCCACCGGGCAGGTGTTCAGGTGGCACTTGCGCATCATGATGCAGCCTTCGACGACCAGCGGCGCCGTGGCAAAGCCGAATTCGTCGGCGCCCAGCAGCGCGCCGATGACGACGTCGCGGCCGGTCTTCATCTGGCCGTCGGCCTGCACGCGGATGCGGCTGCGTAGGCGGTTCAGCACCAGCGTCTGTTGCGTTTCGGCCAGGCCCAGTTCCCAGGGCGTGCCCACGTGCTTGATGGACGACACCGGCGATGCGCCCGTGCCGCCGTCGTGGCCGGCGATCACGACGTGATCGGCCTTGGCCTTGGCGACGCCCGCGGCCACCGTGCCCACGCCCACTTCCGACACCAGCTTGACCGAGATGGATGCGCGGGCGTTGACGTTCTTCAGATCGTGGATCAGTTGGGCCAGGTCTTCGATCGAGTAGATGTCATGGTGCGGCGGGGGCGAAATCAGGCCCACGCCCGGCACCGAATAGCGCAGCTTGGCAATGTATTCCGACACCTTGTGGCCGGGCAGCTGACCGCCTTCGCCGGGCTTGGCGCCCTGCGCCATCTTGATCTGGATCTGGTCGGCCGACGACAGGTATTCGGCGGTGACGCCGAAGCGGCCCGAGGCGACCTGCTTGATCTTCGAGCGCAGCGAGTCGCCCTTCTTCAAGGCCACGTCGGCTTCGATGCGGTCCGAGCCCAGCAGCGAGGCCAGCGTGTCGCCGTCCTTGATGGTGCTCTTGCCTTCGCGCATTTCGGCGCGGTAGCGCAGTTCGTCTTCGCCGCCTTCGCCGGTGTTGGACTTGCCGCCGATGCGGTTCATGGCCACGGCCAGCACCGAGTGGGCTTCGGTCGAGATCGAGCCCAGCGACATGGCGCCGGTGGCAAAGCGCTTGACGATGTCCTTGGCCGATTCGACGTCATCGAGCGGAATGGCGCGCGACGGGTCGAAGCGGAACTCGAACAGGCCGCGCAGCGTCATGTGGCGGCGGCTCTGGTCGTTGATGATCTGCGCGTACTCTTTGTACGTGCGGTAGTTGTTGGCGCGCGAAGCGTGCTGCAGCTTGGCGATGGAATCCGGCGTCCACATGTGCTCTTCGCCGCGCACGCGATAGGCGTATTCGCCGCCCGCGTCCAGGTCGTTGGCCAGCACCGGGTCGGTGCTGAAGGCCGCGCGGTGCTGGCGCAGCGCTTCTTCGGCCACCTGGAAGATGCCGATGCCTTCGATATTGGACGACGTGCCGGTGAAGTACTTGTTCACCAGGCTGCTCTGCAGGCCCACGGCTTCGAAGATCTGCGCGCCGGTGTAGGACATGTAGGTGGAAATGCCCATCTTGGACATCACCTTGTTCAGGCCCTTGCCGATTGCCTTGATGAAGTTCTTGACGGCCTTTTCGGGGTCGTTCATCTTGCCCAGCGATTCCAGCGCCAGGTAGGGGTGGATGGCTTCGGCGCCGTAGCCGCCCAGCAGCGCGAAGTGGTGCACCTCGCGGGCCGAGCCGGTTTCGACCACCAGGCCGGTGTTGGTGCGCAGGCCCGCGCGGATCAGGTGCTGGTGCACGGCCGAGGTGGCCAGCAGCGCGGGGATGGCCACGCGTTCGCTGTCGACCAGGCGATCCGACACGATCAGGATGTTGTAGCCGCTTTGCACCGCATCCACGGCGCGCGCGCACAGCGCGGCCACGCGGGCTTCGATGCCTTCGGGGCCCCAGGCGGCCGGGTAGGTGATGTCCAGTTCGAAGCTGCGGAACTTCTTGCCGGTGACCTGTTCGATGTCGCGGATCTGCGCCATGGCGGCGAAATCCAGCACCGGCTGCGACACTTCAAGGCGCAGCGGCGGGTTGACGTTGTTGATGTCCAGCAGGTTGGGCTTGGGGCCGATGAACGACACCAGCGACATCACCATCTGTTCGCGGATGGGGTCGATGGGCGGGTTCGTGACCTGGGCGAACAGCTGGCGGAAATAGTTGTAGAACGGCTTGGCGCGGTCGGACAGCACGGCCAGCGGGGCATCGTTGCCCATCGAGCCGATCACTTCCTCGCCCGACGTGGCCATGGGTTCCAGGATGAACTTGTAGTCTTCCTGGGTCCAGCCGAAGGCCTGCTGGCGGTCCAGCAGCGACACGGACGATTGCGTCGCCACGGCGGCCTGGCGCGGGGCCGGCAGCGATTCCAGCTTGATCTGCAGGCGCTCGATCCATTGGCGGTACGGGCGGCTGTTGGCCAATTGCAGCTTGATCTCGGCGTCGTCGATGATGCGGCCTTGTTCCAGGTCGATCAGGAACATCTTGCCCGGCTGCAGGCGCCACTTCTTGACGATGCGGTTTTCGGGAATGGACAGCGTGCCGGCTTCCGAGGCCAGGATGACCATGTCGTCATCGGTGACCAGGTAGCGCGCCGGGCGCAGGCCGTTGCGGTCCAGCGTGGCGCCGATCTGGCGGCCATCGGTGAACGCGACCGCGGCGGGGCCGTCCCACGGCTCCATCATGGCGGCGTGGTACTCGTAGAAGGCGCGGCGGCTTTCGTCCATCTGCGTGTGCTGTTCCCAGGCTTCCGGGATCATCATCATCATGGCGTGGGCCAGCGAGTAGCCCGAGTTCACCAGCAGTTCCAGGCAGTTGTCGAACGTGGCGGTGTCGGACTGGCCTTCGTAGACGATGGGGTACAGCTTCTTCAGGTCGTCGCCCAGCACGGCCGACTGCATCATGCCTTCGCGGGCGCGCAGCCAGTTGAAGTTGCCCTTGACCGTATTGATTTCGCCGTTGTGGGCGATCATGCGGTACGGGTGGGCCAGCGGCCAGGCGGGGAAGGTATTGGTCGAGAAGCGTTGGTGCACCAGCGCCAGCGCGGACACCGTGCGCGGGTCGGCCAGGTCGCGGTAGTAGCGGCCCACCTGGTCGGCCAGCAGCAGGCCCTTGTAGACCACGGTGCGTACCGAGGCCGACGGCACGAAGTATTCCTTGCCGTGCGCCAGGTGCATGTGCTGGATCGCGTGGCTGGCGGTCTTGCGGATCACGTACAGCTTGCGCTCGAGCGCGTCGGGCACCATCACGTCGGCGCCGCGGCCGATGAACAGCTGGCGGATCACGGGCTCGCAGTCGCGCACGGTGGGCGACATGGGCATGTCGACGTCCACGGGCACGTTGCGCCAGCCCAGCACCACCTGGCCTTCGGCGCGCACCGAGCGTTCCAGCTCTTGTTCGCAGGCCAGGCGCGAGGCGGTTTCCTTGGGCAGGAACACCATGGCCACGCCGTATTCGCCGGGCGGGGGCAGGGTGATGCCGTGCTGGGCGAATTCGTCGCGGTAGAGCGTGTCGGGGATCTGGATCAGGATGCCGGCGCCGTCGCCCATCAGCTTGTCCGCGCCCACCGCACCGCGGTGATCCAGGTTTTCCAGGATCTTCAGGCCTTGCTGGATGATGGCGTGGCTTTTCTTGCCCTTGATGTGCGCCACGAACCCCACGCCGCAAGCGTCGTGCTCGTTCTTGGGGTGGTACAGGCCCTGGGCAGGCGGCATGCCGATGCGGGTGGCATCGATCGGGGTCGCCTTGGGCGTGGGACAGGAATCGTTCGGGGTAATTTGGGGCATGGCGCGCTCCGCAGTGAGCCTGCGTCGTAATGTTGCAGTGCAGGAGACGGACAATACCCCCGTCAACAGTAGGGTGCAACAGGAATATAAGGGGTGTGACCCTAATTTATATGATGCACCGTCATAGAGCATTAATATGGTGACGCATCAACGTCCGCGCCAGATAAGGCTTGCCGGGGACGTGTCTTCCGAGCCGCGGGGCCAAGGGTAGTGAAAGCCCTATTTTCCCGATGTTTCGTCCCCATTTATTATGATGTTTTGAGGCGTCGGGAACTTTGGCGCGCGTGTGGTCGGCAGGCGCGAACGCGAGCCGTCTACGGTGTTCACCGCAGCGGCCATGAAAAAAGCGCCCGAAGGCGCTGTGTCAGGAAGACGAACCGGAAGTGGTCGGTGGCGAGACCGGCGCAGGCGTGGCCGGCTGTTCGGTGTCGGCGGCGGGCGTGGCCGGCTTCTTGCGCGGACGGCCGCGCTGCCCAGGCGCGACGCGGCGGCTGGCCGTGTGCGCCAGGCTGGCAATGAAGTTGGCGCCGCCCAACGCCCATTGGCCGGAGACGGCTTGGTCGATGCGCTGCGTTTCCTCGCGCGACAGGCCGTCCTGCAGGCGCTTGCGGTAGTTGGCCTGCCGGTCGAACGGCGTGTTGCCACACGCCCAGTAGTCGGCGTGGTCGGACTGCCATTGCGCCGGCGCGGCCGTGGTGTTGCCGGTATGGCTGGAGGCCGACGACCAGGGCCAGGAATCAGGATCTTGCGACGCGCCGCTGCGCACGGGGTAGGTTTCCAGCCAGACCAGGGCGGGCAGCACCCAGGCGCCCGGCTCGAGCAAGGCCGAGCGGTAGCGGCCTGCGAATACCCGGCCCCCGCGCAGACGGGCTGCGAGGTTGCGGCCCAGCGTCTGCATCAGGCGCGGCAGGCCTTCTTCGTCGGCCGGCGTAGCCAAAAGCAGAATGCGGTCGTTGGCGAGCAGCCAGCCATGGACCGAGACCCGGTGGCGCTGGGCGGATTCGCCCAGCCACGCGGCAAGTTGGTTGAGGATATCGGCCGGGGCGGGCTGGGACGGCGCCGCCAGCGGCTGAATGAAGTTGGCCTGCACCAGTTGGGGCAGCCCAGGGGCGTACAGACGGGGCAGACGGGCCATAGTGTCAGGGCTTGCGCTTCCAGAAGAACGGGTTGTCTTCTCGTACTTATATAAATAGTGCCACGGTGGGCGCTGGTCAAGCCCCGTGATCACAATATGGGCACGGAATCGATACTTTTTATAAGAAGGACCCCGTTTCGGGCAGGTTAACATTCGGCGACGGATCGTCGTACCGTGGATATACCCTAATCCCGACCGTGCTCATTTCAGCCTCATCCCCCCGGAGATCGCCCATGCCCGCCGCCCTGGAACTCATTTCCCAGCATCGCTGTTTTGGCGGCACGCAGCGCTATTACCGCCATGATTCGGCCGAGATCGGCCTGCCGATGCGTTTCTCGGTGTTCGTGCCGCCCCAGGCCGAACACGGCCCGGTGCCGGTGCTGGTCTACCTGGCCGGCCTGACCTGCACCGAAGAGACCTTCATGATCAAGGCGGGCGCGCAGCGCCTGGCCGCCGAACTGGGCGTGATGCTCGTGGCGCCCGACACCAGCCCGCGTGGCGCCAACGTGCCCGGCGAAGACGAAAGCTGGGATCTCGGTACCGGTGCCGGCTTCTATGTGGACGCCACCACCGCGGCCTGGCGCGGCCACTACCGCATGGACAGCTACGTCACGCGGGAACTGCACGGCATCATCACCAGCGCCCTGCCCGGCGACGCCGCGCGCGTCGGCCTTTTCGGCCACTCGATGGGCGGCCATGGCGCCCTGGTGCTGGCACTGCGCAACCCGGGCCAGTACCGTTCGGTGTCGGCCTTCGCACCCATCGCCGCGCCCAGCCAGTGCCCCTGGGGCAAGAAAGCATTCGGCGCCTACCTGGGCGACAACCCGGACGACTGGGCGGCCTACGACGCTTCCCGCTTGATGGCTGGCCTGCGCCAGCCCTTCCCCGACGGCATCCTGATCGATCAGGGCACCGCCGACCAGTTCCTGGCCGAACAGTTGTATCCCGAGGTATTCGAGGCCGCCTGCGCTGCAGCCGGCCAGCCGTTGACGCTGCGTCGCCAGGACGGCTACGACCACGGCTACTACTTCATCTCGACGTTCATCGAAGATCACATCCGGTTTCACGTCGAACGGCTTGGAAAACCGGCCGTCTGAGGCCCCGCTTCTATACTGGGCAGCCTGCCGCGGCAGGCTGTCGGCGCCCGGTGCGCCACCGCCCGCCCCGCCGTTCTCGTTAAGGACCGCCTGATTTGATCAACGGAATCGCTCCCTTCGTCTGGATCCTGCTGGCCGCGATCGTCCTGTTCCTGCCGGGCATCGCGATGCTGCTGGGCAAGGGCGGCCCGCGCGACGAGCGCGGCCGTCGCACCTTCCAGTTCCGCCCGGTGCGGCGCCTGTTTGGCCTGATGCTGTTGCTGCTGGGCGGCGTGTCCGGCTTGCTGGCCTTGTCGCTGGTGCAGTTCTTCAGGCTGACCACCGACCAGCCGGTTGCCCGGATCGAGGCGCGCCAGCAGGCCGACGGCCAGTTCCAGGTCAGCGCCACCGCGCCGGGCGTGGGCGCCCGGCAATATGTGTTGTACGGCGACCAGTGGCAGATCGACGCGCGCGTCGTGCGCTGGCGCCTGCCGGCCCTGATGGCCGGCGTGCCGCCGCTGTATCGCCTTGAACGCCTGTCCGGCCGCTACAGCGACGCGGCGCGCGAAGCCTCGGCTACCCGTTCGGTACACGCCCTGGACGACTGGCCTGCGCCGGATCTGGGCCAGCTCAAGCAAAGTTTCCCGAACTGGTTCCCCTTCGTCGATGTCCAATTCGGCAGTGCGGCCTACATGCCGCTTTTCGACGGCGCGAAGTACCAGGTCTTCCTGGACCCCCGCGGCGCCCTGTTCGTCCGCCCGGACGGCGAGTCCACCGCCGAGGGTTTGAAGCGCCTGGGTTGGTAGGGGGGGGGAGAGCCCCCACGCTGCACGCGCTTCGCGCGCTTGCTGCCCCCCGTGGGGGCTGCCCGCCCTTGGGACGGCCCGGCGGGCGGGCGGCTTTGCTTTTGCAGGGAAAAATAAATAGGGACGCGCTTAGCGAAGGAAACTTTGACGCGCCGCAATAGTCGAATTAGCACTCCCTTTACTAGAGTGCTAACATCGAATCCATGTCTTTACCCCTTCGCTTTCCGGAGACCGCCGCTATGAAACAACCCAGTACCTCGTTGGCCGCTTCCGGCAACGCCCTGGCGTTGGCCATTGCCAATCCGGGCGCACTCGGCACGATCGACGCGTACATTTCCGCAGTCAATCGCCTGCCGGTCCTGTCCGCCGAGCGCGAGACCGAACTGGGCCGTCGCCTGCGCGACCAGGAAGACCTGGGCGCCGCGCGCGAACTCGTGCTGTCGCACCTGCGCCTGGTGGTGTCGGTGGCTCGCCAGTACCTGGGCTATGGGTTGCCCCACGCCGACCTGATCCAGGAAGGCAACGTCGGCCTGATGAAGGCCGTCAAACGCTTCGACCCCGAGCGCGGCGTGCGCCTGGTGTCGTTCGCCGTCCACTGGATCAAGGCCGAAATCCACGAATACATCATTCGCAACTGGCGTCTGGTCAAGGTGGCTACCACCAAGGCCCAGCGCAAGCTGTTCTTCAACCTGCGCAGCATGCGCCCCGACGGCCAGACGCTCGACCCCGAACAGGTCGATCACATCGCGCGCGAACTCAATGTGCGCCGCGAAGACGTCAGCGAAATGGAAGTGCGCCTGTCCGGCCGCGACATGTCGCTTGAAAACCAGGACGACGATGACGACAGCTACGCGCCCATCGCGTACCTGTCCGACGAAGGCCGCCAGGAACCGACCCGCGTGCTGGAACGCGCCGCGCGCGACCAGCTGCAAAGCTCGGGCCTGTCCGGCGCCCTCGAAGCCCTGGACCCGCGCTCGCGCCGCATCGTCGAAGCCCGTTGGCTGCAAGACGACGGTGGCGCCACGCTGCACGAACTGGCGCAGGAATTCGGCGTATCCGCCGAACGCATCCGCCAGATCGAAGCGGCCGCACTGAAGAAAATGCGCGGCAACCTCGCCGCCTGATCCTGCATTCGCGCCACGCAAAGGGCTGCCTCGGGCAGCCCTTTTCTTTTGCCGGCGCCGCCTGCGCGTATGCCACGTCGCCGATACAGGCAGGGCGATGCGAGACGCCAATAAATTGATACAAATTCATCGTGAAATAACGCGCGATTCCAGAAACTTAATGAGGTGCGCACCGCCTAACTTCACGTAGACCGCAAACTTTGGTTGGCAGTCTTGTCATCCGTCTCGGCTTCTCCTCTTTCCCCTCCCCTATGAGACGGATGCTTGCGGGGCACCACGCATATGGTGCCCCGTTTTTTATTGCGCGAAGCATCTATGCTGCCTGCGCGCTGCCCGGCTCGGCCTGCGCCGTGTGCCACAGCGCATCCTGCACGCGGCGCACGCCGGTGGCCATCGAGCCGTCTTGGTAGAGCTTGATCCAGCGATAGCCCGGGGCCAGGTTGTCCACCACGTGCTTGCCGTCGCGGATGCTGAACTGAAAGCAGGTGGACGGGGTGGCCAGCATGCGCAGGTTGTGCCGGCGGCGATCGAATTCGTGGTGCACGTGGCCCCACAGCAGCACGCGCACCTGCGGCCAGCGCGTCAGCAGCTTGAACAGCGCCTGCGGGTTGTCGATCATCATCGAGTCGTGCCAGTGGCTGTCGATCTGCATCGGGTTGTGGTGCATGGCCAATAGCGTGTGCCGGCCGGGCGCCTCGGCCAGGGCGGCTTCCAGCAAGTCCAGCTGGCTGTCGGGCAGATGGCCGGCGTTCGAACCCGGCACGGTGGTGTCCAGCGAGACCACGCGCCAGGCGCCCACGTCGGTCACGGGCACCGACCACTCGGGCAGTTCCTGGCGCATCGCCGCCGGCAGGTCATGGTTGCCGGGCAGGCAGCGAATCTGCGCGCCTTCCAGCGCCGGGGCCGAGCCGAGGGTGGCCGCCAGGCGCCGGTAGGCCGCGGGTTCACCGTCCTGGGACAGGTCGCCGGTGGCCAGAAGCAGGTCGGGATGCTTGCCGTCGGCCTCGATCTGGCGCAGCACGGCGCGCAGGCTGGCATCGGTATTGACGCCCAGCATCACGGTTTCGGGCTCGCCGAACAGGTGGCAATCTGTCAATTGGACAAGCATGGCCGGGGGATCATTGCGCCGGGCCAGGGTGTGGACGCGTGCCAAGTGCGGCTCCTGCAAAGTTCTGCACGGCCACTACCTTACCGAAAAAGTCGCGGCTCGGCGCATGCGCAGCGGTCGGGATGGCGTAACGAAACGTGGTGGGTCATGCGCCCACGGCAGGACTTGCGCGAAAACCCGCTATTCTTGTGGAACTTCTCACAAGCTTCATGATCGGGACGCGGCGTTTTCCATGGATGTAGGTTTTCTCGTATTCGGCCTGGCCGGCCTGTTGACACTGGTGTGCTTCATGCCGCCCCTGGCCGGTCGCCTCAAGCTGCCCTACTCGGTGCTGCTGGCTATCGTCGGCTGCTTGCTGGGCATCATCGTGCACGTGCACGGCTGGGCGCCCAGCTGGATCGGGGATTTCCTGGATTCGCTGGAACGGTTCGAGATCTCGTCCGAGACCTTCCTGATGGTCTTCCTGCCGGTGCTGCTGTTCGAGACTGCGCTGTCCATGAACGTGCGTCGGCTGATGGACGACATCGGGCCCATCCTGATGATGGCCATCGTGGCCGTGGTGGTGTGTACGGTGGTGGTGGGCGTGACGCTGGACGCCATTTCGCCCTACGGCCTCGTGGTGTGCCTGCTGCTGGGCGCCATCGTGGCGACCACCGACCCGGTGGCCGTGGTGGGCATCTTCCGCGAAGTCGGCGCGCCCAAGCGCCTGACCACGCTGGTTGAAGGCGAAAGCCTGTTCAACGACGCGGCGTCCATCGCCTTGTATTCCGTGCTGCTGGCCGTTCTGGGCGGGCACGGCGAACTGACCGTCAGCGGCATTTTCAACGACTTCATCGTGCACTTCATCGGCGGCGGCATTGCGGGTTTCGCCATGGGGCGCCTGGCCTGTTTCCTGTTCGCCTGGCTGCGCGGCTTTCCCACCGCCGAAATCACGCTGACGCTGACGCTGGCCTACCTGTCGTTCTTCATTTCCGAGCATTACCTGAACGTGTCGGGCGTGGTTGCCACCGTGATCGCGGGCCTGGTCGTCGGGTCCACCGGGCGCACCCGCATGTCGCCCACCACCTTCGAATACCTGTCCAGCGCCTGGGAACAATTCGGATTCTGGGCCAATTCCCTCATCTTCCTGTTCGCCGCCATGCTGATTCCCAAGCTGATGGCCGCGGCCGATTGGCAGGAACTGGTGCTGGTCGGGGTCGTGTTCGTGGTGACCCTGGTGGCGCGTGCGATCGTGGTGTTCGGCCTGTTGCCCCTGCTGGGCCTGACCAAACTGGGCACCAAGGTCAGCAATCCCTATAAGGCGGTGATGCTGTGGGGCGGCCTGCGGGGCGCAGTGTCGCTGGCGTTGGCGCTGGCCGTGACCGAGCAGACCGGCGTGCCCGAAGAGGCGCGCCAGTTCATCGCGGTGGCCACCACCGGGTTCGTGCTGCTGACCTTGTTCGTCAATGGCATCAGCCTGCGGCCGCTGATCCGCATGCTGGGGCTGAACCAGCTGTCGCCGGTCGAGCGCACTATCCGCAATCAGGCGCTGGCTGTGGCGCTGGAAGACCTGCAAGGCAAGACCGACGAGGTCGCCAAGACCGAACACATCGGCACCGAGGTGCGCGACCGCATCCGCGCCGTGTTCGACGCCAGCCTGACCAGCGTGCACGACGGCCAGGTCAGCCAGATGAGCGACGAGCAGCGCGTGTCGGTCGGCCTGGCCATCGTGGCGCAGCGCGAAGAGGAAATGTTCTTCGACATTCTCAAGGCGCAGATCGTGGACTGGCGCATGGCCGAGGCGCTATTGGCGCGGGCCGAACGGCTGGAGGACGCCATCCGCATGGGCGGGGTGCCGGGCTTCGAGCGCGCCATCGTGGCCGACGTGCGCTATTCCACCGGGTTCCGGCTGGCCCTGCGGCTGCATTACCTGTTCGGCTTCCAGGGCTGGCTGGCGCGCGAGCTGGGCCAGCGATTCGCCAACCTGATGAGCAAGCGGTCGGTGGCGCAGCGCCTTATCGTGTTTGCGCGCGAACAGATCACGCCTCTGCTGGGCGAAACGGCCACGCAACGCATCGTGTCGCTGCACCAGCGCCGGCTGGACCTGATCGACAACGCCATGCAGGCCCTGAACCTGCAATACCCTTCGTATGCGCAGTGGCTGCAGGAAAGCTACCTGGGGCGCGTGGCCCGCGAACTTGAACGCATCCGCTACCGCGACATGCTCGAGCAGTTCCTGATCAGCGGCGAGGTCTATGCCGACCTGATGGCGCAATTGAAGAGCCGCTGGGCCCACATCGACACGCACCCGCCGCTGGACATCGAAATGAGCGCGGCTGACCTGATCAACCGCGTGCCGCTGTTCGAAGGCCTGTCGGCTGATTCGTTGCGGGCCATCAGCAAGCTGCTCAAGCCGCGCCTGGCGCTGCCCGACCAGCGAGTGCTGACCAAGGGCCGGCATGGCGAGGAAATGTGTTTCGTGGCCTCGGGCGCCGTGGCGGTCCACCTGCCCGACAACACCATGATCGAACTGGGCAGCGGCGAATTCTTCGGCGAACTGGGCTTGCTGGGCGAGCAGCAGATCGCGCCGGAGGTGACCTCGCTGGGCTACAGCAAGCTGCTGATGCTGGCGTCTCGCGATTTCCATGCGCTGCTGGCGCGCGACGAGCACCTGCGTGAGCGCATCCAGGTGGTGGCCAAGCAGCGGCTGCGCGCCATCGAGGTCTGGAAGCAGTTTTCGCAGGCGAACGCCGCGCCAGCGCCGGTACCGGCGCCGGTTTCCGCGCCTACGCCTTCGCAGGCGGCAGAGGCTGCCGAGGCCGCGGGCGCCGCGGGGGCTGGCGGCGTCGATGCCCAGGCTTCACGCGCCTTGCGTGAAGCGGGCGAGCATGAGGCGCCTTCGCACGGCGCGCCTTCGCATGAGGCCCCCCGGCGCGACGACCTCTTGGGTGAACCCGGCGTACAGCCGCGCTAACGCGGTCGCGAGCCGGCCGGCGCGTCAGATCTCGCCGGCCGCCTGGCGCTGCATGATGTCTTCAAGAATCACCAGCGCCGCTTCCAGCGTGAATTCACCGTCGGCCACCCGGCGTACCGCCGTGGCCACGTCGACGGCGGCGATTTCCATGACTTCGCCGTCCCGGTTGGCCGGCCGGGCATCGGCCGCCAGCACGCAGGTGCTGGTCAGCACGTCTTCGACCTGATAGCCCTCGGGCAGGCGGCGGTGGATGCGCAAGATGGTGCGCAGCGGCGTGCGCTGAACCAGGTCGGGTGCGTCCAGGCCGGCTTCTTCGCCGCATTCGCGCACCAGCGCGGTTTCCAGGTCTTCGCCACTGCCCGCCAGTCCGCCCACCAGGGTGTCCCACATGCCGGGGTCGGTGGACTTGCTGAGCGAGCGGCGCGCGATCCAGACGCGGCCATCGGGCGTCCAGGCATTCAGGTGCACGGCCTTGGTCAACAGGCCCAGCGGGCGTACCGCTGCGCGCTCGATCGCGCCGATGGCGGTGTCGCCGTCCAGCACGTCCAGCAATTCATCACGCCAGCCGCGCAGGCAGTTGGCTTGGCGCAACAGTTGCGCGGCCTGTTCGAGCACGGCGTCCAGTTCGGCGCCCGGGGCAAGCGCCGCGCCGATGCGCAGCGCGTCGTCGTCGGCATCGATGTGATCCGCGCCGTGCAGCGCGTCGCACGCGGCATGCGTGGCCCAGCCGCAGCGCCGCCCCGCTATATATAAAGCGTGGGCGCCCACGGGGGCGGCCTCTTGGGCGCGCGCGCTCAGGTCGGCATATAAATCGGACAACTGCTTGGGCATCGTGGGGTCGTTGTGATGAGACTGAGCGGGATTTTATGCCACCCTGTTTGCCTGGCGCGTCAATAGGGGTCGGCCAGATGGGGGCGGGTAGCATGAATTCAAGAGCACAAACTTACATCTATTTGTGCGTCCGCTATAATCCGCCAGTTTCTTTGTGATTTCGAGTGGGAATGCGGGGGCCGCTCTATCTCCCTGCCTAGCCCTGCCATCTAATAATTGCGCGTAGTCCTGTTGCAGTGACATCCGTGCCACTAGGCGACAAGGGCCCTCGCGCCGTGTTTCGAGGTAAGCATGAAGAAGTGGAGAGGGATACTGGGGGCTTGTGCGATGCTGATTGGCAGCGTGGCCGGCGCTCAGGTGCAAGACATGCCCGGCGGCCCGAAGGTCAATCAGCTGAACCTGCACGAAGGCGTCACGCAGATCACGCGTGATGTCATGTGGCTGCACTGGATGCTGCTCACGATCTGTATCGTGATTTTCGTCGGCGTCTTCGGAGTGATGTTCTACTCCATCTGGGCGCATCGAAAGTCCCGCGGCCACAAGCCGGCGACCTTCCACGAACATCTAGGCGTGGAAGTGGCCTGGACGGTCATCCCCTTCATCATCGTCATCGCCATGGCGCTGCCGGCCACCAAGACGGTCGTCGCCATGAAAGACACTTCCAGCGCCGATCTCACCGTCAAGGTCACCGGCTACCAATGGAAGTGGGGCTACGAATATCTCGATGGCTCCGCCGCCGGCATCAAGTTCCTCGCTACGCTGTCGACGCCGCGCGCCCAGATCGAGAACCGCGAGCCCAAGGGCGAGTTCTACCTCATGGAAACGGACAACCACATGGTGGTGCCCGTCGACAAGAAGGTCCGCGTCGTCCTCACCGCGGCCGACGTCATCCACTCCTGGATGATTCCCGATTTCGGCGTCAAGCAGGATGCCATCCCCGGCTTCCTGCGCGATGCCTGGTTCCGTGCTGAAAAGCCCGGGATCTACCGTGGCCAATGCGCAGAACTCTGCGGCAAGGACCACGCCTTCATGCCCATCGTCGTGGAAGTCCTGGCGCAGGCCGACTACGATAAGTGGGTCGAAGACGAAAAGAAGAAGATGGCGGCAAACGCCGACGATCCCAATAAAGAGTGGACGGAAGCCGAACTGGTTGCCCGTGGCGAGAAGGTCTTCGCCGCCAATTGCGTGGCCTGTCACCAGGCCAACGGCAAGGGCATTCCGGGCAGCTTCCCCGCGCTCGACGGAGACAAGGTTGTTCTCGGCCCGAAGGCTGGCCAGATCAACACCGTGCTGAAGGGCAAGCCCGGCACCGCCATGGCGGCGTTCGGACCCGTGCTCAATGATGTCGAAATCGCCGCGGTCATCAGCTATACGCGCCATGCCTGGAGCAATGCCGGCAAGGGGCAGGACCCGACAGTGATGCCGAAGGATGTCGCGGCCGCGCGTTGAGCGCGCCGCGTTTTCCCATCGTCAGAGCTGGTTCCGTTTAGTTAGAGATACCCTGCCGGTTCCGTGGAACGGGGCCGGCACTCAGCAGGAAGGAGTCCATCATGAGCAGCGTCACTGTAGACCACGTGTCGCCGGGCCACGGCCACGGTCACGATGACCACCACCACGCCATGCCGACCGGCTGGCGCCGCTGGCTTTTCGCCACGAACCACAAAGACATCGGGACGATGTATCTCATCTTCTCGTTCGTCATGCTGCTCGAGGGCGGCACGCTGGCATTGCTGCTGCGCACCGAGCTCTTCGAGCCGGGCCTGCAGTTCTTCCGCCCCGAATTGTTCAACCAGTTCACCACGATGCACGGCCTGATCATGGTGTTCGGCGCCATCATGCCGGCCTTCGTGGGCTTTGCGAACTGGATGATCCCGATGCAGATCGGCGCGTCCGACATGGCGTTCGCGCGCATGAACAACTTCAGCTTCTGGCTGCTGCCGGTGGCTGCGATCATGCTGACCGCCTCGTTCTTCGTGCCGGGCGGCGCCACCGCCGCCGGCTGGACGCTGTATGCGCCGCTGTCGCTGCAGATGGGCCCGGGCATGGACCTGGCCATCTTCGCCATGCACATCATGGGCGCCTCGTCCATCATGGGCGCCATCAACATCATCGTGACCGTGCTGAACATGCGCGCGCCCGGCCTGACGCTGATGAAGATGCCGCTGTTCTGCTGGACCTGGCTGATCACCGCGTTCCTGCTGCTGGCCGTGATGCCGGTGCTGGCCGCGGCCATCACCATGGTGCTGACCGACCGCCACTTCGGCACGGGCTTCTTCAACGCCGCGGCCGGCGGCGACCCGGTGCTGTACCAGCACGTGTTCTGGTTCTTCGGGCACCCCGAGGTCTACATCATGATCTTGCCGGCGTTTGGCATCGTGTCGGCCATCGTGCCCGCCTTCGCCCGCAAGAAGCTGTTCGGCTACGCCTCGATGGTGTACGCCACCGCGTCGATCGCCGTGCTGTCGTTCATCGTGTGGGCGCACCACATGTTCACGACGGGCATGCCGGTGACCGGGCAGCTGTACTTCATGTACGCCACCATGCTCATTTCCATCCCGACCGGGGTGAAGGTGTTCAACTGGGTCGCCACCATGTGGCGCGGGTCCATGACGTTCGAGACGCCGATGCTGTTCTCGATCGGCTTCATCTTCGTGTTCACCATGGGCGGCTTTACCGGCCTGATCCTGTCGGTGGCCCCCATCGACATCCAGGTGCACGACACCTACTACGTGGTGGCGCACTTCCACTACGTGCTGGTGGCCGGTTCGCTGTTCGCGCTGTTTGCCGGCACCTATTACTGGGTGCCCAAGTGGACCGGCCGCATGTACAGCGAAAAGCTGGGCAAGCTGCATTTCTGGTCGACGCTGATCTCGTTCAACGTGACTTTCTTCCCGATGCACTTCCTGGGCCTGGCGGGCATGCCGCGCCGCTATGCCGACTACGCCGCGCAGTTCACGACGTTCCACCAGATCGCCACCATCGGCGCCTTCTGGTTCGGCCTGTCGCAGCTGATCTTCCTGTGGGCGGTGCTGCGCTGCTACATGGGCAAGGGCGAAGTCGCCTCGGCCAAGCCGTGGGAAGGCGCCGAAGGGCTGGAATGGACCGTGCCGTCGCCGGCCCCGTTCCATACCTTCGAGACGCCGCCCGAAGTCAAGTAAGTCCGACCCCTACAACGCAACAGGCAGCATAGCAATGACACCCGAGCAGCGCCGTCGCAACAAGATCGCAGGACTGATTCTGCTGGTATTCGTCATTGCCGTGTTTGCCTGGACCGTATTCCGCGGGTCGGCGCTGTTGACGGGCAAGGCCGTCGGCGGCTAGCCATGAGCGATGACCTGCGCGAATCCGCCCAGCGCAAGCTGAGCTTTCTTCAGACGATGAAGGCGGTGGCGTGGGGGTTTTTCGGTGTCCGCAAGGGCGCAGGCTACCGCGAGGACAGCGCCCGGCTCAATCCGGTCCATGTGATCGTGGCGGGGTTGTTGGCGGCGGCCATCTTCGTGACCGTGCTGGTGTTAATTGTGCGTTGGGCCGTATCCAGCCTGACTTGAATCACTTAATTCTATAAATCAGTACCAGGGAGAAAGCCATGAGTGCAAGCCACTCGGTTCAAGGAAAAGAGGCACCGTACTACTTCGTGCCCGCCGACTCGGGGCACCCCGTGCGCACGGCCGTGGCGCTGCTGCTCATGGGCCTGGGCGCCGCGGGCTGGATCAACGGCGTCAGCTGGGCCAAATGGTCGGTCCTGGTGGGTTTCGTCGCGCTGATCGTCATCTTGTACTACTGGTTCGGCGACGCCATCCAGGAATCCGAAGCCGGCATGAACAGCAAGCGCATCGACGGTTCGTACCGTTGGGGCATGAGCTGGTTCATCTTCTCGGAAGTGATGTTCTTCGCGGCGTTCTTCGGCGCCCTCTGGTACGTGCGCACCATCACCACGCCGTGGCTGGGCGACATGGACCACCGCCTGATGCTGTGGCCCGACTTCCAGGCCGTGTGGCCCAACTTCGGCCCGGCCGGCGTGGTCGAGCACTTCCAGACCGTCGGCCCCTTCTGGCTGCCCACGATCAACACCGCGCTGCTGCTCAGCTCGGGCGTGACCCTCACCATCGCCCACCACGCGCTGCGTGAAAACCACCGCGGCAAGACCATGTTCTGGCTGGCCGCCACCGTGATCCTGGGCTTCATCTTCGTGGCCTGTCAGGCCGCCGAATACCACCACGCCTATACCGAGCTGAACCTCAAGTTCAATTCGGGCGCCTATGGTTCGCTGTTCTACATGCTGACCGGCTTTCACGGGTTCCACGTGATCCTGGGCGCCACGATGCTGACGGTCATCCTGATTCGCCTGATGCGCGGCCACTTCACGGCCGACCATCACTTCGGCTTCGAAGGCGCCGCCTGGTACTGGCACTTCGTGGACGTGGTGTGGCTGGGCCTGTATCTGTTCGTCTACTGGTTCTAAGGGACGGGTCCGGCGTTGCCGGGCCTGGGCCGATCGGCTGAACGGGGCGAGGCTTGCGGGCCGCCGGCAAAAACCGGCGCCGCGGGTCTCGCCCTTCGCACAAGGGCGGTCCGTGTTCCAATACGGCTGGCCGGGCGGTGCAACCGCCTGGCATCCGGGAACCGGCTGGGGGTTGGCCTATCTAAAACCGGTACTTTCGATCCAGCCCATGTGGTGGGCGAACAGCACGAACAGGAACAGGGCCACCGACAGGCCGATGCGCACCGTCAGCGCATTGACCGTGCGGCTGGTAGTGCCTTTGTCCCGCATCAGGTAGACCAGGGCGGATGCCAGACTGGCCAGGATACCGATGAAGGCCAGAACGACGAAAACGCGCATGATGGTCTCCGGACAAATCAGAGTTATTGAAGACAAATGGCCCGACCGCATTCGACTCGCTACACCGTAGCCGCTTTACTTCTGCTTGGGATCGCCGTGGTGATCCTGACGTCGTTGGGCCAGTGGCAATTGCGGCGCGCCGATGAGCGACGCGCCATTCTGGCGGCTATCGAAGCCGGCCGCAAGCAAGCGCCGCTGGCGCTGTCGCCGACGACCGCGCCGGGCGACCTGAAGCCCTGGCGCGTGGCGCAGGCCACCGGGACGTGGTTGCCGCAATTCAGTGTACTGCTGGACAACCGCAACTACGAGGGCCGTCCGGGCTATTGGCTGGCCACGCCGTTGCTGCTCGATGGCCCCAGCCGCAGCGCCGTGCTGGTGCTGCGCGGCTGGCTGCCGCGGGTGATCCAGGGCCAGGGCGAGCCGACGCTGCCAGCCACGCCGCAGGGCGACCAGACCATCAAGGGCGAGCTGTCCGAGCGCGTGCCGCGCATGTTCGAAATCTGGTCATTGGGCAACAACGATACGTCCGCCCTGCCGGCTACCTTGCCGGTGGCCGGCGGCGCCGTGCCGCAGGTGCAGAACCTGCCGCTGGACGCCTACGCCAAGGCTACCGGCCTGACACTCTTGCCTACCGTGGTGAGCCAGTTCGGCTCCGGTGAAAACGATGCCCTGGTACACGACTGGCCCGAGCCGTCGGTGGACTTCCAGAAGAACACGTTCTACGCAGTGCAGTGGTTTTCGTTTGCCTTGTTCGCCGCCATCGCCTGGCTGGTGGTGCTGGGGGGCGCCATCAAGCGCATGCGCCAACGCGCGGCCAAGGATACGGCGGCCTGACCGCCCGGTTTTCACCACAACAGGACTCATAAAAAACGTGGCTCGCGACCTGACTTCTTCCAAACCCGCCAAGCGTTCGCTGGTGCCGATGGTGCTGGTGTTCCTGTGCTCGCTGGCGCCCATCGTGGCGGCGTTCGTTGTCTACATGAATCCGCAGTGGTGGCCCGAAGACGCTAGCAACTACGGCGAATTGGTGACACCGCAGCGCCCCATGCCGGCACCCGAGGCGCTCAAGCTGACCACGCTGGACGGCAAGCCCTTCGACCTGCAAAGCCTGAAAGGCAAGTGGCTGCTGGTGGCGGCCGACGGCGCGGCCTGCCCGGAAAGCTGCGCCCGCAAGCTCTACATCACCCGCAACACGCACGCCAGCCAGGGCAAGAACGTCGACCGGCTGGCGCGCGTATGGTTCATCACCGACGACGCGCCGGTGCCGGACAAGGTGCTGGAAGCCTACAAGGGCACGATCATGCTGCGCGCCGATCCGGACCAGCTGGCGCGCTACCTGCTGGCGCGCGACGCCGCGGCCGGACAGCCCGGCCTGCAGGCGCCGATCTGGGTGGTCGATCCCCTGGGCAATCTGATGATGCAATATCCCGCCGACGCCGACGGGGTGAAGGTGCGCAAGGACATCAGCAAGCTGGTCTATAACTCGCGCATCGGTTGATTTAGTCTTTAGTTGAATTCCATGGAACGCATCAAAGCGCGGTATCGCAAGCTCGTATTCTTCACCTGGTTCCTGACGCTGGACCTGATCATGTTCGGCGCCTTCGTGCGCCTGACGGATTCGGGGCTGGGCTGCCCGGACTGGCCCGGCTGCTATGGCAAGGTGACCCCGCTGGGTGCCATGGGCGACATCCATCAGGCGTCGCAGGCGATGCCGTTCGGCCCGGTCACGCTGTCCAAGGCCTGGATCGAGATGATCCACCGCTATGTCGGCACCATCCTGGGCATGCTGATCATCGCCATCGTCTACATGGCCTGGCGTTACCGCCGCGAACTGGGCCGCTCGCCGGCCCTGGCCGTGACCACGCTGGTGGCCGTCTGCGTGCAGGGCGCGTTCGGCGCCTGGACCGTGACACACAAGCTCATGCCCGCCGTCGTGACGGCGCACCTGGTATTCGGCCTGTCGGTGCTGGCGCTGATGACCTGGCTGTCGGCGCGCGAACGCCCGCACCTGGCCGTGGCGGCCGCGGCCGCGCGCTTCAAGCCCTGGGTGGTGGGGGGCTTTTTACTGCTGCTGATCCAGGTGACCCTGGGCGGCTGGGTCAGTACCAACTATGCCGCGCTGGCCTGCATGGATTTCCCCATGTGCCACGGCAAATGGGTGCCGGATATGGATTTCCATGGCGGTTATTCGATCATCCGGGGCCTGGGCGAACTGCCGTCCGGCGAAATGATTTCGCAGCCGGCGCTGACGGCCATCCATTGGGTGCACCGCAATTTCGCCTTCGTCGTGTTCGTCTACCTGGGCATCCTGGCCTGGCGCCTGCGGGCCGAACCCGGGCTGCGCGGGCCGGCCACCTTGATGCTGGCGCTGCTGGGCGCCCAGCTGCTGACCGGCCTGACCACCATCTTCTTCCAGTGGCCGCTTCTGATCGCCGTGTTGCACAACGGCGGGGCGGCGGGTTTGACCCTGGCCGCGGTGGTGCTGATGGTGCGATTGGCCACGGCCGGGCAGCCGCCAGCCGGGGGCTACGGCCCCAATTCGGTGCGCGTTTAAAATAGGGTCCATGATGACCAGTCTTGCCGCTCCCCAAACCGGATTGTTCCGCCAATACTTCGTACTCACCAAGCCGCGCGTCACGCAGTTGGCGGTGTTTTGTGCGGTGATTGGCATGTTTCTCGCCGTCCCGGGCGTGCCGGACATGCGCCGGGTGGTGTTCGGCACCATCGGCATCTGGCTGCTGGCCGCGGCCGCGTTCGCCATCAATTGCCTGATCGAGCAGGAAGTCGACGCCCGCATGCTGCGCACGGCGCGGCGCGCCACGGCGCGCGGCACCATTTCGGCTTTCCAGGTGCTGAGCCTGTCGGGCCTGCTGGGCGGCGCGGGCATGTTCGTGCTGTACACCCTGGTCAACCCGCTGACCATGTGGCTGACCTTCGCCACGTTCGTCGGCTATGCCGTGATCTACACCATCATCCTCAAGCCGCGCACCCCGCAGAACATCGTCATCGGCGGCCTGTCGGGCGCCATGCCGCCGGCCCTGGGCTGGGCGGCGGTGGCCGACTCGGTGCCGGCCGAAGCCTGGGTGCTGGTGCTGATCATCTTCATCTGGACGCCGCCGCACTTCTGGGCGCTGGCGCTGTACCGCAACCATGATTACGCCAAGGCCGGCCTGCCGATGCTGCCCGTCACGCACGGCCAGCAGTTCACCCGCCTGCATATCCTGCTCTACAGCATCGCGCTGCTTGCCACCACGCTCTTGCCCTACGCGATCCGCATGAGCGGCGTGCTGTACCTGGTGTCGGCGCTGGTGCTGGGCGGCATGTTCGTCTCGTACGCCTGGCGGCTGTACCGCGCCTACAGCGACGAGCTGGCGCGCAGCATGTTCCGTTTTTCCATTCTCTACCTGGCGCTGCTGTTCGGCGCCCTGCTGGTGGACCACTGGGTCGCCCTGCTGCGCTGACCCCCTGGAGGTTGTCGATGTCCGTATTTTCCGCCAGCCGGCGCCTGGCCTTGCGCCTGGCCACGGCCGCCGCTTTCACCGCCGCCCTGGCCGCCTGCGGCGACAATGCACCCGCCTTCAAGGGCAGCGACATCAGCGGCACGCAGCTGGGCCGCGGGCTTGAACTGTCGGACTACAACGGCAAGACGCGCCAGTTGCAGGACTTTGCCGGCAAGGTCGTGGTGGTGTTCTTCGGCTTCACGCAGTGCCCGGACGTCTGCCCGACGTCGCTGGCCGAATTGACCGAAGTGATGAAGAAACTGGGGCCTGACGCCGACCGCGTTCAGGTGCTGCTGATCACCGTGGACCCGGAGCGCGACACCCCCGAGGTGCTCAAGCAATACGTAACGGCATTCGACCCGCGATTTCTGGGTTTGACCGGCACGCCCGACCAGGTGAAGAAGGCCGCGGCGGCGTTCAAGGCGTATTACGCCAAGGCGCCCACCAAGGACGGCAACTACACGATGGACCACACCGCGGCGTTCTACCTGCTGGACGGCAAGGGCGAATCGCGGGTGCTGGCCAACAACAACATTGGGGTGGACGCCCTGGTGCACGATATCCAGGCCCTGCTCAAGGGCTGATCGGCACGGTGCTGGCAAAGGGGGCGGGCTGGCCTCCCGCCTGGGGCCTGCGGGGCCCCGCAGGCTAGTCGCTGCCGCCTGCGGCCACCCAGCCGGCCAGCGCGGCGCGCGCCTTGTCGCTGAGTTCGGCGGCAGGGATGTCGCGGCGGTGCGAAATGATCATCAACGCATAGGGGGCGGCCAGCGCGGCGGCCTCGGGGCAGAGGCGCGATTCGTCGCCGACCGACGGCGAGACGTTGCGCCAATAGTTGATGGCCGCTTCGATCTGGGGCAAGGTAATGGAATCCATGCGCCTATTGTCCACGAATGGACGGGGCTGTCCAAGGCCGGAAATGCGGCAAAGAAGCGTCACCATCGCAACATGCCGATACCGCGTCCGGGTGCTATACCACTGCCGGTTAGCAACGATGGAGCATCGTCATGAATTCGAATCCGACCCAATCTTCCCGCCGCGCCCTGCATCCGCTGGTCGGGGCCGCCGCGATCGCCGTCATCGTCATGTGCTCGGTGGGCGTTGCCGCCGTGATGGGCTGGCTGCCGACCCCATCGGCCACGCCGCACCCCGAGGACCCCGCCGTGGCCCAGGCCGGCCCCGAAGGGGCGAATCTGGCGCCCACCCAGCCCGGCGCGCCCGTGCAGGCGGCCCGCCAGCCCACCGCCCAGGCGCAGCCCCAGGGCCGTCCTGCCGCGCCCGCGACGCAGCCGCCGGCGCAGGCCTGCCACACCTGCGGCGTGGTCGAGACCATCCGTCAGGTGCAAGTGCCGGTCAAGGACAATAGCGACCATCTGGTCGGCACCATCGCCGGCGGTGCGGTGGGCGGCGTGGTCGGCAACCAGTTCGGCGGCGGCAACGGCAAGACCGCGCTGACCGTGCTGGGCGCGGTGGGCGGCGCTTTGGCAGGCCGTGAAGTTGAGCGTAATATCAGACAGCAACAAACGGTGACGCACTACGAGCTCACGGTACGCATGAACGACGGCAGCGCGCGCCAATTCCGCAGCGCCCAGCCGTTCGCGTTTGCATCCGGCGACCACGTGCGAGTGGAGAATAATCAGCTGCTGCCGGGGTAAGGCATCCCGGCCGGCAGCCCTTTGCGATCTATGGGGAGACCAGGAATGAGCGACCAACACAGCAATCCGTTCGTCCTACCCGGCATGGGCCAGCATTCCGACCTGTCGGGCAACCCGCTGCTGGCCAGCATGGAAATGATGCGCCAGGCATGGGCCGGCCTGACCGGCCCGGGCGGGCTGGCGAGCAGCCTGCCGATGGCGCCGCCCATGAACCTGGAAGACCTGGACCGCCGTATCGCCGAGCTGCGGTCGGTGGAAAACTGGCTGCGCATGAACCTGTCGATGCTGTCCAGCACGATCCAGGGCATGGAAGTGCAGCGTTCCACCATCAGCACCTTGCGCGCCTTTGTCGATTCGGCGGCCAACATGGATCTGGGCGCGCTGCGTGAAAGCGGCGCGGCCTCGCCCCTGGAGGTGGTGCTGGGCCTGAAGCCGGCACCGGCAGCGGCCAGGAGCGCACCGACCAAGGCGGCCGAAGCCAAGCCCGCCGATGCCAAGGCCGCCGATGCTAAGACCGATTCGGCGGCGGGGGCCGACGCCCAGCCCGGCATGACCGAACAGATGGGCGCGGCAGCGCAATCGGCCTCCAAGGCGTGGTGGGATCTGCTGCAGCAGCAGTTCAACCAGATTGCCGCTGCCACGGCCGCGTCGATGCCCGGCGCCGCGCCGGACGCAGGCAATGCACCCAAGGGCAAGGCCGGCGGCTCGCAGGCTGCCGCCGCGCCGACGGCCAAGGCGGCCGCCAAGCCCGCTGCGAAGTCACCCGCCAAGAAGGCCGCACGCAAGCCGGCCGCGTCGAAGGCGGCAACCAAGAACACGGGGCCTGCCGACGGCAAGCCCTGATCTTTCAATCCCGATTTGGGGCGGCGCGGTGCCGCCCCGATCGATTCCAACACGTCAGAACTTATGCTTAATGTAGTGATTCTCGCCGCCGGACTGGGCAAGCGCATGCAGTCCGACCTTCCCAAAGTG
Source organism: Achromobacter sp. DH1f (assembly GCF_000633435.1). Classification (NCBI taxonomy): domain Bacteria; kingdom Pseudomonadati; phylum Pseudomonadota; class Betaproteobacteria; order Burkholderiales; family Alcaligenaceae; genus Achromobacter; species Achromobacter sp. DH1f. Next base: position 213,099 of record NZ_AYMF01000029.1, on the reverse strand, counting down.
CTCCACACCCTGGCCGGAAAGCCGATGCTGGCCCACGTGCTGGACAGCGCCCGCCAACTGGAACCCGCCCGCGTCATCGTGGTGGTCGGCCATGGCGCCGACCGGGTCAAGCAGGCCTTCGGTGGCCAGGACGACCTGCAATTCGCGTTGCAGCAGCCGCAGCAGGGTACGGGCCATGCGGTGCAGCAGGCGGTGCCGCTGCTGCTCGAAGGCGACGGCAAGGACGACGTGACGCTGGTGCTCTATGGCGACGTGCCGCTGGTGCAGCCCGAAACGCTGCGCCGCCTGTTGGACGCGCGGGGCGACGGCGCCGCGGTGCTGACCGAAGTGCTGGCCGATTCCACCGGCTATGGCCGCATCGTGCGTGACGCCGCCGGCAATGTCTGCCGCATCGTCGAGCACAAGGATGCCTCGGACGCCGAACGCGCCATCAAGGAAGTCAACACCGGCATCCTGGCCGCGCCGACCGCCAGGCTGAAAGACTGGCTTTCGCGCATCGACAACAACAATGCCCAGGGCGAGTACTACCTGACCGACGTCGTGGGCCTGGCCGTGACTGACAGCGTGCCGGTGGGCGCGGCCCAGCCGGGCGCGTCCTGGGAGACGCTGGGCGTGAACAGCCGTGTGCAGCAGGCCGAGCTGGAACGCCGCTGGCAGGGCGAGCAGGCCCGCCGCCAGCTGGAAGCCGGCGTGACGCTGGCCGACCCGGCGCGTTTCGACGTGCGCGGCTCGCTGACCTGCGGCCGCGATGTGTTCATTGACGTGGGCTGCGTGTTCGAAGGCAAGGTCACGCTGGCCGATGGCGTGCGCGTGGGCCCGCACTGCGTGCTGCGCGACGTGAGCGTGGGCGCGGGGACGCAGATCGAGGCCTACAGCCATCTGCAAGAGGCCCAGGTGGGCGGCGATGCCCGCGTGGGCCCGTATGCCCGCCTGCGCCCCGGCGCTGAACTCGGCGACCGCAGCCATGTCGGCAACTTCGTCGAGATCAAGAAAAGCGTGCTGGGCGCGGACAGCAAGGCCAATCACCTGGCCTACATCGGCGACGCCACCATCGGCGCACGCGTCAACGTGGGCGCGGGCACCATCACCTGCAACTACGACGGCGTGAACAAGCACCGCACCGTCATCGAAGACGACGCCTTCATCGGCTCGGACACGCAACTGGTGGCCCCGGTGCGCGTGGGCCGCGGCGCGACCCTGGGCGCCGGCACCACCCTGACCCGCGATGCGCCGGCCGACAAGCTGACCGTGTCGCGCGCCAAGCAGGTCACCATCGACGGTTGGCAACGGCCGGTCAAGAAGTCGTGACGCCACAGGCGTCCGAGGCGTCGGGCGGCGGCGCCAAGCCCGCCGCGCCCGACGGCCTGCCGGTACCTCGCCGCTACTGGGCGGCGGCCACCGTGATGACCGGCATCAGCCTGTCGGTCCTGGACACCACCATCGCCAATGTGGCCCTGCCCACCATCGCGGCCGACCTGAACGCGTCGCCCGCGCAGGCCGTGTGGGTGGTCAACGCCTACAACCTGGCGGTGGTGATGATGCTGCTACCCCTGTCGGCGCTGGCCGAACGCATCGGCTTTCGCCGCATGTTCACGTTCGGGCTGGTGCTGTTCACCCTGGCGTCGCTGGGCTGCGCGCTGGCCGGTTCGCTGCTGCAGCTGACGCTGGCGCGGGTGTTTCAGGGCGTGGGGGCGGCCACGCTGATGTGCCTGTTCGGCGGGCTGGTGCGCAATATCTATCCCCTGAAAATGCTGGGCCGGGGCATCAGCATCAACGCCACTACGGTGGCGGTGATGTCGGTGCTGGGGCCCACCATCGGCTCGGCCATCCTGTCGGTGGCGCCGTGGCCCTGGATTTTCGCGGTCAACCTGCCGATCTGCGTGCTGGCCATGTTCGGCCTGCGCCATCTGCCCGAGGTGCCGCGCAACGACGTGCGGCTGGACTGGGTCAGCGCCCTGCTCTGCATGGCGACGCTGGGCGTGTTCATTTCGGGCATCGACATGATGGGGCAGGACTTGCTGCGGGGCATCGGCCTGGTGGCGATCTCGGTGGTGGCCGGCATGGTGCTGGTGCGCCGGGCCAGCCGCCAGCCCGCGCCGCTGGTGCCGGTGGACCTGCTGCGAATCCGGCAATTGGCCTTCGCCGTCGGGGCGTCGGCCTGCACCTTTGCCGCGCAGATGGCGTCCTACGTATCGTTGCCGTTCTATTTCCAGCAGGTGCTGGGCCGGCCCTACCTTGAGGTGGGCCTGCTGATGGGGGCCTGGCCGGTGGGCACGGCCCTGATCGCACCGGTGGCCGGGCGCCTGTCCGACCGCTATTCCGCCGCCACGCTGAGCGGCGTGGGGGCGACCGGCATGGTCATCGGCATGCTGTGGCTGGCGGCCCTGCCGGCGTCCGTGGGCAACGTGCCGATCATTGCCGGCATGTTCGTGGCGGGTGTGGGCTTCGGCTTTTTCCAGACCCCGAACAATCGCGCCATGCTGTCGGCGGCGCCGCGTGCGCGCAGTGGCGCGGCGGGTGGCCTGCAGGCCACCACCCGGGTGTTCGGCCAGAGCTTCGGCACTGCGCTGGTGGCGATCGCCTTCAGTGTCAGCGCCGCGCACGGCCCCGGGCTGGCCCTGGTGCTGGGCACGATCTGCGCCGCCCTGGCGGTGGTCGTGAACACGGTCCGCTTCAACAAGCTGCGGGCCATCTAGGGCGCGCCAGACCCGACGGCCCGGCGGCTTCTATAATGGCCGCCGGCGCCGGGTCTGCAATGCCCGGCGCAACGATTACCTATTTTTAAGGCGTTCAGGCATGAAGATCACGGTCGTGGGTACCGGTTACGTGGGGTTGGTGTCGGGAGCGTGCCTGGCCGACATGGGCAACGATGTCATGTGCCTGGACGTGGATGCGGCCAAGATCGCCCTGCTGCGCCAGGGGGGCATCCCCATCTATGAACCCGGTCTGGAAGACCTGGTCCGGCGCAACGTGCAGGCCGGCCGCCTGCATTTCACCGACGACGTGGCCCAGAGCGTGGCCTTTGGCGACGTGCAGTTCATCGCCGTGGGCACCCCCCCGGGCGAGGACGGCTCGGCCGACCTGAAATACGTGCTGGCCGCCGCCCGCAATATTGCGCGCCACATGACCAGCCGCAAGCTGGTCGTGGACAAGTCCACGGTGCCGGTCGGCACCGCCGACAAGGTGCGCGCGGTGATCGAGCAGGAGCTGGCCGCACGCGGCGTGCAGGTGCCGTTCAGCGTGGCGTCCAACCCCGAATTCCTGAAGGAAGGCGCGGCGATCAACGACTTCATGAGCCCGGACCGGGTCATCGTCGGCGCCGACGACGACTACACCGTCGGCATCATGCGCCGTATCTACGAACCGTTCCAGCGTACCCATGACCGCCTGATGGTGATGGACGTGCGGTCGGCCGAACTGACCAAGTACGCCGCCAACGCGATGCTGGCCACCCGGATTTCGTTCATGAACGAGATGGCCAACCTGGCCGAAGCGCTGGGCGCCGACATCGAGCAGGTGCGCCGCGGCATTGGTGCGGACCCCCGCATCGGCTACCACTTCCTGTACCCCGGCGCGGGCTATGGCGGCTCGTGCTTCCCCAAGGACGTGCAGGCGCTGGTCAACACCGCCGCCGAGAACCGCCTGCCGATGCGCGTCATCGAAGCGGCCGAGGCCGCCAACCACGCGCAGAAGTTCCGCTTGTCGGAAAAGCTGGTGCAGCACTACGGCGAAGACCTGCGTGGCCGCAAGTTCGCCTTGTGGGGCCTGTCGTTCAAGCCCAATACCGACGACATGCGCGAAGCGCCCAGCCTGACCATCATTGCCGAACTGACGCGCCGCGGCGCCACCGTGCGCGCCTATGACCCGGTGGCCATGCACGAGGCCGCCCGCGTGCTGGTGGGCCAGCCTGGCGTGAGCTTCGCCACCGACATGTACGATGCGCTGGACGGCGCCGACGCGCTGTTGATCGCCACCGAATGGAAGGTGTTTCGCGCGCCCGACTTCGATCGCGTCAAAGCGCTGCTCAAGACACCGTTGATTCTGGACGGCCGCAACCTCTACACGCCGGCCGACGTGCGCGCCCTGGGCTTCGAGTATTCGGGCATCGGCCGCGCATGAAGATCCTGCAGCTCAACTTCGAGAAAGGTTGGCGCGGCGGCGAACGCCAGACGCTGTATTGCATGCGCGCGTTCCGCAATGCCGGCCACCAGGTCGAAGTGCTGTGCCGCGAAGGCGGCCCGCTGGCCGAGCGCGTACGCCAGGAAGGCTTCGTGGCGCATACCTGCCGCAACGTGCCGGCCCAGCTGCGCTTTCTGGCATCGCAGGGCAAGGGATACGACATCATCCACGCCCAGACGGCCAACACCATCACCTGGGCGGTGCTGACCAAGTGGCTGCACCGCCGTCCGGTGGTGTTTTCACGCCGCACCTCGTTCGTGGTCAAGCCGGGCGAGGAATGGAAGACCGGCTTCAAGTGGCGCCACACTGACCTGTTCGTGGCCATCAGCGACATGGCCGCCAGCGAGCCGCGCCGGCTGGGGCTGGACCCGGTCATCATCCGCAGCGCGGTTGAGCCGCATGTGATCAACCAGGAAAATGTTGCCGCGCTGGTGCGTGAATTCGACCTGGACGGCAAGAAGGTCATGGCCACGTCGGCCGCGCTGATCCGCGACAAGGACCCGGTGACGCTGGTGCGCGCCGTGGGCGAGCTGGCCAAGACGCGCCGCGACTTCGTCTTCCTGCATTTCGGCGCCGGCGGCGACCGCGAACAGCAGGCGCGCGACGAAGCGCGGCTGCTGGGCATCGAAGACGTCTATCGCTTCGCGGGCTTTCGCAAGGGCGTCGAGGACTTCTACAGCATCCTGGATGTGTTCGTCATGAGCTCCGAGGAAGAAGCCCTGGGCAGCAGCGTGCTGGACGCCTTCCTGCAGCGCGTGCCGGTGGTGTCCACCGATGCCGGCGGCCTGAAGGAAAGCCTGGCCGACGGCCGCGGCGTGCTGTGCGCGGTGGCGGATTTCCACGCCATGGCCCAAGGCATGGCGCGCTGCCTGGACGACGCGGCCTTCCGCCAGGAAATCACCGACCGCGCATACGACTACGTGCGCAACGAGCATGACGTGCAGAAGATGGGCAATCGGTATCTGGCGCAGTTCGAGCGGCTGCTGGGTGCGCGGGCTGGCCGTTAGGCGTGCGACATCAAGAAGTGGAACGCCTTTGACGTGCAAGGGCCATCTGCGCGTATTGCAGATCCCGAAGTGTGGAGGTCCGTCGAAAGTCGGTTACCCACTTCACAGCACCCCTTCCATCGCGGCTTCCCAGCGTACCGCCTTGGGCAACCCGAATTCCGTACGGGCTTGTTGATACAACGCTTCCGCTTCTTCGAGTCGGACACCCGCTTCGAAGCAGGCTCTGCCGATGCATTCAGGCTCCAATTCGATGAACATGCCTGCCAGTAGCTCTTTCACGAGTGCATCGCCGGGCACCGATGACAGGTCGCTGGAACGTAACGCAGCGATGATGTGGGCCGTTTGCACCACCAGGCCGTAAGGGGCATTGAGGTGCGTCGCAATCATATCGAGATATGGGGTGGCATGTTTCTGCAACGAATACTCCGTCCGGGACCGTCTGGCGTCTTTCGCCGGAATGTTGCCAATTGTCTTCTGCCAAGCACCGAGAACGGCGTATTCACTAGTGATTCGGACGTTATTGCGTCGGATTCTGCTTAACGCTGCAGATCGATCCGTGTTTCAAACTTGGCCCGGTGCACCGAGAAGAACGTGCGCACGTTGCGCACGTTGGCGTGCGCGGTGAAGGCGCGATGCGCCAGCGCGTGGTAGGCGGGCATGTCTTTCACCTGGGCGATCACCACGAAATCCGGGCCAGGCGACACCCGATAGCATTGCAGCACGGCCGGTTCGGTCAGCAGCGTCTGTTCGAAGGCGTCCAGGCTTTCGGCCGCCTGCACATCCAGCGTGATCTCGACGATGGCGGTCAGCGTGCTGCCCAGCTTGTCGGCGGCCAGGATGGCCACCTGGCGTTCGATGACCCCCTCTTCCACCAGCCGCCGGACCCGCCGCAGGCAGGTCGGGGGCGATGCATGCACCCGCAAGGCCAGGTCCTGGTTGGTCAGCGAATTGTCTTCTTGCAGCTGTTCCAGGATGCGCAGGTCCAGATCATCCAGCTCGGGCAGGGCATTGGGCGGGGTTGGCATGGTGTTTTGAATAATTAATTCATTGAAAACACATTGGTGAAATATTATTTAATCACAAATGGGTAAGTAAATAAACTGTCAAATATGAGCAGATAAAGAAATCAAATTTCTTTAGGGTGCGCGCACAATGCGTTCCGTACTCGAACTTTCAGGAGTCTCTCCCATGTGTGGCATTGTTGGCGCCGTCGCTCAGCGCGACATCACCCCGATCCTCGTCGAAGGCCTCAAGCGGCTGGAATACCGGGGTTACGACTCCTGCGGCGTCGCCGTGTACGCTGACGGCCATCTGCGCCGCACGCGCAGCACGCAGCGCGTGGCCGAATTGGCCGATCAGGTGGCCCAGGACCACGTCCAGGGCTTCACGGGCATCGCCCACACCCGTTGGGCCACGCACGGCGTGCCGGCCACGCACAACGCCCACCCGCACTTCTCGCGCCTGGGCAACGACGAACCGCGCATCGCGCTGGTGCACAACGGCATCATCGAAAACCACGACGAACTGCGCGCCGAGCTGCAGGCCGTGGGCTACGTCTTCGAAAGCCAGACCGATACCGAAGTGATCGCGCACCTGGTCAACCACCTGTACGCCGGCGACCTGTTCGAAGCCGTGCAGAACGCCGTGCGCCGCCTGCATGGCGCCTACGCCATCGCCGTGTTCTGCCGCGACGAACCGCACCGCGTGGTCGGCGCCCGCCAGGGTTCGCCCCTGGTGGTGGGCGTGGGCCAGAACGAGAACTTCCTGGCCTCCGACGCGCTGGCGCTGGCCGGCACGACCGACCAGATCATCTACCTGGAAGACGGCGACGTCGTCGACCTGCAGCTGTCGCGCGTCTGGATCGTGGACGCCAACGGCAAGAGCGTGGACCGTGAAGTGCACACCGTGCACGTGCACACCGGCGCGGCCGAACTGGGCCCGTACCGCCACTACATGCAGAAGGAAATCTTCGAGCAGCCGCGCGCCGTGGGCGATACGCTGCAGGACATCGAGGCCATCACGCCCGAGCTGTTCGGCGACGACGCCTACAAGATCTTCAAGGACATCGATTCCCTGCTGATCCTGGCCTGCGGCACCAGCTACTACGCCGGCCTGACCGCCAAGTACTGGATCGAGTCCATCGCCAAGATTCCGGTGGCCGTGGAAATCGCCAGCGAATACCGCTATCGCGACAGCGTGCCCAACCCGCGTTCGCTGGTGGTCACGATTTCGCAGTCGGGCGAAACGGCCGACACGCTGGCTGCGTTGAAGCACGCCCGTTCGCTGGGCATGGAAAACACGCTGACCATCTGCAACGTGTCCACCAGCGCCATGGTGCGCGAGTGCAAGCTGTCGTACATCACCCGTGCCGGCGTTGAAATCGGCGTGGCCTCGACCAAGGCCTTCACCACGCAGCTGACCGCGCTGTTCCTGCTGACCCTGGCGCTGGCGCAGGTGCGCGGCCGCCTGAGCGACGAGCAGGAAGCCGAGCACCTGAAGGCGTTGCGCCACCTGCCCGTGGCCATTGGCTCGGTGCTGGCGCTTGAGCCGCAGATCATGGCCTGGGCCGACCGCTTTGCCTCCAAGGAAAACGCGCTGTTCCTGGGCCGCGGCATGCACTACCCGATCGCGCTGGAAGGCGCGCTCAAGCTCAAGGAAATCAGCTACATCCACGCCGAGGCCTATCCGGCCGGCGAACTCAAGCACGGCCCGCTGGCCCTGGTGACCGAGCACATGCCCGTCGTCACCATCGCGCCCAAGGACGAGCTGCTGGAAAAGCTGAAGTCCAACATGCAGGAAGTGCGCGCCCGCGGCGGCGAGCTGTATGTGTTTGCCGACGCCGACAGCAAGATCCAGAGCGGCGAAGGCATGCACGTGATCCGCATGCCCGAGCACTACGGCAAGCTGTCGCCGATTCTGCACACGGTGCCGCTGCAATTGCTGTCTTACCACACGGCCTGCGCACGGGGCACGGATGTGGACAAGCCGCGCAATCTGGCCAAGAGCGTGACGGTGGAGTAAGGCGCGAGTGAGGATGGTCAACCCGAATTTGAGTGCATGGGTTTGACTTGATTCGACAGCCAACGGCGGCTACGGTAATTCGTAGCCGCTGTCGTTTTACCTGCCTGGATCACCCAGCTTCGTCGAGCGGAGTGCTTTCTCACGGCAAGTACATCGCGATGCTACAGATCTCGAGCCCGTGCTCGAATCCATTCAGGAATCGGCTTGATATCGTCCAGGGATAGGTGAGGCATCCACGCTTCGACCAGAGTCAATACCGCGGTCGCTTGCAGATAGTCCCGACGCCGTTTGCCGGCCTCTCGATCACTCTGTTCGCTCAGCCATAACTTGAATAGGCCGAACGCGCGCGGGTCCACTGTTGTCATGGTCGCCATGTCGCCGCTGGAGCTGATGACCACTTGCTCGAACTTCGGCGCCGACAGCAGCCAATCCATGTTGTGGACTTTCACGGCCCAGAAGTCTTCGGCATTGGCCCAGACCTGACCGGGCTCCGAGTTTTGGTAGCCTTCATTGCGTTTGATCAGGTCGACCTGGTAGCCGTCGTTGTTCATCAGTGTGAAAGGCCGGTCTTCCATTTTGCCGAAAGACGCGTCCGCGCGCTGAATGATGCCCAGCAGCCCCTTTGGATCCGGGCTGACGATTTTCAGCGTCGACCGGCTGTCCCAGAGCAGGTCCAGATCCTGGGTGGCCATGATGGCATCAGCGAAGGTGACGCTGGCTGCCGTGGCGTAGGCATACATGGCGTTCGTTCCGATCGTGATGATTTTCCTGGCCAAGCCGGCGGCTTCAATTTGAGCCAAGACCTTGGTGACGGGCGGAGGTACATCACCAAGCCGTAAGGCTCGATTGATTTTCAACTGCTTGTCCAACTTGGCCGTCAGCGAGCTCAAGCGTTGGCGGCTGGCTTCCGAGCGCTCGGTGTGGATTCGATGAATTTCTTCGGTTTTGTCGCTGCGAGGACCTAGGCTTTTACGTTGGCGGACGCCGCGGTCATGGCGCGCACTGATCAGGTAGTCCGTGCCGCCCGACTTTTCCCAGGTCAGACGCGCCTGATATTTCTTTGCCTCTTCGAAGGCAGAGCGATAGCTGGCGTAGAGTTGCTGCGCGTCGATGATCTGCTTGAGCTTGTCCTCTGGCACCTCCTGGAATGCAGTTTTTTTCATAAGTAGATGATTTATAAGAAATTTGGGCGGTTTTCGTATATTTGACCTAAATCGCCCAAAAGTCAATAAAAACAGTGTCTTAGATATTTGTCTGTACGGTGAGCCCTTGCATAACGGCCATGGCCCGCACTGGTTGGTTGAAGGTCAGGTCGATCAGGGAAACGCGCAGAGCGCGAATTCAGGTGTCTAATTCTGCAGTCCTATGTAAATCAAGAGGCTGATAGGCTTTGCGACCCCCTGGTTCAGTAGTTGATTCCACCGCCATGCCCGCCACCGCCCAGGTGGCGGGCACCGCCGCGTTCTCCAAGTTCGTGCATCTGCTGCAGCTGGTGGCAGACCGCGATACGGCGATGACCGTGGCCGAGTTGTGCAAGGTGTCCGGCTATCCGCGTCCCACCGTGTACCGCACGGTGTATGCGCTGATTGCCGAAGGCCTGTTGTCCGAGAGCGTGGTGTCGGGGCGGCTGGAACTGGGGCCGCGGCTGATCCAGCTGGCCAATCGCAGCTGGAAGCGGTCGGACCTGCGCCTGCTGGCGATGGCGGACCTGACGCGCTTGCGCGACATCACGGGCGAGACGGTGCACCTGGCGGTGCCCAATGCGGACCAGATGGTCTATATCGAAAAGCTGGAAAGCCCGAAGGCGGTGCGCATGACGTCGCGCGTGGGCACCAGCGTGGCGATGCATTCGAGTTCGGTGGGCAAGGCCTATCTGGCCTTTCTGGACGAAGCGCCGCGCGAGCAATTGCTGCGCGAATTGCCGCAGCCCTGGAAGGTCTTCACGCCGCAGACGCTGACCGACGTGGCCGCGCTGCGCACGCAGCTGGAGCGGTACCGCGAGCGGGGCTGGGCCATTGACGACGAAGAGCAGGAAGCGGGCATCCGGTGCTTTGGCGCGCCGATCTTCGGCAAGCTAGGCGCGCCGGTGGCCTGCATCAGCGTGAGCACGTTGCTGTTCCGCCAGGAAGAGGACGTGCAGCGCAAGTACGTGGCGCCGCTGCTGGAGGCGTGCCGGTCGATCTCGCGGCTGTTGCAGGACACGCCGGCCTCGTACAGCGCCGAAGCGCCCTGAGGCCGGCCATCCCGACCTCTGGCCTGCGTCAAGCCGCCAGATAGCCGCCGTCGACCGGCAGGATATGGCCGGTGATGAAGCCGGCCGCGGGCGAACACAGGAATACCGCCGCACGGGCCACGTCTGCCGGCAGGCCCCAGCGTCCCAATGCGGTGCGTTGCAGGATCGGGCCGGAACGCGCGGGATCGTCTTGCAGCGCCTGCGTGAGCGGGGTGGCGATCCAACCTGGCGCGACGGCGTTGACCCGGATGTTCTCGGCCGCATAGGCCAGCGCCAGCGACTTGGTCAGCTGCGCGACCCCGCCCTTGCTGGCCGAGTACGCCGGCACCAACGCGCCGCCGAAGAAGCTCAACATTGATGCGGTATTGACGATGACGCCGCCTTGCCTGGCCAGCAGCGGGCGCGCCGCGGCGCAGGTGCGCATGGTGCCGGTCAGGTTCACGGCCAGCACCTGTTCGAACACGTCCAGGTCGTGTTCGGCGTTGCGGCGGATGATGCCGGCGCAGTTCACCAGGATGTCCAAGCGGTCCAGCGTGCCGAACAGGCGGTCGACGTCCTGCTGCTTGCTGGAGTCGGCCAGTTCGACGCGCACGCCGGACGCCAGCGAGCCGTCGCCCGCATCCAGGCCGGTGGCGACGACGCGGGCGCCCAGCGCGTGCAACTGATTGGCGATGGCGGCGCCGATGCCCTGGGTGGCGCCGGTGACCAGCGCGGTCTTGCCTTGGAAGAGATCAGGTTGGTAGGTCATGGAGTTCAGTAGGTGCCGGGGTAGGCGCCGCCGTCGGCCAGCAGGTTCTGTCCGGTGATGTAGGCGGCCTGGGTGCTGCACAGGAAGGCGCAGATGGCGCCGAATTCTTCGGCGTTGCCGAAGCGACCTGCGGGAATGGCCTGCTGGCGGGCCTCGCGCAGCGCATCGGCGTCGCGGCCGGTCTTGGCGGCGGTGGCGGCCAGCGTGGCGTTCAGGCGGTCGGTGGCGAAGGCGCCGGGCAGCAGGTTGTTGATCGTGACGCCGCGGGCGGCCAGGCTGCTGCGGGCCACGCCGGCCACGAAGCCGGTCAGGCCGCTGCGTGCGCCGTTGGACAGGCCCAGGACGTCGATGGGCGCTTTCACGGAACTGGAGGTGATGTTGACGATGCGCCCGAAGCCGCGTTCGGCCATGGCGTCGACGGTGGCCTTGATCAGTTCGATGGGCGTGAGCATGTTGGCATCGACGGCCTTGATCCAGGCGTCGCGGTCCCAGTCGCGGAAGTCGCCAGGGGGCGGACCGCCAGCGTTGGTGACGACGATGTCGAAGTCGCGCTGCACGCCGAAGACCGCCGCGCGGCCGGCTTCGGTGGTGATGTCGGCGGCGATGGCGCGCACCTGGGCGCCGTGGGCGGCTGCCGCTTTGAGCTGGCGTTCGGCCGCCTGCAGGGCATCGGCGCCGCGCGCCACGATCAGCACGTGCACGCCTTCGCGCACCAGCGCCAGCGCGCAGCCATAGCCCAGGCCCTTGCTGGCGCCGCACACCAACGCCGATTTGCCTTGTATGCCCAGATCCATGTCTTGTCTCTCCAAAGGTGCGGGGCGCAGCCAGGCCGCGCCCCGGGTTGCAGCGTGATCCGCCGGGTTATTGCTGGCGCAGGGCCAGCTTGTCGATCAGCGCCTTGAAGGTCGCGTCGTCACGCCGCATGGTGGCTTCGAAGCCGGCGGAATCGGCATAGCGGTAGCCCAGGTTCTGCTTTTCCAGGGTCTGCCGGAAGGCCGGTTCTTCTGCGATCTTGGCGGCCGCGGATTGCAGCTGCGCGATGATCTGCGGCGGCGTGCCCAGCGGGGCGGCAATGCCGCGCCAGGTGCCGATGGACAGGTCGATATTACGTTCCTTCAGCGTGGGCACGTTCTCGAAGCCGGGCACGCGCTGGTCGGCCATGACGGCCAGCATCTTCAGCTTGCCGGCCGTGACGTAGGCGGCGACCTCGGCGGGGCTGACGGCCACGGCGTCGATGTGGCCGCCCAGCAGCGCTAGCACGGCGGGGTTGGCGCCGTTGAAGGGGATGTGGTTGAACTTGGCGCCGATCTTGTCTTCAAACGCGGCGGTGGCCAGATGCCAGATCGAGCCCGTGCCGGCGTTGCCGATCTGCAGGCCGGCCTTGTCTTTCCTGGCCGCTTCGATGAAGCCTTCGATGGTGGTGTGCGGCGAATCGGCGCGCACGGTGATGGCGGATGGGTCGGCGTTCAGCTGCGCCACCGGCACGAACTTGTCGTAGGTGGTCTTGCTGATGCCCGGGTGCGGAATGATGGCCAGGTCGGCGGTGACCAGGCCCAGCTTGTAGCCGTCTGGCCGTGCGCCGGCCACTTCGGCAAAGCCGATGCCGCCGGAGGCGCCGGGCTTGTTCAGCACCACCACGGTTTGCGGCAGGTGGTTGCGGGCCGCGTCGGCGAAGGCGCGAGCCATGGCGTCGGTGCCGCCGCCAGCCGCAAAGGGCACCACCAGTTCGATGGCGCGCGCGGGGTAGGCCGCGTTCTGGGCCTGGGCGCCGAACGCGGCCAGGCCGAGCGCGGCGCCGATCATGCACCGCGCAAGCGCGGCAGTCGTAAGAGGTTTCATGCGTTGTCTCCTTGGGTTTTTTTTATGCAGGTGCCGCGGTCAGTAGGTGGCGCGTCCTCCCGACAGGTCGAATACCGCGCCGGTGTTGAAGCTGCACGATGCCGAGCAGAGCCATGCGACCAGTTCGGTCACCTCGCGCGGTTCGCCCAGCCGGCGCAGCGGGCTCTTGGCGATCATGGTTTCCACGTGGCTGGGGTCCATCTGTTCCAGCAACTGGGTCTTGACGGCCGCGGGCGCCACGGCATTGACCAGCACGCCGCTGCCCGCCAGTTCCTTGCCCAGCGATTTGGTCAGCGCGATGACGCCGGCCTTGGCTGCGCTGTAGGCGGATGCGTTGGGCGTGCCCTCTTTGCCGGCCAGCGAGGCGATGTTGACGATGCGGCCGTGCTGCGCCGCGCGCATCACCGGCACCACGGCGCGGCAGACGTTGAAGAGGCCAACCAGGTTCACGTCGATGATGCGGCGCCATTCGTCGGGGTCGTAGGCATCCAATGGCACGGTCGAGCCGGCAAAGCCGGCGCTGTTGACCAGGGCGTCGATGCGGCCGTACCGGCCGACCCCATCGCGTACCGCGGCGTCGATGCTGGCCGGGTCGGTGACGTCGACCCGCAGGCTGTGCGCCGCCGGGTCGTTGCGACAGGGCGCCAGGTCCCAGGCGACGGTGGCGGCGCCGCTGTCGTGCAGGTACTGGACGATGTCCGCGCCGATGCCGGCCGCGCCGCCCGTCACCACCACGACGTGGCCGCGGAAGTCGTAGCGGGCGCGGGTGTCTGCCACCGCCGTCATCGGATGAACTGCTGCACGTAGTCGATGCCCAGGCCGACGGCTTCGTAGTGCTTGCGGCACATGTCGATCTTGGTGAAGACGTCTTCGTAGCCCATGCCCTTGCCCCACGGGTCGGTGTAGTACATGACGCCGTTGACCTGGAAGAACGTGATCATTTCTTCGACATCAGGCGGCACGTACAGGGTGTGGGTTTCGCCGGGGGGTTCGAAGACATAGCTGCCTTCCGTGGCTTCCCAGTCGTGTTCCAGGTAGCGCCAGCGGCCCTTGAGCACGAAGCCGTGCACCGCCTGCGGGTGGCGGTGGCGGCTGAGCACGCCGGTCTTGCGCACGCGCAGCAGGTTGGTCCAGTAGCCCTGGCTGGCGTTCAGACAGAGCGGGCGGAACCAGACGTTCTCGGCCTGCGGCACCCAGACGCGTTCGTCGTCCGGGATCGCGCTGGGCACCACGATTTCGGGCAGGGCGTCGGACGGATTGGGGTACTGGTACGGCATCAGGGGCTGTTCGTCGCGGCTGTCTAGCGGCATGCGTGTCCTTTATGTGGTCAATTGTTCATAATATGGACTTTATAAGAGGAGCCGGACAGCCGTGTCACTTAGGTTTTTCACCTACGGGATGTCGGTGCCCGGGGTTACAGTCGGTTTTTCCTCACAGGACGGACGCCGTGACCCTGGACGAGTATTTCGCCGCGATCGATGCCCCGGGCTTTGCCGCGCTGGGTTTGCTGCCGCGCGACCGGGCCATAGACCTGACCGAGGCCATGCGGGGTCATCCGGTGGTCGACCTGCTGCAAGGGCAGGTACTCGATGACCCCGAGACCAGCAATCACCATCTGCTGCTGGCCCGGGCGCCGTTGACGGGCCGCGTGTTGTATCTGACCCACGACGGCGACAGCCGCGTGGTGTTCGATTCCCTGGCGGACTTTGTCGCGGCGGCGCGCCTGGCGGGCGAGCAAGAGCGGGAGGTGGAGGAACTGCATCCCGAGCTCTCTCCGCTCGTGGATGGCCAGCCGCCGTTGAGCGGCCTGATCCGCGAACTGCTGCAACAGGAATCAGGTGGGGACGTGGTGCTGACAGTGATCCCGTCGCTGGACCTGGGCGATCTGGCGTTGCTGGAAACGCTGGCGCGGGATGACGATTTCTTTCTGGGTGAAGCGGTGGCGATGGCGATCGAAAGGCGACCATCGTGGGCGCTGCGCGCGGTCGCGGCGCTGTGCCAGGCGCATCCGCACATTCAGGTGTCCAAGGCGGGCACGCGCGCGCTGCGGCGGATCGACGCGCTGGGGTAGCGGCGGCGGCCGGCGCGTTGCGGCTTCGCAACGCGTCACGCCGCGTTTCTCGCACGGACGCGGAACCCTCTGTACACTTCGGCCTCCTCCTGGCGCTGCTGCTGGGGGTACAACGCCTTCCGGAACACGGAGGCCTTTCTGTACCTGTTTGATGGCAGCGAAAGTGAAGAACATCTCCCGTTTGAAATCCGCCCTGAAACGGCAGGGCATCCAGGTGGAACACCAGCATGGCGTGTACCACCTGAGCAATGAACAGGCGCAAGCGTCTGTTCTTCTCCCCGCGGCGCTTCCCCTCGAGGAAAAGGCCGTACATCAACTGCTTGCCTTTGCGTCGGTGCGTTCGCCCGATGCCGGCCATGGCGTCTGCAAAGCGTGTGCAACGCCGGATTTCCATCCGGGCAGCATCGCGCCGGTGGGCACCGTGGTGGCGACCGACAGCGGCTTCGTCATTCCGGCGGCGGTCGGCACGGACATCAACTGCGGCATGCGTTTGCTGACCACCGGTCTGGCGCACACGGCGGTCGAACCCTTCAAGGCGGAACTGATACGCCGGCTGACGCGCGTGCTGCTGGAAAACGGCCGCAACGTGCCGGTGCCCAGCAAGGCGTTCAAGGCGCTGTTCGACGACAGCCCGGATGCGTTTCTCGATAGCCTTGCGGCCGACGGCCTGTGGGCGGGTGTGCAGCGCGATCAGTTGCACGCCGAACTGGCGCAGTGCGTCAGCCTGTCGGATTTCGACAGCGCGGCCCGCTATGCGCCGCAAGGCATGGTGGATGGCCGCGAGACCATCCGCGACCCGGGTCTGGGCACGACGGGCGGCGGCAATCACTTCGTGGAATTGCAGATCGTTGACGAGGTGCTGGACCGGCATGCGGCCTATGCGGCCGGCCTGGTGAAGGGCGACGTCGTCGTCATGATCCACACGGGTTCGCGAGACGTGGGCTTTCACGTGGGGGCGCGCTGGATGGACCGCGCGCGCGCCGAGTGGCCCAAAGGGCTGAAGCACCCGGACAGCAAGCTGTATGGGTTGTCTGGCGCCCTGGCGCAGGAATACCTGCAGGCCATGGGCACGGCGGCCCGCTACGCCTAGGCCAACCGCATGGTGCTGGGCGAGATGGTGCGCCAGGCGCTGGACGCCACGATCGGTGGCATGCGCTCGCGCCTGGTCGTGGACGTGCCGCATAACGTGGTGCTGCGCGAGCAGGGGCTGAACATCCACCGCAAGGGCGCGACGCCCGCGCGGGCCGGCGACCTGGCCTTGATTCCCGGATCGATGGGCGATTTCAGTTTCGTGGCGACGGGCCTGGGCAATGCGGATTGGCTGTGGTCATGCAGCCATGGTGCGGGCCGCAGCATGCGCCGGCAGGAAGTGCGCCGGACGCGGCACGAGACCTCGCCGGGCACCTGGCAATGCGTGACGCTGCGCGAAGAGCGCCGCATCGAAGAGGCGCCGCACGCCTACAAGCCGATCGGCCCCGTCCTGCAAGCGCAGGAAGAGGCGGGGCTGATCCGGTCGGTGGCGCGGCTCAAGCCGTGGGTCACGTTCAAGGCGTGATGGGTCAGGCCGACACTGCTACCTGGGCGCCGCCATCCAGCGCCTGGGCGGCCTGCTTTCAGGCGGATATCCTGGAGGTGGTATCTTCTGCGTCCATGTCCCGACACGATCCGTCCCCTTCCTTGCCCGAACCCTCCCAACCGTCTGGTGCCAGCGGCGAGCCGCCGCTGCGCCCCTTCATCCAGGAATCCGGCACCACCCGGACCCTGCATTTCTCGGAAAAAGTCATCCAGAGCCGCATGTCCACGCTCAATCCGGATGCGCTCGACCTCGAGTACACGCGGATGATGATGGGCTTCGTGCTGTTCACGCCCGCCCCGGCCGACATCCTGATGGTGGGCCTGGGCGGCGGCTCGCTGGCCAAGTTCTGCTACCGCTACCTGGCGCGTTCGCGCATCGAGGTGGTGGAAATCGACTCCGGCGTGATCGCACTGCGCGACGCGTTCCTGGTGCCGCGCGACGATGCCCGCTTCCGGGTGGTGCAGGCCGACGCAGCCGATCATCTGCGCGGCTTGCGGGATGCGGCCGACGTGCTGCTGCTGGATGGATTCGGGGACTCGGGCATTCCCGATGCCCTGTGTTCGGCCGAGTTCTACGCCGACTGCTACGAGGCGCTGCGCGACGACGGCATTCTGGTGATCAATTTCCACCTGAACCATCCGAATCACCGCGACTATCTGGATCGGGTGCGGGCCTCGTTCGGCGCGTCGATGTTCGAGGTGGTGGACGACGACATGACCAACAGCATCGTGTTCGCCTGCAAGGGCGAACGGCTGGATGATCCGGCGGCAGCCGAACTGAAGCGGCCCGAGTCGATTCCGAAGGATGCCTGGCGCCAGTTGATGCCGACGCTGCGAGTGATCGGCGCGACGCGCGAATTGAAGTGAATCGAGGTGACGTGCCAGGGCGCGACATGATCGGGGTGGCGTGAAATGAGGCCTGATTTCGCGCCACATCGAACGTCCCGTTTCGCGTAGCCGATTTTTGTTGCACATTGTCAGTCAGCTTTTTGCCCGCGCTTGATAGCATCCCCGCTTTCTCCGGACAGGTCTGCTCCCCCTCCATGAGTCTCATCTCCCGTTTTTTCGGCCGCAATGAATCTCCTGCCGCCGCCGCACTGACCGCGAATCCGGCCATCGAGCATTCGGTCAGCCTGCAAGTGGTGTTCAGCGCCCCGCTGGCGTTGACGAACGATGCGCTGACCACCGCACTGCGCGCCTATCACCCGGATATGCGCCAGGCCCGCGCCGAGATCGAACCCGACCTGCCCGACCTGTTCGCCATGGTTGGCTGGGGCAAGCATGTCGTGCGGCTGCTGGGTTTCAATTTGCCCTATCCACAGGAATCAATCGAAGCCTGCGTGGCGCCGGCGCACTATCCCGCGGATGTCAAGGCCCAGGTACGTGCGCAAGTCAGCCATGTACTGCTGTACTACACGGGCTTCGAGGAAGACACGCTGGAACAGTACGTGGCGCTGGCCGCAGTGGCCGGCGCGTTGTCGGACTTCAACGCGGTGGCGGTGCTGAACGAGCATGCGCACACCTCGTTGCCGGCTGGCGTATTCACACGTGAATCCATGGGCGACGAAAGCCTGGACGTCTTGCGCTCGCTGCCGCTGACCATGCTGTACTGCGGCTTCGTGAAGTACGAGGTCGAGGGCACGGAAGGCGTCTGGATGCGCACCTATGGCGCCGACGCATTCGGACTGCCGGATTTCGCCGCGCTGGCCGAAGGCCACCACGAGGGCGAGTTGTATTCCGGCATGTTCAACAACATCATGGCTTACCTGCTGGATAGCGGCGCCGAGCTGGCCGCGGGCCACACGATGCAGATCGGTGAAACCAGCTACATGAAACTGCGCGAGCCGGCCGAGTCGGAGTATTTCCTGCACGGCCCGGACACCGTGCTGGTGGCGGAAATCATCGACGCCTCGCAGATCAACCAGCCGGAAGTTTGATTTCGATCGTCATCCGGCCGAATCGGGCCGTCAGCGCTGCATCGCAGTGCTGACGGCCTTTTTTTGCGGTTCGGCGTCAGCCCTGCATCACGCCGGGCAATCGGCGCGGCGGCGCAGGCGCAGCCGGCCCGGCAGCACGCGCAGCAACAGCGCACCGCTCGCCGCCAACGTGGCCACCCCCGTCACCCCCAGCCAGCCCCAGTTGGCCAGCGCCAGGCTGCCCAGCGCGCCGCCAGCCGCCATGCCGATGAACACGCTGACCATCAGCACCGCGTTCAAGCGGCTGCGGGCGGCGGGGTCGATGCCGTAGACGATGCTCTGGTGCGCGATCAGCGCCACCTGGATGCCCAGGTCAAAGCCGATGGTGCTGGCCGCCAGCAGCCATAGGCCGGACTGCGGCGACAGCAGCGGCAGCAGCGCCATGACGGCGAAAGACAAGGCGGTCAGCGCGGCGCCCAGGCGGCTGACGGCGTGCGGGCCGCGCCGGTCGGCATGGCGCCCGGCCAGCGGGGCGGCCAGGGCGCCCGCGGCGCCGGCCAGGCCAAAGGCGCCGGCCGCGGCCGAGCCCAGGTGGTACGGCGCGCCATGCAGCATGACGGCCAGCGTCGACCAGAACGCACTGAAGCCCAGCGACAGCAGCCCTTGCGCGATGGCGGCGCGGCGCAGCTCGCCGTGCTGGCGCCATAGCCTGCCCAGCGAACGCAGCAGTTCGGTGTAGGGCAATTGGGTCGTCGGCGCAAAGGCGGGCAGCCCGCGCCACAGGGCCCCGCCCAGCGCCAGGATGGACACGGCGGCCGCCAGGAACATGGCGCGCCAGCCCAGCTGCTCGGCAACCAGGCCGCTGATCACCCGCGACAGCAGGATGCCCAGCAGCAGGCCGGTCATGACCGTGCCGACGATGCGGCCGCGATGGGCCGGAGGCGCCAGCGTGGCGGCGGCGGGCACGATGTCCTGCGCCAGGGTGGCCGACAGACCGATGGTGAAGCTGGCCGCCAGCAACACGCCGGCCGACGGCGCCACACCGGCCAGCAACAGGGCCGCGGCCAGGGCGGCGACCTTCATCAGCACGATGCGCTTGCGGTTGTAGCGGTCGCCCAGCGGCGCCAGCGTCAATATGCCAAACGCATAACCAAGCTGCGTCAGCGTGGGAATCCAGCCCAGTTCGGCAGCGCTGGCGTGCAGGTCCGCGCCCAGGATGCCGAGCATGGGCTGGTTGTAATACAGCGAGGCGACCGCCAGGCCGGCGCCAATGGCCAGCAGCAGCACGAGACGGGCGGAAAGCTCCTGGGGAGCGGGATGGGCGTGAGCGTCGGGGGGCATGGGGGAATCCGTTCGGAATGATGCACTGCAACGTGCGAATGGCGCAGATTCTGCTCGCCCGCGGACACCTTGGGTAGCCGTCGCCGGAGTAGATCCGTTATACGATGGGCGTATGACCAAACCCGATCCTGCCCCCGCGCTCGCCTCGGCGACCGGCACCGACCGCATGCTGCTGGTCGAAACCTTCGTGCGCATCGTCGAGGCCGGCAGCCTGTCGGCCGCCGCCCTGCAGCTGAGCGCCACCCAGCCCACGGTCAGCCGCCGGCTGCAATTGCTGGAACGGACGCTGGGGGTGCGCCTGTTGCAGCGTTCGACCCACGCCATCCGGCTGACCGACGACGGCCAGCGCTGCTATGAACGCGCCAAGGCGCTGATGGCTACCTGGCAATCGTTCGAAAGCGACGTGCGGGGCGCGGGCGAGGAGTTGGCCGGCACATTGCGGGTGGTGGCCCCGCATGCGTTCGGGCAGAACCAGTTCATGGAGCCCCTGGCCAAGTACCTGCAGCAGTATCCGGGCATGCGCGTGGAATGGCTGCTACATGACCGGGTGCCGGATTTCGTGGCGGAAAACATCGATTGTGCAATCAAGGTCGGGCCGGTGTCGGACCCCTCTGTCGTGGCGGTCAAGCTGGGTGAAGTGCCGCGCAGCGTGATGGCGGCGCCGTCATTGCTGGCGGGCGGCCCCGTGCCGCAGCACCCGGCCGAGCTGGCCCGCCTGCCCTGGCTGGCGCTGCGCACCTTCTATCGCGACGAAGTCTGCCTGCGGCATACGCAAACCGGCGAAGTGGCGCGTTTCGATATCCAGCCGCGCCTGTCCACCGATGGCCTGTACGCCTTGCGCAAGGCCGCGGTGCTGGGCCTGGGGGTGGGCATTGCGTCGGCATGGGCGCTGCGCGATGAGTTGGCCAGCGGCCAATTGGTGCTGCTGGCGCCCGAGTGGCAGGCGGCGTCGTTGCCCGTGCACCTGGTCTACGCGCCGTCGCGGTTGCAGCCGGCCCGCCTGCGCAGGTTTATCGAGACCATGCGCGAATACCTGCCGGCCGAGCTGTGCGAAAGCCTCAAGCAGGCCAAGGTAGGCGCAGATCCGAAAGCCAGAACCGGCCAGAAGGCCAAATAGCGCCGTTTCAGGCCCGTTGCAGGGCCGAATTGCGACAAGTGGCATTGGCGGTTGCCACAATGGCAGGTTCCTGACGTTTTGTGTGGAAAGTGGGCGCTAGGCATTGACCTGCCCATCGGCCAGAATTTCCCTACCGATACAACAGGGGAAAATAATGACGACATTGCTCACCACCACCGACGTCGCGAAGATCGTGGCCGCACAGGGCCCGCGCAAGGTCTTCGAAGACATGCTGGACTATCTGCTGGCCGATTACCTGCGCTGGCAGGAGTTCGACAAAAGCGCCCGCGTGGCCAGCCATTCCGATACCGGCGTGATCGAATTGATGCCCACCGCCGACAGCGACCTGTACAGCTTCAAGTACGTCAACGGCCACCCGGGCAATCCGCTGACGGGCCTGAGCACCGTGATGGCGTTTGGCGCATTGGCGCAGGTCCATACCGGCGAACCGCTGCTCATCAGCGAACTGACGCTGACCACCGCGCTGCGCACCGCAGCCACATCGGCTTTGGCCGCCCGCGCCCTGGCGCGCCCCGGTTCGCGCACCATGGCGCTGATCGGCAACGGCGCGCAAAGCGAATTCCAGGCGCTGGCATTCCACCACATCCTGGGCATCGACACGCTGCACCTGTACGACGTGGACCCGGCCGCGACCGACAAGCTGGAACGCAACCTGGCGGGTGTGACGGGCCTGCACCTGCGACGTTTCGACAGCACCGCCGCCGCGGTCAAGGGCGTGGACATCGTCACCACCGTGACGGCCGACAAAGCCTACGCCACCATCCTGACGGCCGACATGGTCGAGCCGGGCATGCACATCAACGCGGTGGGCGGCGACTGCCCCGGCAAGACCGAGCTGCATGCGGACGTGCTGCGCGCCGGCTCGGTATTCGTCGAATACGAGCCGCAGACCCGCATCGAAGGCGATCTGCAACAGATGCCGGCGGACTTCGCCGTGACCGAATTGTGGCGCGTGTTGACCGGCCAAAGCGCCGGCCGCCGCGACGCGCAGGAAATCACGGTGTTCGATTCGGTGGGCTTCGCGCTGGAAGACTTCTCGGCGCTGCGCTGGCTGCGCGACAGCGCGGTCAAGCACGGCATCGGCGCACGCGTCGAAGTGGCGCCGCGCCTGGCCGATCCGAAGAATCTGTTCGAACTCGTCCGTGGCCGCCAGGCTGCCGCGCAGGCCGCGGCCCGGGCCAACCAGGCGGTGCTCAGGGACTAGGTCGCGGGGGGCGCTTCGGGCGCCTCGTGCGACACCGGTCGGCCCAAGAGGTAGCCCTGGAAGTGCGAGCAGCCTTCCTGCGTCAGGCGTTCCAGCTGGGCTTCGGTTTCTACGCCTTCGGCCGTGGTCGGGATATCCAGGCTGCGGCCGATGCCATTGATGGCGCGGATGATCGCCAGCGCTTCCTTGCTGGATTCGACGTCCTGGGTGAACGACTTGTCGATCTTGATCTTGTCGAACTCGAAGCTGCGCAGATAGCCCAGCGATGAGTAGCCCGTGCCGAAATCGTCCAGCGCCACCTTCACGCCCAATTGCTTGAGCCGGTTCAAGGTGTTCAGGTTGGTCTCGGAGTTGGCGAGCAGCACCGATTCGGTGATTTCCAGTTCCAGCCGATGGGCGGCCAGGCCCGAAGTGGCCAGGGCCGATTCCACCAGCGAGACCAGCGCGTTGTTGGTGAACTGGGTGGCCGACAGGTTCACCGCCACGGTCTCGTGCGCGTCCCAGGTCATGGCTTCGCGGCAGGCTTCGTGCAGCGTGAAGGCGCCCAGTTCGTGGATCAGCCCGGTTTCCTCGGCAATGGGGATGAAGTCGTTGGGCATGATCAGGCCCTTGACCGGGTGCTGCCAGCGCATCAGCGCTTCGCGCCCCACCGTGCGCACGTGGCTGATGTCCTTGATGGGTTGGTAGTGCAGGTGCAGCTGGTGCGACAGGATGGCCTGGCGCAGGTCCATTTCCATTTCGTGGCGCTTGAGCGCGGCGGCCTCCATTTCGGGCTGGAAGAACGCCAGGCAGTTGCGGCCGTTGCGTTTGGCCTCGTACAGCGCCATGTCGGCATAGCGCAGCAGGTGATCGGCGCCGCACTCTTGCGCGCTGGCCGTGGCAATGCCGATGCTGACGCTGACCGGCACCGTGTGGCCGTCCACCTGGAAGGGCTCGCGTACCGCGTCGATCAGGCGCTGCGCCATCTGGCGCAGGTCGTCGGTTTTCTCGATGCCGGGCAGCACCACCGCGAATTCATCGCCGCCCAGGCGGGCCAGCGTGTCCTGCTCTCGCAGGTTCTTGGCCAGGCGGCGGGCCAGTTGGCGCAGCAGTTCGTCGCCGTACTGGTGGCCCAGCGTGTCGTTGACGCTCTTGAAATTGTCCAGGTCCAGGCACAGCACAGCAGCGGTGCGGTCGCGGCTGTCGGGGTTCAACGCCTTGAGCAGCTGTTCGCGGAACAGGCGCCGGTTGGGGATGCCGGTCAGCGTGTCGTGATGCGCCATGTAGCGAACCTGGGCATGGGCGGCGTTTTCGTCGGTGATGTCATCGGCGATCAGCAGCACGTAGCGCGAACGTGGGTCGCTGCTGTGAAACACCAGCGTCTTGCTGCGCAGCGTGCGCGGGCCGCGTCCGGTGACCAGTTCTTCCTGGCCGGCTTCGCGCAATGCGCCGTCCGAGCGCAGGGCATCGTTGGTCAGGCGTTCGAAGAACTCGTGCACGGCGGGCGGCAGGCATTCCTCTACCGTCTTGCCCTGCATGTGTTCGCGCGTGCCGCCGAACACCGTTTCAGCCTGGCGGTTGGCCAGCAGGATGCGGCGCGAGACGGCGTCCAGCACCAGCACGCACGAAGGGATGTGCGAGACCACGGCTTCCAGGAAGCTCGACAGCGAGGTCAGCTCGCTGTTGTAGCGCTCGGCCAGGTCCTTGGCGCGCAGCAGCTGCAATTCGCGTTCACGGCGCTCGGTGCAGTCGCGGGTGATTTTGGCGAACCCCATCAGGGCGCCGGCATCGTCGTGGATGGCGTCGATCACCACGTGCGCCCAGAACGGCGTGCCGTCCTTGCGCATGCGCCAGCCCTCGGCTTCGAAACGGCCCTGGCTGCGAGCAATTTCCAAGCCCTTGCCCGGCACGCCGGCGGCCTGGTCGGCCGGGCTGTAGAAGCACGAGAAGTGCTTGCCCACGATCTCGTCCCGCGTGTAGCCCTTGGCGCGCTCGGCCCCGGCATTCCAGTTGGCGACGGTGCCGTCGGGGTTGAGCATGTAGATGGCATAGTCGATGACACCTTGCACGAGGTGCCGGTACATGACGTCGGAGTTGTCGATGATCATTGGTATGAGCGGGGTATGGCGGGATTCGCGGCAATACGTTTACGTCGCGTCGCCGCGATTATTTACCGGCGCCGCGAGAAAAGGCCGTTCCTTGCCAATCTTGGCGCATTGAGTCGAATCGTTGCAGGACGGGCCTGCTGGCGCCGTCAGAGTTTCACGCGTTGCTTCAGGGCCTGCGTGATCATGGCGATGTCGATGTCCTGGCCAGGATGCTTCTGGCAGAAGTCGTACAACACCGCGATATAGGCGTTGCCCAGCAGCTTGGTAATGGCGCCGGCCGTGGTGGCGGCGATGGTGCCGCCCACCGCGCTGCCCGCGCCGGGAATGAACTTGAGCAGGCCGGACACGACCGACCGCCCCACCAGCGTGGCGGCCGAGGCGCCCAGCGTCGAGGTGACGAGCGTGCTGATGGCGGCCGTGTTCAGTTCCATGCCGAACGTGATGCCGATCTTGGCGATCATGCCCACCTGGATCGGCACCAGCGCGACCGCGTCCGAAAAGGGAATCGGCGCGGCGGCGGCGGAGGCGGCCAGGCCGGCCGCGACGTTCACTTCTATCTCAGCCCGCTTTTTTTTTACTTCCAGGGCCTTCTTGTTGCGGGTCGACAGCGCATTGGCGTAGGCCCGCTGCTGCGATTCGGGGATGTATTGCGCCGTGGCTTCGATAAGCGCGTCCAAGCCCATCGGCGGCAGGTCCGCGTCCAGTTCCTCGATGCGTTCGGGCAGTGCGCGTACCGCGACCACCTGCCGGGCGCGCGGCAGCAGCCTTTCGGCTTCCTGCAGGAAGGGGCTGTTCTTGCGGGCCTTGGTGAGCACGGTGATGACCGGGATGCCGGCATCGGCCAGCAGCGCACACAGTTCGATTTCGGCGTCTTCGACGCGGTGGCTGCTGTCCTGGATGCAGAGCCAGGCCACATGCAGGTGGCGGTCCTGGTCTTCGGCCAGCGAGCGCTCGCGGATCAAGTCGGCCAGTTGCTGGCGCGACCGCGCGTAGTCGCCCACTTCCAGCCCGCGGGTGTCGATGATGGTGAGCGGATGGCCGGGCCGCGAGAATTCCTGGGTCGTCTGCGTGACGGGCTTGCCTGCGCCGGTCTTGGCCAGGTCGCCGCGAAAGACGGCATTGATCAGCGTGCTCTTGCCCACGCCCGTCTTGCCGGCCACCAGGATGTTGACGCGGCCCGCGCCGCGCGTGGCGGTGCTGATCGCATCCGCGATGGCGTCCTGCAATTGGGGAGAATCGTGGCGGGGGGGAGTCATGGGCGGCTACGCTGGGCAAGGCAATGCCCTGATTCTAGCCACAAACGCCAGCCACCCACGCGAACGGGGCCGGATCCGGCCCCATAGTCGCGTCAATACAGGTGTTCGGCTTGCGGGAAGCGGCGGGCGCGCACGTCGTCGGCGTAGTTGCGCGCGGCGGCCTGGATGCGGTCGGCCAGATTGTCGTAGCGTTTGACGAAGCGCGCGGTGCGTTCGAACATGCCCAGCATGTCGTCCACGACCAGCACCTGGCCGTCGCAATCGACCGATGCGCCGATGCCGATGGTGGGGCATGCAATGGCCGTGGTGATGGCCTGCGCCAGCGATTCGACCACGCCTTCGATCACGACCGAGAACGCACCGGCGTCGGCCACCGCCGTGGCATCAGCGGCAATACGGGCGTATTCGGCTTCGCCGCGTCCGCGCGCGCCGTAGCCGCCCAGGATGTTGACGGCCTGCGGCGTCAGGCCGATATGCGCCATGACGGGAATGCCGCGCGCCGACAGGTACGCGATGGTCGGCGCCATGGCCTGGCCGCCTTCGAGCTTGATGGCGCCCGCGCCGGTTTCCTTCATGACGCGGGCAGCCGACCGAAAGGCCTGTTCGGGGCTTTCTTCGTAGCTGCCGAACGGCATGTCGACCACGACCAGCGCCTGGCGCGAGCCGCGCACCACGGCCGCGCCATGCGCGATCATCATGTCCAGCGTGACCGGCACCGTGGAAGGCAGGCCGTAGATGGTTTGTGCCAGGCTGTCGCCCACCAGCAGCGCGTCGCAGTGCGGATCCAGCAGCTCGGCCATGCGCGCGGTGTAGGCGGTGAGCATGACCAGGGGCTCGGCGCGCTTGCGTGCGCGAAAGGCCGGGGCGGTCATGCGGCGGGGCGCCGCGGCGGCGGCGTTCAAGGTGGCGGTGGTGGACATGCGGGGCTCTCCTGGTGTGCGGCGCGCGCGAGGCCTGGCAGACAGGCGCTGCGCACGCGGCACAGGTATATCACGCGGTGGGCGGGGCCGTCAGCGCGGCGCGCCTTCGACCTTCAGCAACGCATAGCGCCGGCTGACATACAAGGGCGTGACCACGCCCGGCCACGAAGCCAGCAATTCGTTGGCGCGGTTCTTGGCGACCGCCAGATAGACCGTGTCCCCCGCTTTGGGCAGCACGCCATCCAGCGCCGGGAATTCGACCAGCCCGACGGCGCCGCGCGAGTAATAACGGGCGGAAAACGGCCGGCTGCCGACGAAATAGAACGGATCGTCGCCGCGCATGGCATCGGCTTGCTGGACCAGCTGCTTTTCTGTCTTGTAGCGGGTGGGCTCTGCCCAGGCCAGGACGCCCAGCGCCAGCGCGGCAGCGGGCGTCAGCAGCATCGCCGCGACCGCCAGGCGCAGCGGGCGCACGCCCTGCCAGCGGCTGGCCAGCAGGCCCGTGGCGAGGGCGACGGGCGGCAGCGCCGGCAGCACGTACGTCCACAGGATGTTGCCCGACAGCGTGAAGAAGGCCGGCGTGACTAGCGCCCAGGCCATCAGGTAGGTCTGGGCGGGATCGCGCACCGCCGCCGCCACGCGCTGGCGCAATGGCGCATGCTTGCGCGGCCATAGCGCCATGCCCAGCCACGCCACGCCCCACGGCAGGGTCGCCAACAGCCAATCCAGCCAGATGCTGCCGTAGGGGCGCTGGTGGGCCGAGCCATAGCGGTCGCCTTCCCAGCCGGGGTCGATGAACCGCAGCAGGTGTTCACCGACGATGAAGTACTGGAAGAACCCCGGCGTCTTGATCTCCGCGGCGATGTACCAGGGCAGCGTCAGCATCAACATCAATGCCGTGCCGCCGGCCCAGGGCAGCGCCCGCAGGCAGGCGCGCGCATTGCGGTGCCAGAGCATCCAGGGCACGAGGGCGCCGGCCACCAGCACCAGCGTCAACGGCCCCTTGGCCAGCAGGCCGATGGCCAGGCCGACGAAAAAGCCGTAGCGCCACAGGGGTCGCGGCTCGGTGGGGGTCAGCAGGAACGACACCATCGACAGCGTCATGCCCAGCGCCAGGAAAGGATCGGTCAGCACCGCGCCCGCGCTGGCGAACGGCAGCAGCATGGTGGCAAACACCAGCGTGGCCCAGCGCGCGGCTTGCTCGCCATGCAGCCGCCGGCCGCAGGCATGCACCAGCGCCAGCACGCCCAGCATCGCCAGCCAGGACGGCAGGCGGACCGCGAATTCAGACAGGCCGAACAGCTGGATGGACAGCGCCTGTGCCCAGAAGGCCAGCGGCGGCTTGCCCCAGAACGGCACGCCGGGCTCGAACCAGGGCGTGATCCAGTCGCCCGATACGGCCATCAGGCGCGCGATCTCGGCATAGCGCGGCTCGGACGTGTCCGCGAAAGGCATGAGCGCCATCGCGAACAGGCGTGCGGCCAGGATGGCCACAAGGCCCAGCAGCAGGCCTTTAGAAGTTAACCGCATGCGGACCCTTGGCGGCATTGGCCAGCGGCATGGCCGCGACGGCGCTGTGTTGAACATCACGCACCAGATAGACCGGGCGTTGCTTGGTTTCCAGGTAGGTCTTGCCCACGTATTCGCCCAACAGCCCGATGGTGATCAGCTGGATGCCGCTCAGGAAGGTGATCATGGCCATCAACGACGGGTAGCCGTCGACCTCGGCGCCGAAGAGCAGTGTCTTGCCGATGATGATGATACCGAACAGCGCACCGAGCAGGGCCGCGACCACGCCGGCCGTGGTGGCCCAGCGCAGCGGCGCGGTGGAAAACGAGGTGATGCCTTCCATCGCCAGGCGGAACAGCGCGAAGTAGTTCCACTTGGTGGTGCCGGCGGCGCGCGGGGCGCGGTCGTAGTCGATGAATCGGGTGGGCATGCCGATCCAG
This sequence comes from Achromobacter sp. DH1f, assembly GCF_000633435.1. Lineage (NCBI taxonomy): Bacteria > Pseudomonadati > Pseudomonadota > Betaproteobacteria > Burkholderiales > Alcaligenaceae > Achromobacter > Achromobacter sp. DH1f. The sequence continues at coordinate 184,615 of NZ_AYMF01000029.1, read as the reverse complement.
GCGTACAGGCCCTTCATGTAGCGGCAGCGTTCGGGCAGCTGCAGCAGCGCGTCCACGGCGCGCCGGCTCATCAGGCGGAAGTCGCCCGTGTCCGGCGGAATCTCGGCGCGGCTCAGCCGGCTCAGCAAGCGGTAGTAGGCATAGGCGGATGCGCGCTTGGCCCAGCTTTCGCCAGCCCGGCTGCGCCGCCGCATGCCGACCACGTCGGCGCCTTCGCGCCAGGCCCGCACCATCTCGGGGATCAGCTCGGGCGGGTCCTGCAGGTCGGCGTCCAGCAGGATCACCGCGGCGCCCGAGGCGTGGCGGATGCCCGCGGTCATCGCGGCTTCCTTGCCGAAGTTGCGGCTCAGCCGCACCAGCTTCAAGCCCGGCTCGAATGCCATCAGGCTGGCCAGGTATTCCGCGCTGCCGTCGCGGCTGCCGTCGTCGACGAACACGATTTCCCAGGATTCGCCCAGCGTGTCCAGCACCTGCCGCAGCCGGGCGTGGCAGAGGGGCAGCACTTCGCGCTCGTTCAGGAAGGGAATGATGATGGACACCTGCACCGGGCGCGGCTGGGCGCGCGGCAGGGTCGGGATGTCAGGATAGGGACGCATGGTGTGAAGTCTTCCGAGATCGACTACAGAGAGGCCGGGCCGGCAGCCGGCGTGGCGGGTTCCGAGGATTGCCGCGCCAGGGCCTGGGCCAATTCAAGTTCGTCGGCGTCCTTGCGGTGCACCAGGCGATACAGCGCAGGCAGCACCAGCAGGGTCAGGATGGTCGACGAGATGATGCCGCCGATCACCACGGTGGCCAGCGGCCGCTGCACCTCGGCGCCGGTGCCGGTGGCGATCGCCATGGGCACGAAGCCCAGCGAGGCCACCAGCGCGGTCATCAGCACGGGGCGCAGCCGCGTCAGCGCGCCGATGCGCACCGCCTGGTCCAGCGGCTTGCCTTCGTCACGCAGGCCGCTGATGAACGACAGCATCACCAGGCCGTTCAGCACCGCCACGCCGCACAGCGCAATGAAGCCGACCGCGGCGGTGATGGACAGGGGAATGCCGCGCAGCCACAACGACAGCACGCCGCCCGTCAACGCGAACGGAATGCCGGTGAAGACGATCAGGCCGTCCTTGATGTTGCCGAACATGGCGAACAGCAGGCCGAACACCAGCAGCAGTGCCGCGGGCACCACGATCTGCAGGCGCTGGGCGGCGGACTGCAGTTGTTCGAACGTGCCGCCCCAGGCGGTCCAGTAGCCGGACGGCACTTTGATCTTCTCGGCCAACGCGGCCTCGGCATCGGCCACGAACGAGCCCAGGTCGCGGCCGCGCACGTTGGCGCTGACCACGATGCGGCGCTTGCCGTCTTCGCGCGAGATCTGGTTCGGCCCCGGCGCCAGGTCGAAGGTGGCGACTTCGGACAAGGGGATATATGAGGTCTGGGCCTGCGCGTCCGTCTTGGGCAAGGCGATGGGCAGCTTGCGCAGCGCGGGGATGCTTTCCCGCACGGCTTCCGGCAGGCGCACCACGATGTCGAAGCGGCGGTCCCCCTGGAAGAAGGTGCCGGCTTCGCGCCCGCCGATGGCGATGGTGAGCGTGTCCTGCACATCGGCCAGGCTGAGGCCGTAGCGGGCGGCGCGGGCACGGTCGATGTTCACGGTCAGCACCGGCAGGCCGGTGGTCTGTTCGACCTTGACTTCGGATGCGCCGGGTATGGCCTGCAGGACTTCGGCGACTTCGGCCGCGGACTTGTTCAGCACGTCGTTGTCGTCGCCGAAGATCTTCACCGCCACGTCGCTGCGCACCCCGGAGATCAGTTCGTTGAAGCGCAGCTGGATCGGTTGCGAGAACTCATAGTTGTTGCCCGGCACCTGGGCCGCTTCTTCCTGGATGGCCTGCAGCAGCTGGGCCGAGGTCTTGCGCGGCTCGGGCCACTGGTCCTTCGGCTTGAGCATGATGTAGCCGTCCGAGATGTTCGGCGGCATCGGGTCGGACGCGATCTCGGCCGTGCCGGTGCGGGCGAACACGCGCTCGATCTCGGGGAACTTGGCCTTCAGCCGCGTCTCGATCTGCTTTTGCATCTCGAGCGATTGCGACAGGCTGGTGCCGGGAATGCGCAGCGCCTGGATGGCGATGTCGCCTTCGTTCAGGTTGGGAATGAACTCGCTGCCCATGCGCGAGGCCACCACGCCGCACAGCACCACGAACAGGGCCGCGCCCGCCAGCACGATCGGGGTGCGGCGCAGCGCCAGGTCCAGCAGGGGTTCGTAGCGGCGCTTGGCCCAGGTCATCAGGCGGTTTTCCTTTTCCGAGACCTTCTTGCCGATGAACAGCGCCACCGCCGCCGGGACGAAGGTGACTGACAGGATCATCGCACCCAGCAGCGCCAGCACCACGGTCAATGCCATGGGATGGAACATGCGCCCTTCCACGCCGCTGAGCGCGAAGATGGGCAGGTACACCACCATGATGATCAACTGGCCGAACAGCAGCGGGCGGCGGGCTTCGCGCGCCGCGGCGAAGACCTCGTGGAAGCGTTCGCCGCGCGTCAGGGGCCGGCGATGATGTTCCTGCGCATGGCTCAAGCGCCGCACGCAGTTCTCGACGATCACCACCGCGCCGTCGACGATGATGCCGAAGTCCAGCGCACCCAGGCTCATCAGGTTGGCGCTGACTTTGTAGGTGACCATGCCCGTGAAGGTGAACAGCATAGATAGCGGAATGACCATCGCCGTGATCAGCGCCGCGCGGATGTTGCCCAGGAACAGGAACAGGATCACGACTACCAGGGCGGCACCTTCCAGCAGGTTCTTCTTGACCGTGGCGATGGCCTTGTCGATGAGGTTGCTGCGGTCGTAGACGGTCACGGCCTGCACGCCGGGCGGCAGCGTCTTGTTGATGGCGTCGATGCGGGACGACACCGCCAGCGATACCGAACGGCTGTTTTCGCCGATCAGCATGAATACCGTGCCCAGCACCACTTCCTGGCCGTTGTCGGTGGCCGCGCCGGTGCGCAGTTCACGCCCGATGGCCACTTCCGCCACGTCGCGGATGCGGATGGCCTGGCCGTCCACGGTGGTCAGCACCACGTCCTTGATGTCGTCGATCGAGCGTACCTGGCCCGGCGCGCGGATCAGGTACTGCTCACCCTTGCGTTCGATGTAGCCCGCGCCGACGTTGGCGTTGTTGCGGTTCAGCGCCGTCATGATGTCGGTCAGCGACAGCCCGTACGACGCCAGCCGTTCGGTGTTCGGCGCCACCTGGTATTCCTTGGCGAAGCCGCCGATCGAGTTGATCTCGGTCACGCCGGGAATGTTGCGCAGTTGCGGCTTGATGACCCAGTCCTGGATCTCGCGCAGGTCGGTGGGGGTGTAGGGCGAGCCGTCTTCCTTCCTGGCGCCGGGTTCTGCCTCGACCGTCCACAGGTAGATTTCGCCCAGGCCTGTGGAAATAGGCCCCATGGTCGGCGTGATGCCTTCGGGCAGGCTTTCCTTGGCTTCCTGCAGGCGCTGGTTGACCAGTTGGCGCGCGAAGTAGATGTCGGTGCCGTCCTTGAAAATCACCGTCACCTGCGACAGGCCGTAGCGCGACAGCGAGCGCGTCTGCTGCAGGCCCGGCAGGCCGGCCATGACGGTCTCGATGGGATAGGTGATGCGCTGCTCGGTTTCCAGCGGCGAATAGCCGGGTGCGCCGACGTTGATCTGCACCTGCACATTGGTGATGTCCGGCACGGCGTCGATGGCCAGCCGGGAATAGTTGTAGACCCCGATGGCGGCCACGCCCAGGGTCAGGAAAAGAACCAGCCACCGTTGCTCGATGGCGAAGCGGATGAGGCGTTCGAACATGTCTGGGTGCTCCGGCTCAGTGCGCGTGGCTGGCGCTGGCTTTGCCCAGCTCGGCCTTCAGCACGAAGGCGCCCTGCGAGACGTAGCGCACGCCGGGGGCCAGGCCCGCCAGCACCTCGACCTGTTCGCCCGAGGTCTTGCCCAGCTTGACAGGCTGCGCCAGGTAGCCGCCGGGCACCTGCACGAACACCACCGGCTCGTTCTCGACGGTCTGGATGGCGTCGGCCGCCACGGCGACGGGCGCTTCGGCGCTGCTGACCACCACGTTCACCGACACGAACAGCCCCGGCCGCCAGGCCATGTCCGGGTTGTCCAGCGTGACGCGGGCCGTGGCGGTACGGGTCTGCTGGCCCAGCAGCGAGCCGATGTACGAGACCTTGCCCAGCGCGCGCCCCGCGAACGCAGCGGACGCCACGCTGGCGGCCTCACCCACGCGCACGTCCTGCAGGTCCTTGGGCGCAATCACGAATTCGGCCCACACCGTGCGCAGGTCCGACAGCGTGAAGATGCTGGCCGTGTCCGGCAGCGCCTCGCCCAGCACGATGTGCTTTTCGACCACGACGCCGTCGAACGGCGCGCGTATCTCCAATCGGCTCAGGTCCTTGGACTGCGGCGGCGCGCCGATGGCGGCCAGCTTCTGTTCGGCGTTCTGCACCGCGATCTGCGCTTCCTGCAAGGCGGTGCGGGCCTGCTGGTAGTCCTGCTCGGCGGACACCTTCTCGCGCCACAGCTTCAATTCGCGCTGGTGGGTCGCGGCGGCCAGGTCGCGGCGCTTGCTGGCCGCCAACCATTCGCTGCGCAGTTCCGACAGCGCCGTGCTGGACAGCGCCGCCAGCAGCTCGCCCTTCCTGACCTGCTGGCCCAGGTCCGCCGATACCTCTTGCACCACGCCGGCCAGGCGCGGCACCACGTGGGCGGTCCGGTCGGCGTTGAACTTGATTTCGCCGGGAAACTGCGACGAGGTCTCCAGCCTTGCTGGCGCGGCGGCCTCGGTCTGGATACCCGCCACCTTGATCTGTTCGGCGTTCAAGGCAATCTTGCCTTCGTCGCGGTCCAGCGTCGCGGTGATGGGCTGGGCCAGGCCGGGCCAGGACACCTCGGCCTCGATCTCGAAGAAGTGCGGCTCGTCGATGGACTGGACGCTGGCCAGGCCGTCCTGGTCGGGCTTGAAGTCCAGCGTCTGGACCGTCCCATTGGGCCGGGTCAGCGTGGCTTTGACTGTCAGGCCAGCGACGGCGACGGGCTGCTTGCCGGCCGTGGCCCAGAGTCGCAGTGTCGAGCGGCCATCGGCTTCGGCCAGCAGCAGTTCGACGCTGTTCGAATCGGCGCGGGTCAGCGCACCGCCGCGTGCGCCCTGTTCGGTGGCTTCGTGGCCGTGTCCGGCGGCGCCGTCGGCGCGGGCCAGGCCGGGCGCGGTGGTCAAGAGGCAGGCGGCGGCCAGGGCGGCGGCCAGCGCCGGACGGGAAAAGAGGGAAAGCGCGTGGAGTCGGGTCATGGGATAGGGAAGTTCAACGTCCGAGAATGCGGTCGATGTCCGCGGAGGCCTGGTAGGCGCCGGCCAGGACGGTCAGGTAGCCGATGTTTCCTTGCGAAAGCGTGCGCTGCGCGTCCAGCACTTCCAGGAAGCTCACCTTGCCGGCTTCAAAGCCCTTGCGGGCGCTGTCATAGGCTTCGGTGGCGCCAGGCAGCACGGTGGCGCGATACTCGCGGACCGAGCCGGCGGCCAGGTCGAATTGGGCGACCGCTTGCAGCAGCTCGGCCGTCATGCGCGACTCCAGTTCGCGGTACAGGTCCTGCGCCTTGTACGACTGCATCGTGGCCGAATAGACATTGCCCTGGTTGCGGTCGAACAGCGGCAGCGGAATCGCCACGCCGAACTGCGCCTTGTTGCGGCCCTGTTCGTTGTCGCGGGCCATGCCGGCGCTGAGCGTGATGTCGGGGTAGCGCTTGCTCTTTTCGACTTCCAGCTGCGCGCGCCCCAAGTCCACGGCCAGCCGGCCCGCCTGCATCCGCGGCGAGGCCGCCAGCGCGCCGCGCAGATCATCGATGGCGCCGCGCTGGGGCAAGGCCTGCAGGTCGGCGCCGACCTGGCTGAAATCGGGTTCCGGCGCGCCCCACAGCTGCCCCAGCGTGCGGCGGGCGGTGGCCAGTGCAGCGTCGGCGGCGCGCGCCTCGATGCGCGAATTGGCCAGCTGCACGCGCGCCTTGCTGCTTTCCAGGGGCGGCGCCTTGCCGGCGGCCACGCGGCGGTCGGCCAGGCGCAGCGCGTTTTCGGCGATCTCGATCGTGCCCTGCGAGACCCGCACGGTCTCTTGCGCCACCGCCACGTCAAAGAACGCGGCAATGACGCCGGCACGCAGATCGGCGCGCGCCGACGACAGGTCACGCTGGGCGATGTCGCGTGCCAGTCCGGCCGCCTGCACGCGCGCCGCGCGCTTGCCGCCCAGCTCCACCGGCATGCTCAGCATGGTCGAGGTGGTGCGCGTGGTGCGGCGGTTGTCGTCGATGCCGACGTCGATGCTGGGGTTGGGCATGACGCCGGCCTGGGTGACCTGCCCTTCACTGGCCGCGGCTTCGTTGCGCGCGGCGGATAGCAGCGGGCTGCGTTCGTACGCGTTGGCCAGCGCCTGTTCCAGCGTCAGCGTGCGGGATGCGTCCGCCAGGCGCGGCGCGGCGGATGCGGGCAGCGGCGCCGACAGGCCAGACAGGCCCGGCGCAGGCGGTCGGGCGTCGGGTTGGCTCCAGGCCGGCGCAACGGCAAAGACGGTCGCCACGACGAGCGATAGGGAAGATAAGCGCATGAGGTCTACCAGGGAAATGGCGCCGCGGACTCGGGCTGAGGCAGGCAGTTGCGGGCACTTTATCCAACGGGCCTCGTCAGATCCCCGACAGAAAAATGACATTTCGGTAAGGTTTGCGCGCATTACGAATTCGTAATCGGCGCGTCGCCGAATTGACGAGGTCCGGTCCGTAAAGTGTCTTCACCGCTTAACAAAAAGCGTGCAGGCGCGGCGCCTTTCGCCGCCCCGGCCAGTCACCGGACCAAGGAGATCCTCATGAAGCACCGTATCGTCGCCACGCTGTCCGTCAGCGCCGCCATGCTCATTCCCGCCCTCGCCAGCGCCAACAACACCTGGCACACGGCCAATACCGAAATCGGCTACACCACCGCGCTGGACCACGCCGACGGCGGCAAGACCCGCGCGCAGGTCGTCGATGAGCTGGCGACGGCGAAGGCCGACTCGAAGCAGTGGTTCTTTACCTACCGCAACCTGGGCAAGCCGGGCTGGGCCAAGCAGGGCACGTCGCGCACCCGCGCCGACGCGCTGGCCGAAGTCGAAGCGATGACGCCGGCTGAACGCGAGCGCCTGGCGGCCATCTATTCGCCGGGCTGACCGGCTTGAAGCCTGGCCCCGCCGCCCGCTGCCGCGCCGTTGCCGGCGCGCGCGCGGGTCGCCCTGCCGCCGCCGTCCCGCGCCGCCGCGCCAGGGCGGCGTTTGCCATGGGCCGGCGCCGCGACCGTAGAATAGGGCGTCGGCGTGTTGCGGTTGTTCCCTTCTTTCATCCCGGGGCCCCATGAAAATACTGGTTATTGAAGACGAGAAGAAACTCGCCGAGTACCTGCGCCGGGCATTGACCGAGCATAACTACGTGGTCGACGTGGCCATGGACGGCGTCAGCGGCCTGCACCTGGCCCGCGAAAGCCAGTACGACCTGATCCTGCTGGACGTGATGCTGCCGGGCATGGACGGCTTTGCCGTGCTGCACGAACTGCGCAAGACCGACCGCGTGCCGGTCCTGATGCTGACCGCGCGCGACAAGCTGGAAGACCGCGTCAAGGGCCTGCGCGACGGCGCCGACGACTACCTGGCCAAACCCTTTGCGTTGTCCGAGCTGCTGGCGCGGGTGCTGGCGCTGGGGCGCCGCAGCGGCCACAACGTGGCCGAGGCCGGGGGCCAGAACGTGCTGCGCATCGGCGACCTGGAACTGGATCTGCTGCGCCGCCGCGCCTACCGCGCCGGCACGCGGCTGGACCTGACCGCCAAGGAATTCACCTTGCTGGCGCTGCTGATGCGCAAGCAGGGCGAAGTGCTGTCGCGCCTGGAACTGGCCGAACAGGTCTGGGACATCAACTTCAACAGCAATACCAATGTGGTCGAGGTGGCGGTGCGGCGCTTGCGCGGCAAGGTCGACGACCCCTTCGAGAAAAAGCTCCTGCACACGGTGCGCGGCATGGGCTACGTGCTGGAAGTGCGGGAAGACTGATGGTCGCGCCGCGTGCCCGGTCATTGCGCCGCTGGCTCTCGCGCTGGCTGGCGATCCAGACGTTCGCCGCGCTGGCGGTGATCTGCGCCGTGGTCTATTGGGCCACCAACGTCAACCTGTCGATTCGCCAGGAGGCGCTGCTGACGCAGAAGATGGAAGTCATCAAGCACCTGGTCGAGGAAAACGCGGCCAAGGGCGATTCATCGTCGCTGCGGCACAAGCTGGACGACTTCTTCTACGGCAAGCCGGATTTTTCACTGGTGCTGGAACTGGACGGCGAGAAAGTCGCATACGGCATGCCGGACGACGGCGATGCCAGCCAGGGGCACGACCGGCGCATCAGCTTCACGCTGCCGGTGCCCGGTTCGCCGCGCGGTTCGATGAACGCCGAACTGGTGCTGGACATCACGTCCGACCTGCATCTGCGCGCCGCGTTGGCCTGGACGCTGCTGGCCTGCGCATTGGCCGGCGCCATCGTGGTGTCGGCCATCGGCACGCTGTTGGTGCGGCGGGCCATGGCGCCCGTGGATGAACTGGGTCGGCAGGCGGCGCGGCTGTCGCCCGACCGTATCGGCGAGCGCCTGGACGAAAGCCACCAGGCCGAAGAGATCCGGCCATTGGTGCATCAATTCAACGCGGTGTTGCAGCGCCTGGAACGCGCCTATGTGCAGATGGAAGGCTTCAATGCCGACGTCGCGCACGAGATGCGCACGCCCCTGGCGACGCTGATTGGCGAGACCGAACTGGCGCTCAGCGGCAAGCGTCCGGAAAGCGTGCTGCGGGAAATCCTGGGGTCCAACCTGGAAGAACTGCAACGCCTTTCCGGCATCGTCAACGACATGCTGTTCCTGTCGCAGGCCGACCGTGGCGCGCAGGCGCGTGGCGCCCGCACCGAGAGCCTGGCGCAGGCCGTGGCCGAGGTGGCCGCCTATCACGAGGCCGAGGCGTTGGACGCGGACCTGTCCCTGGCGGTGTCTGGCGATGCGGCAGCCAGGGTGGATCGGCCATTGTTGCAGCGGGCCGTATCCAATCTGCTGTCGAACGCCGTGCGCTATGCGCATCCCGGTACCCGCATCGACCTGCTCATCGATCGAGACGCCGACGGCATCCGCATCGCCGTGCGCAACCAGGGCGACCCGATCGGCCAGGAGCACCTGCCGCGCCTGTTCTACCGCTTCTATCGCATGGATGCGGCGCGCCCCTTCGATGCGAACCACCACGGCCTGGGCCTGGCCATCGTGGCCGCCATTGCCCGCATGCACGGCGGTCGGCCGTTCGCCCGCTCGGAAGGCGGCGTGACGACCATCGGCTTTTCCATTGCCGACCGCGACATTACAGAAAACTAATCTGCCTGTCCGCGTTCTGTCGGGACGCCCTCCATAGACTGGTCTTGTCGAGCGGGCCGCCTTGTTCCAGGCCCGCCACGGAGCGTCTATGAAGCGATCGATCCTGGTGGCGTGCGCCACCCTCATGATGGCCGGCCTGCCGGCCGCACACGCCGCGCAGTCTGCGCCGGCCATTGGCCTGCCGCAGATGCCGGACGGCGAATGCAACTTGCCCGAATCCGTGCGCAACGCGGTATCGGCCCAGCTGGCGCAAGGCCAGATGCCACGCGCGGCGGTGCGCGCCGACGTCGCCGTCTGGCGCGCGTCGGGCTTGTCGCAGCTGTCGCGTGCAAGGCCCCTGCCGGACGTCTATAGCGAGCGGTACCGCGAGCACTACGCGACGTACCTGCGCATGCGCGGCGGCCCCGAGTTCGCGGCGGCTTTCTGCCAGGCGCTGCGCGATGCGCAGTAACGACGAGTTGGCCTGGCGGATGCATCGATGAAGATTCTGTACACCAACTTCCATCAGGGCGATGGCGGCGGCCATACGACGTATGTCGTGTCGCTGGCGCGCACGCTGGGGCCGAAGGCCTGCATCACGGTGGCGGCGCCCGCGGGCAGCCGCCTGCTGGACGAGGCAGCCGCCCTGCCCGGCATCCGCGCGATTGCGTTGCCTTTCCGAGGGCGGCCCGCGCAGCAATGGCGCGCACTGCGACAGTTGCGGATGCTGTTGCGCGACGAAGCCTTCGACGTGATTCACGTGAACGGCTCGGCCGATCATCGCCTGTGCATGCTGGCCGCGCTGGGTATGGGCGCCGATCGTCCCTTTTTCGTCTATACGCAGCACAACAGCCGCTACCCGCGCAGCCTGGGCGCGCGGGTACGGGCGCGCCTGGCGACAGACCGCGTCATCTGCGTCAGCGGACACACGTTCGAGCACATGGGCGAATCGGCGTTTCGCCGAGCCGACCTGCGCATGGTGCGCAATGGCGTGGATACGGCTCACTATCGTCCGGCCAGCCCGCAAGAGGCCCGCGAGGCTCGCGCCCGCTGGTTGCCCACGGCGTTGCAGGACTGCCTGGTGGTCGGTAGCCAGGCCGGCACGGCGGCCTACAAGAACTGGCTGGACATGGTCGAGGCGGTGGCCAGACTGCCCGAGGCGGCGCGGCGACAGATCGTGGTGCTGGTCGCGGGCAGCCCGCCGCCGCCAGGCGATTGGCAACGCGTCCAGGCCCTGGGCATGGCGGATGCGGTCCAGTTCACCGGCCTGCTGCGCGATGTGCGGCCCGTGCTGGCGGCGATGGATGTCGGCTTCGTGCTGTCGTCGCGGCTGGAGACGATCTCATTCGCTTGCCGTGAAATGATGGCGGCCGGCAAACCCGTCATCGTCAGCGACACGGGCGGGCTGGCCGAGAACATCACGCCGGGCGTCGACGGCTGGGTCGTGCCGGCCAGGGCGGTGGATCGCGTATCACAGACGTTGTTGGACATCCTGGATGCGCGTGCAACCCTGGCGACGATGGGCGCCGCCGCACGGCAGAAAGCGGTGCGCGATTTTTCGTTGGAGGCCTTCGTGGACGGGACCGAGCGCATCTATGCGGAAAGCGCCTTGCGCGAGGCGCGGCCACGCTACAGGCTGGCCGCCACCGGCTTGCTCGTTGGCGTGGCCTTGTGCGGCGGGGCCGTGTTCCTGGACTAGTTTGCCGGGCCAGGGTACGGCCCGGTGCACCAGGCCGACGCCCCGGTCCGGGCGCCGGCCTGTCGCTTACTCGCTGTACGTCTGCGTGCTGTACTGGCTGATCGGCAGCAGGTTCAGCACCGGCAGGCCGGACACGGGATCCTTGGCCTGCTTGTCGATGTAGGCCTGCAGCACGTCGGCATCCAGCACGCCGATGTCCTGGCGCCGCGCCGCGGGCACGTTGGCCAGCGTCTTGTAGCCGTCACCGCCGGTGGCGTTGAAGCTCAGCACGAACAGCTTGTAGGTGCGGGCCAGGTCCAGCGGCAGCCAGCTGCTGCTGGCATTGTCGAACACCTCGATGCGAGACACCCGGCTACCCTCGGCCAACGCCGCGTTCACGTCCCAGCGCAGGCCGCCGGCATAGGGGTACGGACCGGTGGAGCCGCCCGAGCCGTAGACCGCCTGCATGCCGTCTTCCAGCATGCTCTTGACCTCGGCGCCGGTGATGTCCAGGCGCCACAGCATGTTGCCGAACGGCACGACCTCGATCACGTTGGCTGCCGTCACGTTGCCCAGCAACGGCACGCGCACGCCGCCGCCGCTTTGCAGCGAGATGTCGGCGCCGCCGTAGCTGGCGTTGGCCACTTCCAGATAGGCCTGGGCCACCAGTTGCTGGATGTCGCCGCCGTGCAGGTTGACGTTGCCCAAGGTATTGCAGGCGACGCTGGATCGCGTGTAATCGCGCGAACCCGGGCCACCCGGCACGCGGCGCGAGCACAGTTCCTGCGGCACCGACGCCACCAGGCTGGCGCTGAACGCATCCACCTTGGCCTTGAAAGGCTGCAGCACCGAGGTTGCCTGGGCGTCGGGCGCCTGCACGCGCAGGAAGCCGCTGGCGGCCACGTCGGCCAGGATGGCGGTCTTGTCGGCCGCTGCGGGCGCCGCGCCGCTGATGGTGAAGGCATCGCTCACCAGCACGTGCGGGGTGCCGGCGCAGGCCGTCACGTCGCCGTTTTCATCGAAGCTGACCTTCAGCTCGCCCACCACCTGCGAGTATTCCCAGGCCTGCACCAGGCAGACGCGCTTGCCGTCCTTGTTGCGCAGTTCGGTCGGGTAGGCACCCGCGGGCGAGCCGACGCCGTAGGTCGACAGCGCAGCCGGGCCCAGCAGCGTGTGCGAATCGCCGCCCACCACCACGTCCACGCCGCTCAGCTTGGGAATGATCTGCTTGTCGTAGTCATAGCCGATGTGGCTCATCACCACGATCTTGTTCACGCCCTGGGCGCGCAGCGCATCGATCTGCTGTTGTGCCGCGGCGGTCTCGTCCGAGAACAGCGTGCCGGGATCGGGGCTGGAGGACTGCTGCGTCTTGTTGGCGATGGTCAGGCCCACCAGGCCGATCGGCTGGCCATCGCGAGTCAGCGTGACGGACGGCTTGACCATGCCCGGCGCGCGCGACGGATTCAGCGCCGAGTTGGCGCCGAACGTCACGTTGGCGCTCAGCACGGGGGTCTGGCAGGTGCCGGCATGCAGCAGCTCGATGAAACGCTTCAGGCCGCTGTCGCCCTTGTCGAATTCGTGGTTGCCCAGCGTCATGGCGTCAAAGCAGACCGTGTTCATCAGCGCGGCATCGGCCTCGCCGGGATCGCCCGCGCGGTTGAAGTACAGCGTGCCGGTGGTGGCGTCGCCCGCGTGCAGTTTCAGCACGTTGGGCGATTTCGCGGCCAGTTCCTTGAAGGCCGCCGTCACGCGCGGAAAGCCGCCCACGTCCGTGTTCACAGTCACGCGGGAGCCCGCTGCGTTCTTGAGCTTCAGGTCTTTCTTCTTGCTGTCCAGGTTGGAGTGATGATCGTTGATGTGCAGGATCGTCAGTTCCATGGGCCGGCTGGCCGCCGGGCCCGGCGTGGGCGCAGGGGCCGGGGTAGCCGGCGTATCGTCATCGTCGTCGCTGCCGCCGCATCCGGCCAGCAGTGCCATCATCAGGCTCAATGCCGCCGCGCCGGCAGTCCTCTTCCACGTATTCATGCGTGCATCCCTCTTGTTTTACGAGGGCGCATGGTCGCGGGCCAAGATTACGTGAAGATGAATGACAAGGCTGTCATATGCGCAAGCGGTGATGTCTCGCGTTCGTCACACAAACAAAAAGGCCCGGCGCAGTGCGCCGGGCCTGTCTGGGTGCACCAGGCGGGATCAGTAGTGAATCACGGTACGGATCGACTTGCCTTCGTGCATCAGGTCGAACGCTTCGTTGATGCGGTCCAGCGGCAGCGTGTGCGTGACGAACGGGTCCAGGTCGATCTTGCCGCTCATGGCGTCTTCGACCATGCCCGGCAGTTGCGTGCGGCCCTTCACGCCGCCGAAGGCCGAGCCGCGCCATACGCGGCCGGTGACCAGCTGGAACGGGCGGGTGCTGATTTCCTGGCCGGCGCCGGCCACGCCGATGATGATGCTTTCGCCCCAGCCCTTGTGGCAGCATTCCAGCGCGGCGCGCATCACGTGCACATTGCCGATGCACTCGAACGAGAAGTCCACGCCGCCGTCCGTGAGTTCGACGATCACTTCCTGGATCGGCTTGTCGTAGTCCTTGGGGTTGATGCAGTCGGTGGCGCCCATGGCGCTGGCCAGCACGAACTTGTTCGGGTTGGTATCCACGGCGATGATGCGGCCGGCCTTGGCCTGCACCGCACCCTGGATCACCGCCAGGCCGATGCCGCCCAGGCCGAACACGGCAACGGTATCGCCTTCCTTGACCTTGGCGGTGTTGTGCACCGCGCCCAGGCCGGTCGTGACGCCGCAGCCCAGCAGGCAGACCTTCTCGTGCGGGGCGGCCGGGTTGATCTTGGCCAGCGAGATTTCGTTCACCACGGTGTACTCGCTGAACGTCGAGCAGCCCATGTAGTGGTACAGCGGCTTGCCCTCGTAGCTGAAGCGCGAGGTGCCGTCGGGCATCACGCCCTTGCCCTGCGTGGCGCGGACCTTCTGGCACAAGTTGGTCTTGCCCGACAGGCAGAACTTGCACTCGCGGCACTCGGCCGTGTAGAGCGGAATGACGTGGTCGCCCGGCTTGAGCGACGTGACGCCCTCGCCCACTTCGACCACCACGCCGGCGCCTTCGTGGCCCAGCACGGCGGGGAACAGGCCTTCGGGGTCGTCACCGCTGAGGGTGAACGCGTCCGTATGACAGACGCCGGTGTGGGTGATCTGCACCAGCACCTCGCCGCGCTGCGGCGGCGCGACGTCGATTTCAACGATTTCCAGCGGCTTGCCGGGTCCGAATGCGACTGCTGCGCGTGATTTCATAAGCTTTGCTCCACGAGGTCGGGTGGCGTTATTTCAAATAGGAACGGACGATGCGCATGACCTGATCGATCTCCGCTTCGGGTTCGAGCGTCGCGCCGGGTCGTCCGCCCTGGGCGGATTGCAGGAAGGTTTCCCGAAGATGGCTTTCAAGCACTTCGGCCATCAGGCCCGTGGCCGCGCCGCGCAGGGCGGCCAGCTGCTGCAGCAGCGCACCGCATTCCGTGCCTTCGTTGACGGCGCGCTCAAGCGCCAGCGCCTGGCCCTGGATACGGCGCAGGCGCGTGGTGACGCGCTTCTTTTCAGCGGGGGAATGGGGCACGGCGGGCTCCGGTCGATACAGGGGGGGAGTATACGAAACCGGAGCGTCCGCGTCCAGCGCGGACCTTAGTGGGTATAGGGCCGCTGCAATTCGCAGGCGGGGTTGAGTCTGACCCCGAATCCAGGCGCATCCAGCGCCGAGGCCTTCATGCGGCCATTGACCGGCACGGGTTCATCCAGCAGTTGCGGGTGGAACATGGGCACGACGCGGTCGGCTTCTGGCGCCATCATCAGGAATTCGGCGAAGGGGCTGTTGTGCCGGGTGATGACGAAGTGGTAGCTGTACACCGACGAGCCGTGCGGCACCACCAGCTTGCCGTGGGCATCGGCCAGCGCCGCGATCTTGATGAGTTCGGTGATGCCGCCGCACCAGCCCACATCCGGCTGCACCAGGTCGCAGCATTCCATTTCCAGCAGCATCCGAAAGCCCCAGCGGGTGGCTTCATGTTCGCCGGTGCTGACCATCAGCCCGCGCGGCACGTTGCGCCGCAACTCGGCGTAGCCCCAGTAGTCGTCCGGCGGCAAGGCTTCTTCAATCCATTTCAGGCCGAAGTCGCGATAGGCGGCGGTGGCCAGGCGCGTGGCGTATTCCACGTCCAGGCTCATCCAGCAGTCGTACATCAACCAGAAGTCGTCGCCGACCCGCCCGCGCATGTCGGCCAGCAGGTCCAGGTTCTTGCGCAGGCCCTCGTCGCGCTCGGCCGGGCCGTGGTGCAGCGGCAGCTTGCCGCCGATGAAGCCCATGTCCTTGGCCAGGTCGGGCCGCGCGCCGGTGGCGTAAAACACCAGTTCGTCGCGCACCGGGCCGCCCAGCAATGCATGCACGGGTTCCTGACGGACCTTGGCCAGCAGGTCCCATAGCGCCAGGTCGACGCCGGAAATGGTGTTCAGCACCAGTCCCTTGCGGCCATAGAAGAGCGTGGCGTTGTACATCTGGTCCCAGATCTTCTCGATATCCGTGACGCGAGCGCCTTCGATGAAGCGGGCCAGGTGCTTTTCGACGATCCAGCAGGCCGGTTCGCCGCCGGTAGTGACGGCAAAACCGATGGTGCCGTCGCTGGCTTCGATTTCCACCACCAGGGTGCCCAATACGTTCAGGCCGAAGCGCTTGCGGCTTTGCCGGTATTCCGGGTATTTCGCCATGGGGGTGCTGATGTGGTCGTCGATCCAGTGGCCTTCGCCCTGGTCGTGGTAATCGGCACCGCCGCCGCGTACGGTGTAAGCGCGGACGTGTTTGATGGTCGGCATCGGCATGGGAGGGGTTTGCTCCAGTCAGGTCAGGGATCAGGGTGCGCTGACGGACGGCTTGGTCCGTGTCGCGGGGCCGCGCTTGCGCAGCGCGTGGAACAGCAGGGCGCCGACGACGGTGGTGCCGGCCAGCAGATTCAGGCCGGCGCTGGGCGAGGCGAATGCGCGTTCGGCCCAGGTCTTCAGGTTGGGCGCCACGAAGCCGCCCAGGGAACCCAGCGAGTTGATCAATGCAATGCCGCTGGCGGCGGCCGCGCCGCTCAGGTAATCGGTGGGAAATGACCAGAACAGGGGCTGCACGGCAATGAAGCCGGCCGCGGCCAGGCACAGCGCCACCATCGCCAGCAGCGGTGATGCGGTATTGACCGATACCGCAATGCCCAGCGCGCAGACCAGCATCGTGGTGAGCGCAAGGCCTGCATGGTTGCTGTGGCGTTCGGCATGGCGCGGCAGATAGTAGGTGGCCGCCAGCGCGCACAGCCACGGAATGGCGGTGACCAGCCCGACCTGCAAGCCGACGCTCTTGCCAAGCAACGCCGCGACCTGGGTGGGCAGATAGAACACGACGCCGTAGACGCTGACCTGGATCAGGAAGTAGATCAGCGAGAGGAACAGCACGCGGCCGTTGGCCAGCGCACGCAGCGCCGTGCCGGGGCCATGCGCGGCCTTGTGCGCGTCTTCCCGTTCGATGGCCCCGGTCAGCAATCGGCGTTCTTCCGCTGTCAGCCATTTGGCGTCGCGCGGTGAATTGTCCAGGTACCACCAGGCCCAGATGCCCACGGCCGACGCCATCAGGCCTTCGACCAGGAACAGCCATTCCCAGCCACGCAGCCCGAAGGCGCCGTGCATGTCCAGCAGCAGGCCGGACAAGGGGCTGCCGAAGATGAACGCCAGCGGCGCCCCGAAATAGAACATGCCCAGCACCCGGGTGCGGGCACCGGACGGAAACCACTTGGTCAGGTAATAGATGACGCCGGGGAAGAACCCCGCCTCGGCCACGCCCAGCAGGAAGCGCAGCGTGTAGAAGGCGGTCTCGGTGGTGGCGAACATCATGCCCGCCGACACCAGGCCCCAGGTCACCATGATGCGGCACATCCAGGCGCGGGCGCCCACCCGATGCATGATCATGTTGCTGGGCACTTCGAACAGCGCGTAGCCGATGAAGAACACGCCTGCGCCGAACGCGAACATGGCGTCCGACAGCCCGGTGTCCAGCTGGAAGGCCTTCTTGGCAAAGCCGATGTTGGCGCGGTCCAGGAAGGCCAGCACATACATCAGCAACAGGAATGGGACCAGCCGGCGGATGGCGCGGGCCGTAGCGCGCGCCAGCGCGGCGTCCTGGGTGGGGGTCATGGTGTCGTCTCCTCGTTATGTTTTATGCCGAGGCCCTGTCAGGCAGGGCCTCGGAGACTGCTCGGACGCGCTCAATACGTGGCGCGCCCGCCCGACAGGTCGAACACCGCGCCGGTGCTGAACGCGCAGTCCTCGGAGCTGAGCCAGCCGATCATCGCGGCGGCTTCGTCCACCTGCAGGAAGCGGCCCATCGGAATTTTGGACAGCATGAAATCGATGTGCTCGGGTTTCATCGAATCGAAGATAGGCGTCTTGGCCGCCGCCGGCGTCACCGCGTTGACCAGCACGCCGGTCTGCGCCAGTTCCTTGCCGAGCGATTTGGTCAGCCCGATCAACCCGGCCTTGGAAGCGCTGTAGTGCGAAGCATTGGGGTTGCCGTCCTTGCCCGCGATGGATGCGATGTTGACGATACGGCCATAGCCGCGTGCAATCATGTGGGGCACGACGGCGCGGCAAGCCAGGTACGAGCCCACCAGGTTCACCTCGATGACGCGGCGCCACATGTCCACGGGCAATTCCCACAGCGTGCCATTGCCGCCTGTGATGCCGGCGCTGTTGACCAGGATGTCGATCTGGCCGTGCGTTCGAAGCGTGGCCGCGGTTGCAGCGTCGACGTAGGCGCCGGCCGTCAGTTCGACGTCGGCGATGCTGACGTTGCCCAGAGGGGCCAGCGCCTCGCGGGCAGTACCCAGGGCGGCTGCATTGACGTCCCACAGCGCTACCTGGGCGCCGGATCGCAGCATGCGTTCGGCGACGGCGTAGCCGATGCCTTGCGCGCCGCCAGTGATTACCGCGACGCGTCCGTTGAGGTCCAGCTGGTTCATGCGGCGGCTCCGAGGCAGGCGGTGGCGGGCGCTTGGCCGGGAATGAATGGCGTCATGTTGTCTCCTTGTTCCAAGGGTTCGTGTCCGTTGAACTGTAGGAGGGCCGGCTATATCATTCCAATCAATTATTCAGACCAAGACATTCCGTTTTGGAATCGCTCGGAGCGGCCCATGGCCCTGGCCCCGCGGCTGGTGAATCGACTCAGGCTCAAGCATTGGGCACTGCTCAGCGCGCTGGACGAAGCGGGTACCCTGAACCAGGCGGCGGCACAGATCAGCGTCACGCAGCCATCCGCCACCAAGATGCTGGCGGATATCGAACAAGCGTTCGGCTTTGCCTTGTTTGAGCGGCATGCGCGCGGCATGGCAGTCACCCCATTGGGTCAGGAGGTGGTGACCTATGCGCGCCAGACACAGGCTGGCCTGGAACGCTTCCTGGAAGACCTGGACGCCAAGCGCCGCGGCGGCCACGGACACCTGGTGTTCGGCGCCATCATGGGGGCCGCGCCCGACCTGGTGGCACGCGCCGTGGCCGACATCAAGCGCGAGCGGCCGCGGCTGAACATCCGCATCCTGGGAGAGACCAGCGACCAGATCGGCCTGCTGCTCGACCGTCACGAAATCGAGCTGGCGGTCGGACGCTATACGGGCCCGCTCGACCACAACCGCTTCGATTTCCAGCCGCTGGCGGACGAGCCTTTGCGGGTATTCGTGCGTAATGGCCATCCGCTGGCGCGCAAGCGCCGGCTCACCTGGGACGAACTGGTGCGCTGGCCCTGGGTGCTGCAAATGCTGTCCAGCCCCGCGCGGGTGCTGCTGGAAGGCGAATTCGCGCGGGCGGGCGTGGCGGGCCCTGGCGATGTCATCGAGTGCTCGTCCATCTTCGCCACCTTGCAGCTGGTGCAGTCCAGCGACGCCATCGCGATGCTGCCCGAATCGGTGCTGCGCGACCACGTGGGCGCCGGCCTGTTGACTGCCTTGAACCTATCGGTGGGCAAGGACCTGAAGGCTTTCGGCGTGCTGACGCGCAAAGGCGAGACCTTGTCAGACACCGCGGCGGCATTTGTCAGTCATTTGCGGCGCAACGCGGGGGCCGCTTGAAGGTGGATGCACGACGCAGGTCGCCTTGTCTGTACATGTCTAGTACCCCCCTATAATCCGCTTTCGACCAACGGCACGACACAGGATATTTCCGTGGCTTCTTCCCCGCCCCGCCTGCCGGCCCAGGCCACTGCCCCGCCAGCACCGCTCTATGCGCATCTCAAGCAGATGATCGCCCAGCAGATCCGCAGCGGCGCCTGGCCCGCGCATTACCGTGTACCGTCCGAAAGCGAACTGGTGCAGGAACTGGGCTACTCGCGCATGACCGTCAACCGCGCGCTGCGCGAACTGACGGCCGAAGGCCTGCTGGTGCGCATGCAAGGCGTGGGCACGTTCGTGGCGCAGCCCAAGACGCGTTCGGCGCTGTTCGCGGTCAACAATATTGCGGATGAAATCACGGCCCGCGGCCACCGGCACCATAGCCGCGTGGTGCGGCTGGTCGAAGAACCCGCGGGCGGCGAGCAGGCCTCGGCGCTGGATATCCGCGAAGGCCAGCCGGTGTTCCATTCCATCATCGTGCACTTCGAAGACGACGTGCCGATCCAGCTGGAAGACCGCTACGTCAATGTGCGGCTGGCGCCAGACTACCTGCAGCAGGATTTCACGCGGCACACGCCCTACGAATACCTGACCCGCGTCGCGCCGCTGACCGAAGGCGAGCACGTGGTCGAGGCCATCGTCGCCAAGCCGCGCGAATGCCAGCTGCTGCAGATCGACCGTACCGAACCCTGTCTGCTGATCCGTCGGCGCACCTGGTCGGGCGAGCGCGTGGTGACGCTGGCCCGCCTGATCCACCCCGGCTCGCGTCACCGTCTTGAAGGAAAGTTCTCCCAATGAAGCATCCCGATGCGCGCCTGTACCGGGCGCAGGACTATCCCCGCATGCCGTGGCGCAATGGCGGCGGCATCACGCAGGAAGTGGCGTGCAACCCGGGCGGCAGCAGCGCGGCGTTCGACTGGCGGCTGTCGATTGCCGAGGTGGCGCAGGACGGCGGCTTTTCATCATTCACCGGCTTGCAGCGCATCATCACCGTGCTGGAAGGCGCCGGGATTGCACTGACGGTGGACGGCCAGGCGCAGGCGCCGCTGGGTCCGCGCCAGGCCTACGCGTTCTCAGGCGACGCGGCGGTGGACTGCCAGCTGGTCAACGGCCCCATCCGCGATTTCAACCTGATCTATTCGCCGGCCCGCTATCACGCGCGCTTGCAGTGGATTGGCGACGTGCGGCACTGGACGTTCCATAGCGCGGCCCGCACGGTGCTGCTGCTTAACGCCGGGCAGGACCTGAGCCTATGGTGCGACGGCCAGGCATTGCCGGGCCCGTCGCGGTATGACTGCCTGCATATCGAGGGGCAGGACCGGCTGGCCGAATACCGGCTCGAATCAGACGGCATGCTGGATGCCTGCCTGATCGAATTGACGCCGCGTACCTGAGCCGCAACCCACGCCGCGCTACGGGAAATCCCTGACCTGCAATCCTGTTTGATCGACTTGTATATACAAGCATAGGCATCCTATGATTTCGGCAATGGCCGCGCGGCAAGGCGCGGCGCCTGTGATGATGGAGACGACCTTGGAAAAATCGAACCGATACCGCGATGTTGAAATCCGCGCGCCGCGCGGCAATACGTTGACCGCCAAGAGCTGGTTGACCGAAGCGCCGCTGCGCATGCTGATGAACAACCTCGACCCGGATGTGGCCGAGAACCCCAAGGAACTGGTCGTCTATGGCGGCATCGGCCGCGCCGTGCGCGATTGGGATTGCTACGACAAGATGGTCGAGGCCCTGACCCGGCTGAACGACGACGAAACGCTGCTGGTGCAGTCGGGCAAGCCGGTGGGCGTGTTCAAGACGCACGCCAATGCGCCGCGCGTGCTGATCGCCAATTCCAACCTGGTGCCGCACTGGGCCACCTGGGAACACTTCAACGAGCTGGATGCCAAGGGCCTGGCGATGTATGGCCAGATGACGGCCGGCAGCTGGATCTACATCGGCAGCCAGGGCATCGTGCAAGGCACCTACGAGACCTTTGTGGAAGCCGGCCGCCAGCACTACGGCGGCGACCTGACGGGCCGTTGGGTGCTGACCGCCGGCCTGGGCGGCATGGGCGGCGCCCAGCCGCTGGCCGCGACCCTGGCCGGCGCCTGCTCGCTGACCGTGGAATGCCAGCAAAGCCGCATCGATTTCCGCTTGCGTACCCGTTACGTGGATGAGCAGGCCACCGACCTGGACGACGCATTGGCTCGCATCGCCAAGTACACCCAGGCCGGCCGTGCGATCTCGATCGCGCTGTGCGGGAATGCGGCCGAGGTGCTGCCCGAACTGGTGCGCCGCGGCGTGCGTCCGGACATGGTGACCGACCAGACCAGTGCGCACGATCCGTTGAACGGCTATCTGCCCGCCGGCTGGACCTGGGACGACTACCGCGAACGCGCCAGGCATGAGCCCGCTGCCGTGGTGAAGGCGGCCAAGCAATCCATGGCCGAGCACGTCAAGGCCATGTTGGCCTTCCAGAAAAAAGGCGTGCCCACCTTCGACTACGGCAACAACATCCGCCAGATGGCCAAAGAAGAAGGCGTGGCCGATGCGTTTGATTTTCCCGGCTTCGTGCCCGCCTACATCCGCCCGCTTTTCTGCCGTGGCGTGGGGCCGTTCCGCTGGGCCGCGCTGTCGGGCGATCCGCAGGACATCTACAAGACCGACGCCAAGGTCAAGGAACTGATCCCCGACGATGCGCACCTGCACAATTGGCTGAACATGGCGCGCGAACGCATCAACTTCCAGGGGCTGCCCGCGCGTATTTGCTGGGTGGGTCTGGGGCAGCGCGCCAAGCTGGGCCTGGCCTTCAATGAAATGGTGCGCAGCGGGGAATTGTCGGCGCCCGTGGTGATCGGCCGCGACCACCTGGATTCCGGCTCGGTCGCCAGCCCCAACCGCGAAACCGAAGCCATGCGCGACGGCTCCGATGCGGTCTCCGACTGGCCGCTGTTGAACGCCCTGCTGAACACGGCCGGCGGCGCCACGTGGGTGTCGCTGCATCACGGCGGCGGCGTGGGCATGGGTTACTCGCAGCATGCCGGCATGGTGATCGTGTGCGACGGCACCGACGCCGCCGCCGAACGCATCGCCCGGGTGTTGACCAACGACCCGGCCACCGGCGTGATGCGCCATGCCGACGCCGGCTATGAAGACGCCATCGATTGCGCCCGCGAGCAAGGGTTGAATCTGCCGATGATCGATACCGGCCGTTGAGACACGGCGGACGCTCGACAGCAACGGCCGGCCGCTGCCGGCCGTACGATATTGCATGACACGGACGCATCGTCCTGGAGAAAAACAATGGATCTGCACCTGAATCCCGGCCATCTCTCCCTGGCGCAATTGCGCCAGGTGTACCAAGAGCCGGGCCGCGTGACGCTGGACCCGGCGGCCTACGGCCCCATTGACGCCAGCGTCGCCTGCGTCGAGCGCATCATCGCCGAAGGCCGCACGGCCTACGGCATCAATACCGGCTTCGGCTTGCTGGCGTCCACCAAGATCGCGCGCGAAGACCTGCAGGCGCTGCAAAGCTCGCTGGTGCTGTCGCACGCGGCCGGCGTGGGCGAGCCGCTGGACGATGCGATGGTGCGGCTCATCATGGTGCTCAAGATCAACAGCCTGGCGCGGGGCCGCTCGGGCATACGCCGCCAGGTCATCGACAGCCTGATTGCGCTGGTCAATGCCGGCGTCTATCCGCACATCCCGCTCAAGGGGTCCGTGGGCGCCTCGGGCGACCTGGCGCCGCTGGCGCATATGTCGCTGCTGCTGTTGGGTGAGAGCCGGGCGCGCCATCGCGGCGAATGGCTGCCGGCCAAAGAAGCCCTGGCCCGCGCCGGGCTCGGACCCCTGACGCTGGCCGCCAAGGAAGGGCTGGCGCTCTTGAACGGCACCCAGGTCTCCACGGCCTATGCGCTGCGCGGCCTGTTCGAAGCCGAAGACCTGCTGGCCGCTGGCCTGGTCTGCGGCAGCCTCAGCGTGGAGGCCATGCTGGGCTCGCGCGTGCCGTTCGATGCCCGCATTCACGAGGCGCGCGGCCAGATCGGCCAGATCGACGTGGCCGCGGTGTTCCGCGACCTGCTGACCGACGACAGCGAGGTCGGCCATTCGCACGTGGATTGCGACAAGGTCCAGGACCCCTATTCGCTGCGTTGCCAGCCGCAAGTCATGGGCGCCTGCCTGACGCAGATCCGCCATGTGGCCGAGGTGCTGCAGATCGAGGCCAACGCGGTGTCCGACAATCCGCTGGTGTTCGCCGAGCAAGGCGACGTGCTGTCGGGCGGCAATTTCCACGCCGAACCGGTGGCGCTGGTGGCCGACAACCTGGCGCTGGCGCTGGCCGAGATCGGCGCCCTGTCCGAACGCCGTATTTCGCTGATGATGGACAAGCACATGTCGCAGCTGCCGCCCTTCCTGGTCAGCAATGGCGGCGTGAATTCGGGCTTCATGATCGCCCAGGTGACCGCGGCGGCGCTGGCCAGCGACAACAAGGCGCTGGCCCATCCCGCCAGCGTCGACAGCCTGCCCACGTCGGCCAACCAGGAAGACCACGTATCGATGGCGCCGAACGCCGGCAAGCGGCTGTGGCCCATGGCCGAGAACGTGCGCGACATCCTGGCGATCGAATGGCTGGGCGCCTGCCAGGGGCTGGATTTTCGCGCCGGCCTGAAGACGTCGCCCAAGCTGGAGCGGGCCCGCGGCCTGCTGCGCGAAAAGGTGGCGCACTACGAGAAAGACCGCTTCTTCGCGCCCGACATCGAAGCAGCCAGCCAATTGATCGGCGCGCGCCACTTGAATGCTTTGGTGCCCCCGGGCCTGTTGCCCAGTCTTTGACGGAGCGCGCGATGAAACGGGTATGGCGCAACTGCCACGCGGCCACCATGGCCGATGGCCGCTATTCGATGATCGAACGCGCGGCGTTGGTGACCGACGGCGCGCGCATCGCCTGGATCGGCCCCGAAGACGCGCTGCCGCACATCGCCACCGAGCACGAACATGACCTGGGCGGCGCCTGGGTCACGCCCGGTCTGATCGACTGCCACACCCACCTGGTGTTCGGCGGCAACCGCAGCCAGGAATTCGAGCAGCGGCTGCAAGGCGTGGATTACGCGGTGATCGCGGCGCAGGGCGGTGGCATTGCCAGCACGGTGCGCGCGACCCGCGAGGCCACCGAAGCGCAGCTGTATGCCAGCGCCCGCCAGCGCGCCCTGCACCTGTTGCGGGACGGCGTGACGACACTGGAGATCAAATCGGGCTACGGGCTGGACCTGCCCAACGAACGCAAGATGCTGCGCGTGGCGCGGCGCCTGGGCCAGACGCTGCCGCTCACGGTGCGCGCCACCTGCCTGGCCGCGCACGCGCTGCCCCCGGAATTTTCCGGCCGCGCCGACGACTATATCGATGAAGTGGCGCGCCGCATGTTGCCGGTGCTGGCGGCCGAAGGGCTGGTCGATGCGGTGGATGCCTTCTGCGAGCACCTGGCGTTTTCACCGGCGCAGGTCGAACGCGTGTTCCAGGCTGCCGCGCACCTTGGCCTGCCGGTCAAGCTGCACGCCGAGCAGTTGTCTTCGCTGCACGGCGCCAGTCTGGCCGCGCGCTACGGCGCGCTGTCGGCGGACCACCTGGAATACCTGACCGAATCCGACATATTGGCAATGGCTGCGGCGGGCACGGTGGCGGTGCTGCTGCCGGGCGCGTTCTATGCGCTACGCGAAACGCAACTGCCGCCCATTGAACTGCTGCGCCGCCATGGCGTGCCGATCGCGATTTCCAGCGACCTGAATCCGGGCACGTCGCCTGCCCTGTCCTTGCGGCTGATGCTGGGCATGGCGTGCACGCTGTTCCGACTGACGCCGGAAGAGGCGCTGGCCGGGGCCACCGTGCACGCGGCTCGTGCGCTGGGCTTGCAGGCCACGCACGGCGTGTTGGCGGCGGACATGACGGCCGACTTTGTCGCTTGGGATATTTCACATCCCGCCGAACTGGCCTACTGGATCGGCGGCGAGCTGCCCAAGCGGGTCGTGCGCCACGGCGAGCCCGTGTGCGCCACCGCACTGGAATAAGGCGTGACTTGTCTTGCCGACAGGCGGGCCGTGGCGACGGTCCGCCTGCGGGATCACGCCGATAGCGCCAGGCGTTCCCGTACCGGCAGGGCCAAGTTCTCGTGGCCGGCATCCGGGCCAGGCAGCCGGAAGGCGCTGACCGAGCTTTGCAGACGCTGGGCCTGCGATTCCAGCGAGGCGGCTGCGGCGGCGGCCTGTTCGACCAGGGCCGCGTTCTGCTGCGTCACCTGGTCCATCTGCGTGACCGCGGTGTTGACCTGGTCGATGCCCGTCACCTGTTCGCGCGAGGCGGCGGCGATATCGCCCACCAGCAGCGTCAGGCGTTCGATCACCGCCTGGATTTCCTGCATGGTGCGCCCGGCGGTCTCGACCTGCACGGATCCGGCCTGCACCGTGGCGCCGGATGTGCTGAGCAATTGCTTGATTTCCTTGGCGGCGCTGGCGCTGCGCTGCGCCAGCGAACGCACTTCGCCCGCCACCACCGCGAAGCCCTTGCCTTGCTCGCCGGCACGGGCGGCTTCCACCGCCGCGTTCAGGGCCAGGATGTTGGTCTGGAACGCAATGCCGTCGATCACGCCGACAATGTCTTCGATGCGGCCCGAGTCCTGCGCGATTTCACGCATGGTGGCCACGGCGCTTTGCACGGCCTCGCCGCCGCGGCGCGCCACCTGTGACGCCTCGGCCGCCATGGCGTTGGCCTGGCGGGCGTTGTCGGCATTGCTGGTCACGGTGGACAGCAGCTCTTCCATGCTGGCGGCGGTTTCTTCCAGCGACGCGGCCTGCTGCTCGGTGCGGCTGGACAGGTCCTGGTTGCCAGCGGCGATTTCGCTGGACCCGGTGTTGATCTCGGCCACGCCGTCGCGCACGGCATGCACGGTGCGGGCCAGGCTGGCCTGCATTTCCTGCAGATAGGGAATCAGCTGCCCGGCGCAGTTGCCGCCGAACGTGGCGATGGGCACGGTGAGGTCGCCGCGGCTGATGTGCTGGAAATGCTGCTTGATGTCGTCCAGCGGGCGCCGCACGAAGGCCACGACGTAGCGGTCACCCAGGAACAGCAGCAAGAGGCTCACGCCCAGCACGATGCCGATGCCCAGGTAGGCGTTGCGGCGTTCGTCGACGGCGCGTTTGCCCAGCGCCTCCTGGCGTTCCTTGGCATAGGCCTCGTAGTTTTCAATGCTTTTGCCATAGGCCCGGCTGGCGGTGATGACCGGGCCGGCGGCGTGAGCGCGGGCCTTTTCAACATCGTCCTGGGCCAGAAAGCCTCGCTGGACGGCGATACCGCCATTGACCAGCGCATCGAAGTCGCTGCGCAGCGGGTCCAGAATGGCGGCTGGGGTATCCCGCTGGGCAGATTCCAGGAACAACGCCTGGTTCTTGCGGGCTTCCTGCACGGCCACGTCGATGGCGCGGCCTTCCTCCGCGGCTGGGGCGGCCAGGCCGTCGCGGGCGTATTCCAATTGGCGGGACAGACGCAGGCGGGCCCGCATGATCTGGTCGTTGATGCGGGCAAGCGAAGAGACTTCGTTCAGGAGTTCGTTGCTGGCGGCGAGCGCTTCACCGGAGTTGTGCAAACCATTTACGCTGATGGCCGATTGGCCGGCTAGCAGGACACTGATCATGAGCAGGGTGCACAGGATCATGCGGCGGATGGTGATGTCTTTCAGGAACTGTGTCATACGCGTCTTTCTAGGGTGTAGAGAGGGACTACACCCGGACAACGGCCCCGCCTGAACGATATTTAGCAGGTGTTGCACATCTTACGTATATGTCTGGCCCGTCCTGGAATATATCGAAATTAACCGCAATAAATCGGGGTTTCAGCGGGTTGCCGCCGCTTGCGCGGGCTCCACGGCGCCGAAACGCAGCCGTGCGAAACTGGCCAGGCTGGCCAGCGCTGCGCACAGGCCGCCCAGCCACAGCGACATCACCGCGCCATGCGTGGTCGACACGTTGAAGCACGCCGCCACCAGGGCGGCGCCGGTGGCCTGGCCCAGCAGGCGCACCGTGCCGATCATGCCGCTGGCGCCGCCCGCGCGCGACGGCGGAGCCGACGTCATGATGGCGCGCAGGTTGGGCGACTGGAAGAAACCGAAGCCGGCGCCGCACAGCGCCATGCGCCAGGAAATGTCCCAGGCCGACGGCGTGGCCGGCAACAGGGCCAGCGAGGCCATGCCCAAGGCCAGCAAGGCCAGGCCCACGCCGCCCAGCATGCCTGCCGGATAGCGGTCCGACAGGCGCCCGGCGATGGGCGCCATGATGGCCACCACGACCGGCCACGGCGTGATCAGGAAACCGGTGTGCACCTGGGTATAGCCCAGCACGGTCTGGAACAGGAAAGGCAGCGACACGAAGGCCAGCGCCTGTGCCGCGAAGGCGCAGACGGCCGTGGCGGCCGACAGCGCGAACAGCGGCCGGCGCAGCAGGTCCACCGCCAGGATCGGGGCCGGATGGCCGGCTTGCCGGCGCATCAGCAGCCACAGGCTGGCTGCGGCCAGCCCCCATTCCAGCGTGACGCGCGGCCACGGCGCGCTGTGCGCCAGTTCGTTCGAGCCCAGCACGAACAGGCCCAGCGTCGTCGCGCACAGGGCCGCGGCCACGCCGTCAAAGCCGTGCGTCGACCGCGTGGTTTCGGGCAGGCCGCGCAGGCCCAGCCCCATGGCCAGCAAGCCGATGGGCACGTTGATCAGGAACAGCCAATGCCACGACCCCAACAGCAGGATGGTGGACGCCGCGGTGGGGCCGGCGGCAAATGACAGGCCCACCACCATTGCGTTCAGCCCCATGCCGCGCCCCAGCACGGGGGCGGGATAGATGAAGCGCAGCAAGGCGGCGTTGACGCTCATGACGCCGGCCGCGCCCAGCCCTTGCAGGATGCGCGCCGCCACCAGTACCGGCAGCGACGGCGCCAGCCCGCACGCCAGCGACGACAGGGTGAACACCACGATGCCCACCATGTACACCCGCCGATGCCCCAGGATCTCGCCCAGCGCGGCCGCCGGCAACAGGCCCGCGACCATGGCCAGCTGGTAGCCGCTGATGACCCAGATGGAACCGGCATCGCTGGCCTGCAGGTCGCGCGCGATGGTGGGCAGCGCGGTGTTGGCGATGGCGGTGTCCAGGCTGGCCATGCAGACGGCCAGCATGACGGCCAACAGCGCGCCCAGGCGCTCGGACGCCGGCAGGCCCTGGCCCGCGGGATAGATGGTATTGCGTGAGAACGAGAACATGAGGAGCCGCGCGGCAAGCAGTCAGGGCCCAGGGGGCGCTGACCGGAAGTGAGGGGGTGGTGCGTTGATTCTAGTGCGACATGGCGATTCAACGCTTCGTCAGCCACGGGTGGCCGGCCCGGCGTGTCGGATGGGTCGGGGACGCTGCGCCAGATAATGCGACCGGGTGGTCACGCTTTGTCGTCGGCCCAATAATCCGCCCGGATAATCGTGCAGTGCCGCAAAGGTCTTGAATTCCGTGGTTTTTGTTACTAATAGAAATTATCTAATTTGCTGATTTACAACAATTTATCCCATACTGCCCGAAGCATGTTTTCATAGAGAAACCGCGTCCGCTCGCCGCGGTTTTTTAATCGAATCGGTTAGAAAGGGTAAATAACCCAATTTGAAAATTAACCGAATCGCGCTTCGCCGCTATATCCGACGTACCATGTTTCGTATGCAAGTCTGATAGTGCAACAGTATTTCGTGGGGGTGATTTCATGAAACGCTTGTCTTTGTGCGCGACGACTCTGGCTTTGGCGACCGCCGGTGCAATGCCGCTGGCGGCCCAGGCACAAACCACCGCCAACATGGTGGTGACGCTGACCATCACGGCAAACTGCACCATCGCCGCGAATAATCTCAATTTCGGCAGTCACGGGGTTCTGAACACCGCGTTCAGCAATACCACCACCGTGAATGTCACCTGCACCAACACCACCCCCTATACGGTCGGCCTGAGCGCCGGCACCGGCACCGGGTCCACCCTGACCAACCGGCTCATGAACGGTACGGCCACGGGCAACACGGCGTCCACCGTGGCCTATCAGCTGTATCAGCCCGCGCCGAACCAGACCGTGGTGTGGGGCGACACCGGCGCGTCGGATCGCGTCGGCGGCACCGGCAGCGGGGCATCGCAGGCGTTGACGGTCACCGGTACGGTGCCCGCGCAGGCGACCCCGGCGCCCGATACGTATTCGTCCACCGTCACCGCGACGGTGTATTTCTAGTGGGTCGCCCGATCGGAAATCATTCGGGCGGGAGCGGCGTGATCCGATGGCTGGCAGGCGCGCTGCTGGCCGCCTGCATCGGCGTGGCCAGCCTGCCTGCGCAAGCGGCGACATTGCAGATATCGCCGGTGCTGGTGGACCTGGCGCCGCAGCAGGCCGCCACCGGCATCATGCTGCGCAATCCCGGAACCACGCCCATCTACGGCCAGGTGCGCGTATATGCCTGGGACCAGGCGCAGGGTGACGACGTGCTGACGCCCACGACCGAGATCCAGGCCAGCCCGCCCATCATCCAGGTGCCGGCCAAGGGCGAGCAACTGGTGCGGCTGGTGCGGGCGGGCAATGACCTGGCGCCGCTGCAGAAAAGCTACCGCCTGGTGATCGACGAGATTCCGGACCCTGCCACCCCGCTGGTCAACGGCGTCGTGTTGCGCATGCGTTATTCGGTGCCGGTGTTCGTGGCGGGCGCCACGCCCGAGCCGACGCCCGAACTGGACTGGCGAGTGACGCGCGCGGACAAGGAATGGGTCCTGCGGCTGGCCAACACCGGCACGCGCTATGCCCAGGTGGCGTCGCTGCAGATCGTGACCGGCGCGGATGCGCAGGTGGCGAAAGTGGATGGCCTGCTGGGTTACGCATTGGCTCAGCGGCAGCGCGAATGGCGGATACCCGTCAAACACGGCGCGGCCGGCCCGCTGAAAATCAAGGCTCTGGTGAACGGCAGCGCCGTCACCGTGACTCCGCGAGTTGACTGACTGATTGCGCTGCGCGCCTGCCTTGCCGGCGGCCGCGGGGTAAGAGAAGGCAGCCCATGGCAGGACGCGCTATCCGTGCTTGCGGGCGCTGCGCATGCCGTCTCGCGCTCTTCTTGATCGGGGCGTCGGCGGCTGCGGCGGACGCGCCCATCCAACTGGTGTCGTTCGGCGATATCGCCGAACGCGACGTCTATTTGGAGGTGAGTATCAACGGTGTGAACACCACCCAGTTGCTGCGCTTTCGAGATGCGCAGGGGCGGCTGTCGGCCAGCCCCGGCGCCCTGGGGTCGGTGGGAGTGGACATCAGCAAGCTGGGTGCATCGCCGGACAGCGAGGTCCGGCTCGATGACGTGGCCGGCCTGCGCTACACGTACAACGCGGCGATGCAATCGGTGAACCTGGTGGTGCCGGACGCGCTGCGCCAGCCTTACCAGGTGGACACGCGCGGCCTGCCCAAGACGCCGCCGGCCACCTCGGGCCGCGGCCTGATCCTGAATTACGAGGCCTATGCGCAGACCGACGCCTACAACAAGGTGTCGATGTATACCGAGCAGCGCTATTTCGATCCGCACGGCACGTTCAACAATACCGGCACCGCCTACCTGGGCGGACGCGCCGACCGCTATGTGCGCTACGACACCTACTGGACCCAGTCGAACCAGGAAACGCTGCGCACGCTGCGAGTGGGCGACACGATCACGTCGTCGTTGAACTGGTCGCGCTCGGTGCGGGTGGCGGGCATCCAGTGGGGGCGCAACTTTGCGTTGCGGCCAGACCTGGTGACCTTTCCGGTGTCGTCCTTGAGCGCCTCGTCGGTGGTGCCCTCGTCGGTGTCGCTGTACGTGAACGGGGTGCAGCAGTATTCGGGCAATGTGCCGGCCGGGCCGTTCGTGGTGAACCAGATTCCCGGGATAACCGGGTCGGGCCAGGCCACGCTGGTGACACGCGACGCGCTGGGTCGCAGCGTCAGCACGTCGGTGCCGCTGTATATCGACACCCGCATGCTGGCAGCGGGGCTGTCCAGTTATTCCATCGAAGCGGGCTTTGCGCGGCGCCTGTTCAGCGTGCGGTCGTTCGATTACGACAAGCGGCCCGCGTTCACGGCGTCCGGCCGCTATGGGTTGGACGATGCGTTGACGGTCGAGGGCCATAGCGAGATGAGCGCGGGCGTCTACAACGTGGGGGCGGGCGCGTTGGTGCGGCTGGGGCAGGCCGGTGTGATCAACGGGGCGTTGTCAGGCAGCGCCGGCAATCATGCGGGCGGGCAGGTCAGCCTGGGCTATCAGTATGTGCAGCCCGCCTTCAGCGTGGAACTGCAGACCGTGCGCGCGCTGGGCGATTACGGCGACCTGGGTTCACGCGAAGACGTGCCGGTGCCGCGCCAGACCGACCGGGTGACGTTTTCGCTGCCGCTCACGACCTCGCAGAGCATGGCGTTCAGCTACATCGGCTTTCGCATGCCGCAGTCGCCGGCCGCCAGGATCGGGTCGGCGTCCTATACGGCCAATCTGCACAGCCGCGTGTCGATGAACGTAAGCGCGTACAACGATTTCGCCCAGACCGGTTCGCACGGCGTCTACCTGGCCTTTTCCATCCTGCTGGGCGACAACACCCAGATCAACGCGTCGGCCGGCAAGCAGGGCGAGCAGAATATCTACAGCGTCGGCGCGCAGCGCAACGTGGACTACGACGGCGGCTGGGGCTGGGGCGTGGAGAACGGCCGCAGCGGCGGCG
This sequence comes from Achromobacter sp. DH1f, assembly GCF_000633435.1. Classification (NCBI taxonomy): domain Bacteria; kingdom Pseudomonadati; phylum Pseudomonadota; class Betaproteobacteria; order Burkholderiales; family Alcaligenaceae; genus Achromobacter; species Achromobacter sp. DH1f. The sequence continues at coordinate 152,570 of NZ_AYMF01000029.1, read as the reverse complement.
GCCAGTACAACCAGGGCAAGGTGCAGTTCCTGGGCCGCTACGGTCAGCTGACCGCATTGGGCCAGGACTACGCGGGCAAGAGCCAGGCGGCGGTGCAGGCTTCTGGCGCGGTGGTGCTGATGGATGGGTCCCTGACGCCGTCGCGCCGCATCAACGACGGCTTTGCGCTGGTCAGCACCGATGGCACGCCGGACGTGGCGGTGCTGCACGAAAACCGCAAGCTGGGCCGCACCAACAGCGCCGGGCACCTGCTGGTGCCGGACCTGAATTCCTATCAGATCAACCGCCTGTCCATCGACCCCGACGAGCTGCCGGTGGACATGAAGCTGGAATCCACCAAGGTCGTGGTGGTGCCGCAGGCCGGTTCCGGCGTGCTGGCCAAGTTCCAGCTGCAGCGCTACGCCGCGGCGTCGGTGGTGTTGCAGCTGCCGGATGGCAGCGCGGTGCCGGTGGGCGTGCAGGTGGCGCATGGGGAAAGCGGCAAGCAGTCGGTGGTGGGGTACGACGGCATCGCCTTTGTCGAAGACCTGAAGCCGGAGAACCATCTGCGCATCAAGGGCGGCGGCGTGTCCTGCGTGGTGGAGTTTCCGTATCAGCATGACCCCGCGCGGCCATTGCCGACATTGGGGCCGTTCGTGTGCCAGCCGTTGAAGGAGCCGGGTCAATGAAGTGCGCGTTGTTCTTGGTGGGAGCCTTGCTGGGGTTGGGGTGGTCGGCAAATGCGCAGGCGACGACTTGCTCTTTGGCGGCCGGCACCGTCAGCTCGGTCAACTTCGGCACCGTCAATCCGTTGCTGCCTGCCGATACGTTTGCCGACAGCAACACGGTCACGGTGACCTGCAATTTCACGGCCTTGGCACTGGGTGCGCGCCTGTGCTTTTCGGCAGGCGTGGGCAACACCAGTCCGTCGGTGGCCGCGCGGGCGCTGGGGGCCGGCGCTTTGCGCATGAACTACAACCTGTACTCGGACAGCGGCCATACCCAGGTGTGGGGCGCGGCGACGACCAGCGCGCCGACCTCGGTGCTGCTGGTGGGTCCGGCGCTTGGCGGCAGTGCGTCGGCGTCGTTTTCGTTCTATGGCAAGCTGCCGGGCGGGCAATCAAGCGTATCGACCATCGGCAATGCGAATACGCTTTACAGCGAGACCTACACCACGACGGCCCGCGTCGACATTTCCGTCGGCTTGCTGTCCACCCTGCTGATCAATTGCCCGATTGCCGCGCCAACCCAGACGCTGAGCATCCCGCTGAACGTGCAGGCGACCGTGCAGAAGAACTGCACCATCAATGCGACCAACCTGGCGTTTCCGCCGCAAGGTCTGTTGAACCAGGTGGTGACGGCCAATGGCACGATCACGGTGCGCTGCACCAACAACAACGCCTTCTCGGTGGCGCTCAGCGGCGGTTCGGTCGCCAACAACGTGGCGGCGCGCAAGATGAAGCACCAGACCGCGGCAGATACGGTCAGCTACCAGCTGTACCAGGACAGCAACTACGCGACGATCTGGGGCGATGGCGTCACGGGTGGCACGCCGCTGGCTCGCACGGGCACGGGCGCCAACCAGCAGTTCACGGTGTACGGCCGCGTGCCGGTGCAGACGACGCCGCGGCCGGGCGACTACAGCGATACGGTCACGGCCACCATTACGTTCTGATGCGATGGGGGCGCCTTCACGTTGGCGCGGCGGCCGTTGCCGCGGCGGCCGATGCCGCGGCGGCGCGGGCCCGCAGCAGACTGGCCAGTTCGGTGTAGCAGCGCTGCACGGCGGCACGCGCCTGTTGTTCGGGGGCGCGTGTCATCAGGCTGATGCGGCGCGTCAGCCGTGGATGCTGCAGCGGCACGATCGCCAGGCCGTCGGGGCGCTGTCCCTGCGTGTACAGGCGCGAGATCAGGCCGACCCGCAGGCCGGCGCGCACCAGGCTGTAGAGCGTATCGGTGTAGTTCAGCGTGTCGGTGGCGGCCAGGTCGGCGCCCTGCTGGCGCAGCGCCGACATGATCATCTCGTAGGTGCTGCCGCGCGACAGCACAGCCAGGGGTTCGCGCTTCAGGTCCTGCCAGGTGATCTGGCGGCGACGCGACAGGCGGTGGCTGTCGGACAGCACGGCGACCAGGTCGTCTTCGGCCACGAAGGCTGCCGCCAGGCCCGGCGCCAGCCCGAAATCCAGGCCCAGGCCGATGTCGAGTTCGCCATTGGCCAGCGCGGCCATCAGTTCGTCGTTCAGGTGGTCGGACAGGATCAGCACGATCTCGGGGTGGCGCAGCCGCCACTGGGCCACGGCGGGCGCCAGCAGGTGCATGGTGGACGGAATGCAGCCGATGCGCACCGTGGCGGCCTGGGTGTCCAGCAGGCGCCGCAGGTCGTCGGTGCCCTGGGTGTAGCTGTTGAGCAGCCATTCGATCTGCGCGCGCGCGGCCTGGCCGGCCGGCGTCAGGCGCACGTGATGGGTGCCGCGGTCGAACAGGGTCACGCCCATCAGGGTTTCGAGCTCGCGGATGGCGGACGACAGGGCGGGCTGGCTCAGGGCCAGGGCCTCGGCCGCGCGGCTGAAGCTGGCGTGGCGGGCCACTTCCTTGAAGCCGCGCAATTGGCGCAGCGTGGGCTGGCGGGCAGGGCTGGCGGACGCCGGGGCCGGGCCCCGGTCTGGCGGCTTGGTCATAGATTTACCTGATGAATCTATAAAAATAACCCATTTCAGTTATGACGCGATGCTGCGTACGATGGCGCCCTCGCCCTCTGCGCGCGCCGGTCGGCCGACGCGCCTTGCCCGTTGCGGATCCACGTCATCATGTTCAAACGCCTGTTCCTGTCCGTCACCACGCTGGCGGCCGCGCTGTGTGTCGCCCCGGCCGCCTGTGCCGCCGACGCCTGGCCCGCGGCCAAGCCGCTGACCCTGATCGTGCCCGTCAGCCCGGGCGGCAACGTGGACACCACCGCCCGCCTGGTGGCCCAGAAGCTGTCCGAGCGCCTGAAGCAGTCCATCATCGTGGACAACGTGGCGGGCGCGGGCGGCGTGCTGGGCGTGGCCAAGGCCACGCATGCGGCAGCCGACGGCTACACGCTGGTGATGGGCTTTGACGGCCCGGTCAGCGTGGCGCGGCTGATCAACCCGGCCGTGAAATACGACGCCGAGACGGCGTTGGCGCCCGTGGCGCTGGTGACCACCGCGCCGGTGGTGCTGCTGGCCCGTCCGGGCCTGCCGGCCAACAACATGCAGGAACTGATCGCCTTGGCGCGCAGCAAGCCGGATACGCTGACCTACGCCTCGTCGGGCGTGGGCACCGTGCTGCACCTGGCGATGGAAGTGATGCAGGAGCAGGCCAAGGTCAAGCTGGTGCACGTGCCCTACCGCGGCGGCGCGCAGATCACCAACGATGTCATGGGCGGCCAGGTGGACCTGGGCCTGTTGGTCACCACCAGCGCCACGCCGCTGGTGCAGCAGAACAAGCTGCGCGCCCTGGGGCTGACGTCGGCCACGCGCATCGCCACGCTGCCGGACGTGCAGGCGTTTGCCGAAACGCCCGAACTCAAGGGCTTTGAATTGAATACCTGGACCGGCGTATTCGTGCCGGCGGGCACGCCGCCCGAGGTGGTGCAACGCCTGAACCAGGAACTGAACGCGGTGCTGCAGATGAGCGACGTGCAAAAGCGCCTGGCCGAGGGCGGCGCCATCGCCGGCCAGGGCTCGCCCGAGGCCTTCGCCGCGTTCCTGAAGAAAGAGAAAGACGTATACGCGCACATCGTCAAAAGCGCCAACATCCAGCAGGAGTAGACGCCATGAGCTTCGCCGTTACCGGCCCCGTGCTGCCCGAGATCCGTGCGATCCAGGACGACATGGTGGCGTTGCGCCACCGCATCCACGCCCACCCTGAACTGGCCTATGAAGAGGTCGCCACCGGCGACCTGGTGGCCGAGCGCCTGGCGGCCTGGGGTTTCGAGGTGCACCGCGGCCTGGGCGTGACCGGCGTGGTGGGCACCTTGCGGCGGGGCACCGGCACGCGCCGCCTGGGGTTGCGCGCCGACATGGACGCCCTGCCCATCCACGAGACCACCGGCCTGCCCTATGCCAGCGCCCACCCGGGCAAGATGCACGCCTGCGGCCACGACGGCCACACCGCCACGCTGCTGGCCGCGGCGCAGGCGCTGGCGCAGCGCGGCCAGTTCGATGGCACGCTGCACCTGATCTTCCAGCCGGCCGAGGAAGGCCACGGCGGGGCGCAGAAGATGATCGCCGACGGCCTGTTCGAGCGCTTTCCGTGCGACGCGGTGTACAGCTTTCACAACGAGCCGGGCTATCCGGCCGGGCATTTCGGTTTTCGCGCCGGGGCCATGTACAGCTCGTCGGACACGGTGGTGCTGACGGTCAGCGGCGTCGGCGGGCACGGCGCCATGCCGCACGTGGCGGTGGACCCGGTGGTGGCTGCGGCCCATATCGTGCTGGCCTTGCAGACCATCGTGTCGCGCGAGATCGATCCCAACGACATGGCCGTGGTGACCATCGGCGCCATTCACGGCGGCGATGCGCCGAACGTGATTCCCAAGACCGTCGAGCTGCGCCTGACCGTCAGGGCCCGCAAGCCCACGACGCGCGCCCTGCTGCGCGAGCGCATCACGGCGATCGCGACGGCCCAGGCCGCGGTGCACCGGGCCAGCGTGACGGTGGATTACCGCTGGCGCTATCCGCCCGTGGTGAACGATGCCGGCGCCACCGAATTCGCGGCCGCCGTGGCGCGCGACTGGCTGGGCGAGTCGCTCGTGATTCCCGACCTGGAACCGCTGCAGGCCAGCGACGATTTCGCCTTCATGCTGGAAGCGGTGCCGGGCAGCTATTTCATCGTGGGCAACGGCGAGGGCGAAGGCGGCTGCATGGTGCACAACCCCGACTACGACTTCAACGACGCCATTCTTCCGGTCACCGCCAGCTACTGGGTCAAGCTGGCCGAGGCCTTCCTGGCCGACGGCGCGCGCTGAGCGCTGCCGGCCGCCCTGCTCCTGAACCGCATGACTGCTACTGATGTCCAGGGCGAGCACGCCCCTGAGCCTGACTTCCTACCGTTCGACGCCACCACCGGCTACTGGCAGGAGATCGTCGTCGCCGACGCGCTGACGATTCCTGCCGAGCCGCCCTACTCGCGCGGCTATCCGGCGCGCCTGCCTGACGGCCGTTACCTGGTGCTGCCGCTGCGCGGCGTGCCGGCCGATCCGCGGCGCTGCGTGGCGTCGCTGATCGCCAACCACGCCAGCCTGGACGTGGTGGAGACCTTGGCCGGCTTCATGGCCGAACGGGCGCGCGCCTTCGGCGCCGAGATCGTGGTGGGCCTGCCCACGCTGGGGCTGGCATTCGCGCCGCTGGTGGCGCGCGGGCTGGGCTTTTCGCGTTACGTGCCGTTCGGCTATTCGCGCAAGTATTGGTATGACGAAAGCCTGGCCGTGCCGGTGCGCTCGTTGACCACGCCGGATGCCGGCAAGCTGCTGTACGTGGACCCTAACCTGGCGGAAATGCTGCGCGGGCGGCGCGTGCTGGTGGTGGACGATGCGGTCAGCACCGGCCAGACCATGGCATCGGCCCTGACGTTGCTGCAGCGCTGCCAGGCGCACGTGGCCGGCATCGTGGTGGCCATGTGCCAGGGCGAGCGCTGGCGCACGCGGCTGGTGGATGCCGAGGGTGCGCCGATTCCGCTGGCCTGTGCGTTCGAATCGCCGCGCATGCAGCGCGTGGCGGGCGGCTGGGCGCCGGAAGCGGGCGTGTAGCGCCGGCTGCGGGTTCGCCCTTCGACGTGCGCGGCGCCGCCTGGCGTGCCCGCGCGGCCCCGGTCAGGCTTGCGGCGCCGCCGGCCGCGGCTTGACCGGCCAGAACAGCGTGGCGGGGCGCTGCCAGATGCGTCGGCGCACGCCCAGGGCCAGCGCCTGGCGATCGCCGCGGCGCAGGTTGCGTGAGCGCAGCGCCACGTTGAAGGCCAATGCGAAGCTCACCCCCACGTTCAGGATGCCGGTCAAGGCGGTGCCCGCCACCGCCATCCAGAACGCGTGCGTGTGCACCACTTCCCAGCCCAGCGCGCCGATGGCCGATCCGATCTGGCCGGCGGAAAGCGTCACGTGGCGCACTTCGACGTGCGGCCCGAAGAAGCTGACGATGGCCGGCCCCAGGCCCAGCATCAGCCCCAACGAGACATTGCCGGCGATGCCGGAGATATTGCGTTGCCAGAATCCCGCCCAGCGGGCCGCGCCGCGCGTGCCGAACAGGTGGCGCACGCGCCGGTCGTAGGCCATCACGTCGTGCACGCGGTGCAGGGCGAACCAGTTGTCGGCCCATCCGGCGACCAGGCTGGACAGCCACAGCAGCACGCCGGTGGCGGCGGCGTAGATGGGCGTGGGGCCCCAGGCCGAGAACGAGTCGAGCGTGGTCTGTGCCTTCTGCGCGTCGATCAGCGGCCGGCCCAGCGCGTTCTGCGCCACCCACTGCACCGCCCAGGCCAGCGGAAACACCACCGCCAGGTTGCCCAGGATGGCGGCCGCGTTCGAGCGGATCATGGACAAGGTGTCGTCCAGGAAGGCCTCGCGGCCCTCGGGGGTGTTGGCCTCGTCCAGCCGGTGAGCCAGCGCCGGGCCGGTCATGGCGGGCTGCTTGGTGGCCAGCGTGAAGTGAGCGAAGTGGATGGCGAGAAAGCCGCCCGCGTAGTTCAGCGAGGCCAGCAGGCCTTCGATGAACTTGTCCAGGTGCAGCGAGACGATGAAGAACTTCAGGTACACCGTCAGCACCATCACCAAGCCTCCGCCGGCCGAGGCCTTGAGCATCGTCAGGTATTCGGCGGGGTCGCGCGCGATGTAGTGTTCGCCGGTTTCGGCGGTGCGTTCCATGACGCGGCGGGCCAGTTGCGCGAACGACGAGGCGGCCAGGTGACGGATGCTGCTGCGAGCCTGGGTCGAGCGGATCAGTTCGGCAGCCAGGTGTACGTATTTATGGCGCTGGGTGGGGTCGACCCATACGCTGAGCAGCAGTTCGATGCGCGCCAGGCGCAGCTTCATGCGTTCGATCTGGAAGACGACTTCGACCGATACGCCGTTCTGTTCCAGTTCGGCATAGACCTGCTGCGAGGCCGCGCGGCAACTGTCGAGCAGCGCGCGGAACACGTTCAGGCGCCGGCCGAAGACCTCGCGCGGGGTATCGGGTGCGCTGTCGCACAGTTCGGCGGCGGCCGTGGCCAGCGGAAAGAAGGGATTTTCCCGCACGCGGCCGGGCAGGCGCGAGCGGATGTCCTGACTCAGGCCGGTGGCGCGCACCTGGCTGGCCAGCACCTGGATGCTGCTGGTGAGGGCTTCCTCGAGGAAACGGGGCGGCGGTTCGGGGGCGGCGGGATCGGCACGCGTCACGCCGTCGCCGTGGCGCAACAGCAGGCGCATGCGCGTCAGCGTGTCGTCGTCCAGCGCTTCGATCCACGAGGCATCGTGGGCCTTGCGGAAGATCAGCGAGAACAGGCCGAACATGTCGCTGCGGTTGGGCGGCGGCGGCAGCAGCCGGGCCTGCGCGCGTTCCCAGAATTCGCCCCAGAAACCGGGGTGCGAGGCCACGCCGGTGTCGCACAGCAGCGAGGTGGGGTCGTTGTCGGCGATCAGCGAGCGCAGCGTGGCGGCGACGGGCGTGGCCAGCGCCGGGTTGTGCTCCAGCACCTGCAGCACGTAGCGCAGGCGCGCATGCTGCGGATGGCGGCCATCGTCGGCCGGCGCACGGCCTGGCCGGTCGATCCAGCGGCACAGGTCCACCATCCACAGATTGCGCTGTGCCAGCGGCGCATCGGGATCGGCGCCGGCCAGGATCACGTCCAGGGCAGGCCCGCCATGGCCCGACGCACGCCATTTACGCCAGAGAGAGGTCAGCATGGTCGGGCCTTGTGGGTCAGAGGGATTCGGGTTCGCGGCGCAGCGAGAAGCCCTGGGCTTCGTTCATGGCCAGGTAGCTGACGTTGCGCGACACCACCGGCGGTTTGTCGCCCGTGTGCAGCGCCCGCAGCTGGTCCAGCACGATCTTGTCGGCCAGCGTCAGGCGATCGAGCATGCGCAGGTACTGCATCCAGCTTTCCACCAGGAAGACCTCGCGCCAGACGCCTTCGCGTTCCAGGTCGCGAAACAGCTGCCATTGCTGCGCGCCGTTGCGCAGCCGCAGCTGGCGCAGCGGTCCGGCGGCACGAATGAGTTCGGACAGCTTTTCCTTGGGAATCAGGTATTCCACCGCCACCAGCACCGCGCCGTGCTGGGTGTTGAAGCCCGCGGCCGACAGGGCCGGTTCGGTGCTGTCGGCGCGTGCCAGCGATTGGGTGTCGACCTGTTCGGGCAGGCGCGAGCGGTACAGCAGGGCCACGGTGATGCCCAGCATGATGCCGGCTGCCGACAGGGCGCCGGACACGCCCATGGTGCCGGCGAAATGGCCCCACATGAACGAGCCGGCCGCCAGCCCGCCGAAGATGGCGGTCTGGTACAGCGCCAGCGAGCGCGCCTTGACCCAGTCGGGCACCAGCATCTGCACCGTGGTGTTGTAGGTGGCCAGTACGCCGATCCAGCAGCCGCCGGACAGCAGCAGCGCGGGAAAGGCCACCCACAAGGTGGTGGTCGTGCCCAGCGCCACCAGGCAGGCCGCGAGCAGCCCCGCGGCGGCGCTGACCAGCCCGCCTGCGCCCCAGGCCGCCTGCAGCCGGCGAACCACGGCGCTGCCCAGGATGGCGCCCACGCCCAATGCGCCCAGCATGTAGCCGTACAGCAGCGCGTTGCCGTCTTCGTGGCCATAGGCCAGCAACGGCAGCAGCGCCCACAGGGCGCTGGCCGACAGGCCAAAGGCAAAGGCCCGCAGCATCACCAGCCGCGTCACGGTGGAATGCTGGGTGTAGCGCAACGCGGCGATCACGCCTTCGAAGAGCCGTTCGGGCGGCAGGCGCCGCTCGGGAATGTCGCGGCGCCAGCGCCAGATGGCCCAGATCAGCCCGGCGTAGCAGACGCAGTTCAGCAGGAACACGGTGGGCGCGCCCGTGGCGCCCAGCAGCAGGCCGCCGATGGCGGGGCCGACGGCGCGCGCCACGTTGAAGTTCACGCTGTTCAGCAACACTGCGCTGCCGACGTGGGCGCGCGGCACCTGTTCGCCTACCGCGGCCTGCCAGGCGGGCGTGACGACCGCGCTGCCGATGGCGATGCAGAACACCGAGATGATCAGGGTGACCGGGTGCAAGAGGCCGGCGAATGCCAGGATGGTGATGAAGATGCCGCCGGCCAGTTCCAGCAGCATGCCGGTGAGCATGACCTTGCGGCGGTCGTAGTTGTCGGCCAGCACGCCGGTCAGGATGGACAGCGCCACCAGCGGGAAGGCCGCCGCCACCTGGATCATCGCGACCATCAGCGGGCTGCTCTGTTCGGTGGTGATGACCCAGGCGGCGGCGACGGATTGCGCCCAGGTGCCCAGGTTGGCGAACAGGTTGGCGATCCAGATGATGCGGAACGCGGGAAAGGCAAAGGGGGAAAGCGTGCTGACCCGCAGGACGGGCTGGGGGGCGGCTGCGGGCGCCTCGGGCGGGGCGGCGGCCAGATCGGTGTTGGCCGAGACGGGCTGGAGCATGTAGGCCTCTGGGAACCCCGGGGAACGGCGGGCGGGGGCCGTCCAATGGTACGCCTAATAGGGGTCCCGGTTAAGTCGAGGCAATGGCCGCAATGTGAGGGATTGCGACGCCGCCCGCAAGGGGCGGCGCGGCGCCGGGGGCAGGCTCAGGGCTTGGCGGACGCCGCCGGGGGCGGCGGGTAGGCCTGGTTCAGGTATTGCACGATCAGCGGCACCTGGTCGGCCGGGATGGGGGCGCCGTAGGTGCCGACCATCTTCTTGACCTCGGCGTCCCAGAAGCCGATCGGCATGGGCGGTTGCGACGACAGGTAGTCGACCGAGTGGCACATCAGGCACAGGGCGGCGCTTTGGGCGCCGGGGCCGGTGCCGGGATGCAGGGTGGCGGTCTCGGTGGGCAGCTGGATGTCCAGGGCAACGGCAGGCGCGGCGGCACAGGCGGCGGCCAGCGTCAGGAGCAGGCCAGCCAGGCGGATGGGGCAAGCGGGGGTGGGGGATCGGGTCATGGCGGGCTCCTTACGCGGCGTCGACGCGCACGGTTTCGACCACGTTGCGCATGTAGCCGGAGGGGTTCCAGAGCGGGTCCAGCGGCTGGGTTTCTCCAGCCATGTTGGTGGCGCGCACTTTCAGGGCATAGGCGCCGGCCTTGTCGGGCGTGAACTCGGCGTGCCACTCGCGGAAGGAATAGCGCCCCAGGTCCTGGCCCAGTCTGGCGGCGCGCCAGGTCTTGCCGTCGTCGGCCGAGAACTGCACCTCGCGGATGCCATGGCCGCCGTCGAAGGCAATGCCGCGCACCGGTACCGGCCGGCCCCGCGCCACACGGGCGCCGTCGGCCAGGCTGGTGATGAAGCTGCGCACGTTGTAGCGGCCGATGGGGCGGGTTTTCTCCGGCGCCTTGCCCACGGGGGTACAGGCGCAGTCGTTGTCGGGGATGCGGTAGGCCTTCTGCATCCAGAAGCCGTCGAACTCGGTGTCCAGCACCTTGATGTCGGCCAGGTGCTTGACCCAGTAGGTGCCGTAGTGGCCCGGCACCACCAGCCGCACGGGAAAGCCGTTGAGCATGGGCAGGTCGGCGCCGTTCATGGCGTAGGCCAGCATGACCTCGCCATCCAGCGCATGGGCCGCGTCCAGCGCCTTGACGAATTCGGGCGTGCCGGGCAAGACGGGGCGGTCTAGCCCTTCGAAAGTGACTTGGCGGGCGCCGGCCTGGATGCCGGCCTTTTCCAGGATGCGCTTGAGCGGAATGCCCAACCAGCGGGCGTTGCCCATGGCGCCGTTACCCAGCTGGCCGCCGCCCACGCGAGGCTCGAAAAAGCCGCGGCTGTTGCCGGAGCACTGGGTGACGGCCACCAGTTCGACCGGCGCGCCGAATTGCTGCTTCAGGTCGGCCAGCGACAGTTCCAGCGGCGTGCCGACCTTGCCGCTGACGCGCAGGCGGTAGGCGGCCGGGTCGATGGCGGTGGGGATGTTGCCCAGGTGGTAGCGCACGAAGAACGCGTCGTTGGGCGTGATGACGCCGTCGTTGAACACCGCGAATGGCGTTTCCAGTTGCGGCGGCCGCGAGGTCTGGCGGATCAGGGGGCGCTTCTGGGGGTAGGCGATCAGATCGCGCTCGCCGTTGGCGAACGGCAAGGTAACGGTGGCCGGGGCGGCCAGGCTGGTCAGGGCGTGGCCGGCCAGCGTGCCGGCGGCGCCCACGGTACAGGCTTGACGCAGGAAGCGCCGGCGCCCATCCGGATCGAATGTGCTCATGCTTGTCTCCTCGTTGTTTTCTAGTACCCTGCCCCTCGCGGCGCGGTCGGATCAGGCTACGCCTGACGGGCTGACAACGGGGTGAACAGCACCTGAATTGTCACGTTCGCCGTTCCAATAACCGAATTTTTCGCACGATATGCCCTGCGGGCGCCGGCAAGCCCACCGCCCGCGCTGGCACCGCCCTTACCCACATGATGAGACTACTGACCTTCAACCGATCCGCCTTTGTCGCCCTGCTGGCCGTGACCCTGCTGGAGGTGCTGATCGCCACCCTGGGCAGGCCCTACCCGCTGTTGCGCGGTTTCGTGGGGGATGTGGTGGCCGTGGGGTGGGCCTATCTGGTGTATCGCAGCTTCATCCGCGCGGGCGTGCTGCCCTTGGCGGTGGCGGCGCTGCTGACCGGCTATGCGGTGGAGTTCGGCCAGTACCTGGCCCGCTACCTGGGGTGGCGGATCGAGCAGCCGGTGCTGCGCATCGTCCTGGGCAGCGTGCCCGACTGGTGGGACATGCTGGCTTACACGCTGGGATTTTTCCTGGTGCTGCTGTTGGCCGGGATCAAGCGGCGCTGGCAGCGGCAAGCGGCATAGCACGCCTGAGAGGGTGGCCGCCTGGCCTGCCTGCTTCGTGCAGGGCGGGCCAACTGTTGCGCTTCATCCAAGGCGCTTTGCGCCAAGCGTTCCACCACACGCATCAGGCGGTTCAGCCCGCTTGCCCCACCGGCGCGTCATTGCGCCCTTTGTTTTTCTGGCCCGTGGACGCGGCCAGCGGCTGCAGCCGTTCGTTGCGCAGCGGCGCGAAGCATTCCGACCAGGACTTGGGCAGCAGCGGCGTGGCGTGGCGCACGGCGTCGCGGCGGGCGTAGTGGGCCAGCAGCTGCTGGCCGATCGGGGCGTCTCCGAGGGGATGGCGGTTCGTCATGGTATTTCCGTATTGCATTGAAAGTGTATTCATTGTACCGCACTGCGCACGCTTTGATCAAACCCGAGTCGGCGCTGCAAGTCCTTGATAACAGAGGGTCGGTCCCTTTATATGGCCGAAACGGACGGGAATACCCTAGGCGACTAAAATGGTAGACGGTATACAATGTTCATCATCGGCCAAGGGCAGCATCCGGCCGGCCCCCCTCTCTCCCCATAGGACCTGGAGCGCGTCATGGCAGAACTGATGAACCGAGATGAATTTCGTAGCGCGTTGGAAAACGCGATCAAGGGCAAGAGCGCCAACGCTTCGCCCTTTTCCATTGCCTGGGCCGAAGGCAAGCTCAGCCGCCAGCATCTGCAGCGCTGGGCGGAAAACCACTACCACTATGTCGGCCCCTTCGCCGACTACCTGGGCTACCTGTATGCCCGCACGCCGGACACCTACACGGAAGCCAAGGATTTCCTCCTGGCGAACATGTACGAAGAGGAAATCGGCGGTGACCGCCACACCGATCTGCTGATCCGCTTTGCCGAAGCCTGCGGCACCACCCGCGAACGCGTGACCAACCCCGACAACATGTCGCCCACCACGCGGGCGCTGCAAAGCTGGTGCTACGCCGTGGCCATGCGCGAAGACCCCATCGTGGCCGTGGCCGGCCTGGTGGTGGGCCTGGAATCGCAGGTGCCGTCCATCTACCGCAAGCAGACGCCGACCCTGCGCGAGAAATACGGCTTTACCGACGAAGAGGTGGAATTCTTCGACCTGCACATCGTGTCCGATGAGATCCACGGCGAACGCGGCTACCAGATCGTGCTGGAACACGCCAACACGGTGGACCTGCAACAGCGCTGCCTGAAGATCTGCGAGATCGGCGCGCAGATGCGGTTGCTGTACACCACGGCGCTCTACACCGACTACGTGCAGCAGGAAGTGGCGCTGCCCGAGCTGGGCCTGGCCGCTTGATTTCCTGGCCATGGCGGCGCCTGCGCAGCCCGCGCGGGCGCTTCTGCTGCCACTGACACGGAACCCCCGATCCATGCCCACCGTTGTATTCCACAAAGGCGGCCAGACCTACACCGGCGTGGTGCAGGACAACACCAATCTGGTCGTGCGCGCCGGTATCCGGCAGTTTCCCTTTCCGCACCTGCGCTACGAGTGTGGCATGGGCAAGTGCGCCAAATGCGCCTGCCGCGTCCTGTCCGGGGCCGAGCACCTGCCGCCCGTGAACTGGAAAGAAAAAAAGCAGCTGGGCGATCGTGTCGACGACGGCTATCGGCTGGTCTGCCAGCTGTGGATCGGCCACGACGTCGAACTGGCGCAGGACACGGAAGGCTAGGGCCTTTCGCCGTGGCCCCAGACCCGACCGACCCCCACCAGGAAGCCCGCATGAATCCAGGCGATGCGCCCTATGTGATCCTGACGACCAAGCCCGGCGTGTTCCGCACCGAAGCGGGCGAGGGCGCCGAGATCATCGAAACCTATGACTACACCTGCGGCGGCCGAACGCGCGCGGTGTTCAGCATTGCACGGCTGGCCGGGCCGACCCGGCTGGTCGTCACCGAAGAGACGCCGCCGTATGTCGTGAACCGCGTGCCATCCAAATTCCTGGATCACTTCGCCTCGATCGAGGCCGCGCGCCGCGAGCTGGATCACCTGACGCGATTCGGCAGCAGCGACACCACTTTGACGCGACGCGCCCACCCCGTCGCCGCGGAGCATTGAGCAGCATGGTCAACATCACTTTTCTTTCGAACGGCGGCAAGGTCGTCACCGCACCCGAAAACAGCAATCTGCTGCGCGTGTCGCTCAAGGAGCGCGGCGGCATTCCGTTCAAGTGCGGCGGGGGCCTGTGCGGCACCTGCAAATGCCGCATCGAACAAGGGCTGGAAAACACCGACGCCATCAAGCCCAAGGAACGCAAGCATCTGCGGCCCGAGGATTTCGAGGCCGGTTACCGCATGGCGTGCCAGACCTTCGTGCTGGGCGACGTGGCCGTGTCGTGGGTGGTGCAGAACGGCAAGGGCGTGGTGCAGGCCGTGGCCAGCGCGCCTGCCGCCGCAGGACCTGCCGCACAGGCGGATTCGTGACCGCCGGATGAGGCAATGGGCCGCTCAGGCGGCCGACGAGTGCGCCTGGCGGGTGTCGGTGTAGGCCTTGGCGGCGTTGTGCACGTGCTGGCTGGCCAGCAGGGCGGCCAGGTCGCCGTTGCCGGCGATGACGGCGTTCAGGATCTGCGAGTGTTCGTCCCAGTTCTGCTTGGCGCGGTGCATGTTGCTGGGCGCGAACAGCAGCGCGGTGCGGTCGCGCAAGGATCGCATCAGGTCGGTCAGCACCACGTTGCCGCCGATGGTGGCCAGCATTTCGTGGAACTGCGAATTCAGCGCCAGGAACTTGTCCAGCTGTTCGCTGCGCGCGGCCTCGGTGCCTTCGCGCAGGAAGGCCTGCAGGCGTTCCACGGTTTTGTCGTCGCGGCGCTGCGCCGCCAGCTTGGCGTTCAGGCCTTCGAGCGTGGCGCGCACTTCGACCATGTCGTAGGCCACCGCGTCGGACAGCACCGACACCGACGCCCCGCGGCGCGGCTCGATGGTGACCAGGCCTTCGGCGGCCAGCGCCCGCAGCGCTTCGCGCACCGGGATGCGCGACACCCCCATTTCTTCGGACAGGCGGCCTTCGACCAGGCGATCGCCCGGCGTGAATTCGCCGCTGAGAATGCGCTCGCGCAGCTTGTCGCGGATGACCGCGAACAACTGCGGATGCTGCTCGCCGATCTTCAGCGGGGCAGAAGGCTGCGTGTCTACGGCTTGCGGGCTGACGGGCATGGTGGTCATGGCGAGCGGGGTGGGTGGAATGGATACAGTCTTCATTGTATTACCGGGTTGTATCCGCGGGCGGTGTGGCGGTGATGCGGGCCGGCGGCGTCAACCCATCCACAGGGCCTTGGCGATGACGCCGACAGCGCCCAGGGCGCAGGCGCCCAGTAGCACGCCGCGCACGGCGCGCGGGGGCAGCAGCCTGCGCAGGCGGCTGGAAACGGCAAAACCGGCCAGCAGGAAGGGTGCCAGGCTGAGGGCCAGCCCGGCGTGGTAGCCGGTATAGCGATTGGCCAGCGCCAGCATGGCAAGCGAGAAGATGGACCCCAGGAACAAGACCATGCCCAGCGTGGCGCGCAGCCGCGCGGGTTCAGCGTGCTGCAGCACGATGGCGATCGGCGGGGCGCCTACCGAGGTCATGGTGCCCATGATGCCCGAGGCTACGCCGGCGCCCGACACGCGGCCTGGCGTGGCGGCAAAGCGCAGGCCGGCCAGGCTGAGCGCGACGGCAGCCAGGATCATCACGGCGAACAGCAGGCCCAGCGCCTGGGCCGAAAAGCGGGCCATGGCATAGATGGCGATCAGTGTGCCGGCGGCCCGGCCCGTCAGGGCGTAGCCCACCGCGCGCCAGTCGATGGCGGCGCGTTCGCGCAGGGCGGTCAGAAGGGAAATGAAGCCGCCCAATGTCAGCAATGGGCCGGGCGCCAGCTGGGGGAAGCACAGTGCGGCGACCGGCGCGGCGAACATGGCGAAGCCGATGCCGCCCACCCCCTGGGCCAGCGCGGCGCCGAACACCACGACCGCCATGGCCGCGTATTGCCAGGCATCGGGAAGGAAAGCGGTCATGCCATGATGCCTTTATGTATACGGTAGTCCAAGAGATTTCTTCCCATGCACCATGACCGGGCACGATGCACTAGTTAGTACCCTGATTTTCCTGGGATATTCAAGAAATTTTCAGAATTATCGGTTTCCCTAGGCCCTGCATATTTCGATGGGTATGGCTTCAACCTAAATATAGTATACCGACGTGGCGACTTAACAGCCACGTCGACAAGGGGAATTACGCATGCAATCGGACGTCGTGCTCAACGCCGCTCACTGGGTGTACCTGGCCAGTGTGGCCGCCATCATCCTGACGATGATCCTGCGGGCCAATGTGGTGGTGCCGTCGGTGATCGGCACTTTCCTGGTGGTGCTGGCCATCACGGGCAACCCGATCAGCGGGCTGATCGGCATTTTTTCGGCCAGCTTCGTGGCGGCCAAAGAGCTATTCAACATCTTTCTGGTCATCACCTTCATGACCGCGCTGCTCAATGCGCTCAAGACGCTGCAGGCGGACGTGCGCATGGTGCAGCCGTTCCGGCGGGTGATGCGGGGCGGGCATTCGTCGTTCATCATCCTGGCGCTCTGTACCTATGTGATTTCGTTGTTCTTCTGGCCCACGCCAGCGGTGCCGCTGGTGTCGGCGATCCTGCTGCCCGCGGCCATTGCGGCGGGCCTGCCGCCCCTGGCGGGTGCGATGGCGATCGCCATTGCCGGGCAGGGCATGGCGCTGTCGTCGGACTACGTCATCGGCGTAGCGCCGGGCATCAGCGCCAAGGCGGCGGGCGCGGCGGTCAGCGCAGCGGTCGTGGCAGACCGCGCGCTGGTGCTGTCCTTGATCACCGGCGCGGTGGCGCTGACCGCTGCCTATCTGCTGATCCGCAAGCACATCGTGGCGGCCGACCCGGCGTTGCTGCCGGCCTGGCAGGCCCGTGCGCAGGACGGCAGCCTGGCCGAGATCGAGCACTCCGGCTCGTTCGACAAGGCGGAACTGGCCCGCGGCACCATGGGCGCCAACCCCACGCTGCCGCGCGGCCCGGGGCTGGACGAGGCCGAACGGCGCCGTGTGCGCTGGTCGCGCGTGTTCGCGGTGGTGACGCCGCTGGCGTTCCTGGGCGTGATCGCCGTGATGGTGGTGCCGCGGCTGGTTCCCGGCCTGCCGGCCCTGCGCGGCGGCGACGCGGCGGCGCTGGTGGGCGGCGTGGCCTTCGTGGTGATGATGTTCGTCACGCTGGCCGCCGAAGGCCCGCGCAAGATGCTGGACGTGTGCCCAGAGCACGTCACCGACGGCTTCGTGTTCGCTTTTAAAGCCATGGGCTCGGTGTTGCCGATTGCCGGCTTCTTCTTCGTGGGCGCCAATGAGACCGCGGCCCAGATCCTGGGCATGCCCCAGGCGCAGGCGCCAGGCCTGCTGTTCGAAGTGATCTCGGCGGGCCAGCACCTGATTCCCGAAAACCACTTCCTGGTTGCCTTCGGCGTGCTGCTGGTGGGCATGATCACCGGCATCGACGGCTCGGGTTTCGCCGGCCTGCCGCTGACCGGCACGCTGTCGGGCGCGTTGGGCCCAGTGGTGGGGGTGGACGCAGCCACGCTGGCCGCGGTGGGCCAGATGGGCGCGGTCTGGACGGGCGGCGGCACGCTGATCGCCTGGTCTTCATTGATTGCGGTGGCTGGCTTTGCACGGGTTCACGTGCTGTCGCTGGTGCGGGCGCTGCTCGTGCCGGTGCTGTTGGCGCTGTTCGTGTCCACCATCTGCGCCGTCCTGATCTGGCAGTGAACGAGACGGCCCCCGGGGGGCGGCGTCTTCGGGTTTACGCGGATCGAATAGCTTAGATTAAAGTATACAATGTTCAGAAATTACCTCAGACGGCCCATTTCCGGGCAATCAGGCCAGCCCGGCAAAGGAAGGACACCCGTGGACGATCTCTCGCAGCAGGAATTCCAGAACCATATTGGCGGTGAATGGGTGCCTTGCGCCTCGGGCGCCACGGCCCCCAACCTCAATCCCGCCGACACGAGCGACGTGGTGGGGCGGTTTCCGCTGTCGGACGCGACCGACGGCGCCCGGGCGGTGGCCGCCGCGCAGGCGGCGTTTGCCGCGTGGCGCGACACGCCGATCTCCAAGCGCGCGGCCATTCTGTTTCGCGCCGCCCAATACCTGGAAGACCACGCCGACAGCGTGGCGCGGGAACTGACCCGCGAAGAAGGCAAGGGCCTGGCGCTGGCGCGCGACGAAGTGCTGCGGTCGGCCCAGACCATCCGCTTCTATGCGGTGGAAGGGCAGTCGTTCACCGGCGAGACCTTCGTCAACGACGATCCGGACATGGTGGTCTACAGCCAGCGCGAGCCGCTGGGCGTGGTGACCGTGATTTCGCCCTGGAACTTCCCGATCTCGATTCCGGCGCGCAAGATCGCCCCGGCGCTGATCAGCGGCAATACGGTGGTCTTCAAGCCGTCGTCGGACGCGCCGCTGTCGGGCTACCGGCTGGCCGAAGCCTTCGTGCAGGCCGGGCTGCCTGCCGGCGTGCTGAACCTGGTCATCGGGCCGGCGTCCAAAGTGGGGGCATCCATCACCACCGCGCCGGCCGTGCGCGCGATTTCGTTCACCGGGTCGACCGCCGCGGGCGAGCAGATCCACCGCGGCGCGGGCCTGACCACGCGCACGCAGATGGAGCTGGGCGGCAAGAACCCATTGATCGTGCTGGCCGATGCCGACCTGGACCGCGCGGTGGATCTGGCCGTGAAAGGCGGCTTTTCGCTGTCGGGCCAGGCGTGCACCGGCACCAGCCGGTTGCTGGTCGATCGCAAGGTGCTGCCGGCCTTTACCGACAAGCTGCTGGCAAGAATGAAGGCGCTGACCATCGGCAATGGCCTGGACGGCAATTTCGACCTGGGTCCGCTGGCCACGCAGAAGCAGCTGGACACGGTGCTGAGCTACGTGGCGGTGGGCAAGCAGGAAGCCACCCATCTGCTGGGCGGCGATCGCCTGACCGGCGAGGGCTTTGACCGCGGCTACTACGTCACGCCGGCCCTGTTTACCGACGTGACGCAGCAGATGCGGATCGCCCGCGAGGAAATCTTCGGCCCGGTGCTGGCCCTGATTGCGGTGGACGGCTACGACGAGGCCATCGCCTGCGCCAACGACACGGAATACGGCCTGTCGGCCGCCATCGCCACGACCGATGCGCGTTATGCGCATCGCTTCGCCCGCGACATCCAGGCCGGCACGGTGAAGATCAACCGCACCACCACCGGCAATCTCATCAACGCGCCGTTCGGCGGCCTGAAAAGTTCCAGCACGTCGACGTTCCGCGAGTCGGGCCGCGTCGGGTTGGAGTTCTACACGCAGATCAAGACCGTCTACCGCGCCGGCTGACGGCCAACCTGGGAATCACTGACATGAAGCAGATCTATCGCCTGGAACTGGAAGAAGCGCGCGCCATGGTGCGTGCGGCCATCGCTCGATCGGAACAGATCGGCGTGCTGGAATCGGTGTGCATCGTCGACGACGGCGGCTACCCGATAGCGCTGGAGCGCATGAACGGCGCCCGCATCACCGGCCCGCAGATCGCCTGGAACAAGGCCTTTACCGCCGCGGGCCACAAACGCTCGACCCATTTGTTCACCACGCCGCCCAACGGCCCCGCGCTGCCGGGCAACGAGGCCTTCGGCATCCAATGGAGCTTCGAGGGCAAGTTCGCCGCGTTTGTCGGCGGTTTTCCCATCGTGGTCAACGACGAGGTGATAGGCGGGGTGGGCCTGAGCGGCGGCAACGGCGAGCAGGACACCCAGGCCGGCCTGGCGGCGTTGACCGCGCTGGCCGAACTGCTGGAGCCGCACGGCCTGAAAGTGCTGGTGCAGGCCGACATCAAGAAATAATCGACAGCCGGCTGGTGACGTCATGGCATACCGCGTGCATATCCTGGAAACCGAGCAGACCTTTCTGGTGGAGGAAGGCGAATCCGTGCTGGACGCCGCCACCCGCGCCGCGGTGAAGCTGCCGCACGAATGCACCTTCGGCGGCTGCGGCACCTGCCGCGTGAAGCTGGCGGCGGGAACGGTGACCTACGACGAGTTCCCCATGGCGCTGACGCCGGAAGAGGCGGCTCAGGGCTACGCGCTGGCCTGCCAGGCGCGGCCCCAGAGCGACCTGAGTCTGAGCGTGCCCGACCGGCGCGCGTTCGCCGAGCCGCGGCGCCTGCCCGCCCAGGTGCATCGCATCGCGCCGCTGTGCGATGACGTGATCCACCTGACGCTGGCGCTGCCGCCGGATACGCCGCTGGACTACGCGCCGGGCCAGTACATGAATGTGCTGCTGCCAGACGGCGAAACCCGCAGTTTCTCGATGGCGTCGGCCCCGGCCGGCAATCTGGTCGATTTTCATGTGCGCCGCATTCCCGGCGGCCGCTATACCGACCACTGGCTGGGCCAGGCGCAGGCCGGCGCACCGCTGGAGATCGAGGCGCCGCTGGGCGTCTTCAGCTACCACGAGGAAGACTGGCGGCCGATGATCATGCTGGCGACGGGCACGGGCATCGCCCCGATCAAGGCCATCCTGGAATCGCTGCTGGACAACGACGACTGCCCGCCGGTGACGCTGTACTGGGGCATGCGCACCGAAGCCGACCTGTATTTGCGCCAAGAGATCGAAAGCTGGGCGGGGCGCCTGTACGAGTTCAACTTCGTGCCCGTACTGTCGCGCGCGGGGGCGGACTGGCCGGGCCGCCGCGGCCATGTCCAGCAAGCGGTGCTGCAAGACCATGCCGACCTGTCGGAACACGCCATCTACCTGTGCGGCGCCCCGGCCATGGTCAGCGAAGCCACGACGCTGCTGGCCGAGCGCGGCGCCAGCCTGGACCATGTGTATGCCGACAGCTTCACGTTCCAGCATGCGGCGGTGGCGGCCGGCCAGGATTGAGCCTGGGCCGGCGTAGCCCCTGAAACGGCCGTTGGCCCCAAGCGGCCTTCGCTCTTAGCCTTCAACCCTTCACGCGGCCTTCGGCCGGTCTTGCCGGAACACCAGCACCGGCAGCTTCGTGCGCGCCAGCACCCGCTGGGTTTCGCTGCCCAAGAGAAAGCCCGTCATGCCGTGGCGCCCGTGCGAACCCATCACGATCAGGTCGCAATGATGCTGCAGCGACGCTTCGACGATCGCTTCGTGGGGATGGTCGTTGACGGCGACGGCGGTGCTGCAGGGCACCAGGGCGTGGCGCGCTTCCATTTCCAGGCCATCGAGATACGCGGCGGCGTTCTTGCGGGCCTGGTCGGTGGGCGGGGCCTGGTGCGCGCCCAGCATTTCGGCCTGGTAGACCAGCAGATGGTCTTCCGGAATGGCGCGCAGGATCGTGATCGAAGCCCCCATTTCCTTGGCGAAAACGAGTGCTTGCTTGAAGGCCGATTCGGACGTGAGAGAGCCGTCCACGGCGACGAGCAGATGCCTGTACATGTTGCGTCTCCTTTGAAAAAAGGAAGGTCCAGCAACGGGTGAATTCAGTATAGGCCTGCGTCTGGCCGCAATCCAGTAGTGCGTTGGGAGGAGGTGGGGGGGGGCGCCGAGCTGGGCGCCGAGCTGGGCGCGCCCAGCCGGGCGCCTGGCCGGGCCCCGCTGGCGCCCGCTATGCGATGCGGCGCAGCGTCTCGCCGTCCCCGGCCAGCCCGCGCGGCAGCGCCTCGATCAGGCTGCGCGTGTACGGGTGGCGGGCGTCGCGCCACAGGGTGGCGTTGGGCCCTTCTTCGACGATCCGGCCCGCATTCATGACCAGCACCCGGTCGGCCAGGTAGTGCACCACCGACAGGTCGTGTGAGATGAACAGGTACGACAGGCCGAATTCCGCCTTCAGGTCCACCAGCAGGTTCAGGATCTGCGCTTGCACCGACACGTCCAGCGCCGATACGGGTTCGTCGCAGATCACCAGCGCCGGCCGCAGCACCAGTGCGCGGGCGATGCCGATGCGCTGGCGCTGGCCGCCCGAGAATTCGCTGGGGTAGCGGGCCAGCGCGGCCTGCGGCAGGCCCACGGCATCGAGCATGTGGGTGATGCGGCGGCGGCGCTCATGGCGGTCGGTGACGTGATGGATGCGCAGCGCGGCTTCCAGGATGTCGGCCACGGTATGGCGCGGGTTGAGCGAGGCGTAGGGGTCCTGGAAGATCATCTGCACGCTCTGGCGGTAGGCGGCCAGGTCGCGTTTTCCCAGATGGGTGGTGTCCTGGCCGCGCAGCAGGATGTGGCCGCCCGCGGGGGCCAGCAGGCGTACCAGGGTGCGAGAAAGCGTCGATTTGCCGCAACCGGATTCGCCTACCAGGCCCAGCGTTTCGCCCCGCTCGATCTGGAACGACACGCCGTCCACGGCGGTCTTGGCGCCCTGGCGGGTCGGGTAGTCCACCCGCAGGTCGCGCACCTGCAACAGCGGCACCGCATCGGGCACGGCGGGGTCGTTGGCGGCCGCGACGCGGGGCGGGGTGACCAGCCCGAAGACGGGCCGTCCGGATGCGGGGTCCAGCCGCGTGCGGATTTCCGGCAGGCGGCGCTGGCGGTAGTGGGTGGCATCGTCCAGCCGCAGCGAGGCGCCGAGCAGGCCGCGGGTGTACGGATGGCGCGGTTGCGACAGCAGCGCCGACGCCAGGCCTTCCTCGACCTTCTCGCCGGCCACCATCACGGCGACTCGATCGGCCCAGTCGCCCACCACGGCCAGGTCATGCGTGATCAGCAGCAAGCCCATGCCCAGGTCGGCGCGCAGGTCGTCCAGCAGCCGCAGGATCTGCGCCTGCACGGTGACGTCCAGCGCCGTGGTGGGCTCGTCGGCCACCAGCAGCGCCGGCTCGCAGGCGATGGCGGCGGCGATCATGGCGCGCTGACGCTGGCCGCCCGACAACAGGTGCGGGTAGTCGTCGACCCGGTGCTGCGGCTCCGGCACCCGCACCAGGTCCAGCAACTCAATGGCGCGCTGGCGGGCAGCGCGGGCCGTGGCGCCGCGATGCAGGCGCAGGGCCTCGCCGATCTGTTCGCCCAGCGTCAGCACCGGGTTCAGGCTGGTCATGGGTTCCTGGAAGATCATCGCGATGCGGTCGCCGCGCAGCGCGCAGCGCTGGCGCTGCGGCAGGGTCAGCAGGTCGCGGCCTTCGAACAGGATCCGGCCGCTGGCACGGGCGTGGCGCGGCAACAGGCCCAGCAACGCCAGCGCGGTGGTGGACTTGCCGCAGCCGGACTCGCCCACCAGCGCCAGCGTTTCACCCGCGCGGATCTGCAGGTCCAGGTTGTTGACGGCCTGGTGGCCGGGAAAGGCCACGTTCAGCCCTTGGATGTCGATCAGTGTGCTCATGGCATTCGTGTTGGCAAGGCCCGGACGGGTCAGCGCGCGGGCGCAGGCGCCGTGGCCGTGCGGCGCCGCAGCTTGGGGTTGAGCGCGTCGTTGATGGCATCGCTGAGCAGGTTCAGCGCCAGCACGGCGGCCATGATGGTCAGGCCGGGCAGGGCGGTCATGTACCAGGCGGTGCGCAGGGCCTCGCGGCCGGCGCCCACCATGCTGCCCCAGCTGACCACGTTGGGGTCGCCCAGGCCCAGGAACGACAGTCCGGCTTCCGACAGGATGGCGTTGGCCACCAGTACGGCGGTGGTGACGATGATGGGCGGCAGGGCGTTGGGCAGGATCTCGCGGAAGATGATGCGGGCGTGTCCCGCGCCCAGCGCCTGGGCGGCGCGCACGAATTCGCGTTCGCGCAGCGCGATGAATTCGCCGCGCGTCAGGCGCGCGATGCCGGTCCAGGACGTGACGCCCAGCGCGAAGATGATGGTCGACAGCGACGGCCCCAGGATCGCCACCAGCACGATCGCCAGCAGAAACGACGGCACGGTCTGGAACAGCTCGGTCACGCGCATCAACACCGCGTCGGTGCGCGGGCCGGCGTACCCGGCAAAGGCACCCACCAGCAGACCGATACCCAGTGCAATGGCGGCGGATGCGCCGCCCACCAGCAACGACACGCGCGCGCCGTGGAACAGGCCGGCCAGGATGTCGCGGCCCATCAGGTCGGTGCCGGCGGGAAACTCGGCGTCGCTGCCCGGCCAGGTGAAGGGTGCGCCCACCATCTCCAGCGGGTCGCCGGGGTACAGCCAGCCGGCGGTGGCGGCAGCGCCCAGCAGCAGCGCCAGGATGGCCGCGCCGATGGCGGCGGACGGTGCGCGCAACAGGCGCAGCGTGGCAAGCAAGCCGATACGCAGCGTCATGCTTTTCTCACGCGGGGATCCAGCCACCCGTAGGTAGCATCGACGGCAATGTTCATTACCGCCACCAGCGCCGCGCTCATCAGCAGAATGCCCAGCAGCAGGTTGACGTCGCGGCTGGCGATGGCCTCGAACGACAGCTGGCCCAGGCCAGGCCACGCAAACACGGTTTCCACCACGATGCTGCCGCCCAGCAGCGCGCTGCTCTGCAGGCCCAGCATGGTGACGACGGGCAGGATGGCGTTGCGCAGCGCATGGCGCCAGATCACCCGGGCCTCGCCGTTGCCGCGCGCGCGCGCGGTGCGGATGTAGTCTTCCTGCAGCGTTTCGATCATGGACGCGCGCGACAGCCGCGCGTAGATGGCCACGTAGTAGATCGCCACCGTGGCCACCGGCAGCGCCAGGTGCCGCGCATAGTCCAGCCACAGCGCCCAGCCCTGGTAGGCCGCGCCCACGTCGCGAATGCCGCCGACCGGCAGCCAGTCCAGGTGCACGCCGAACCCCACGATGAGCATCAGCGCGGTCCAGAACATGGGGGCGGAATAGCCGGCCGTGGCCAGGGCCGACAGCAGTGTGTCCAACAGACCATGCGGCCGCCGGGCCGCCAGCACGCCCAGCAGCACCCCCAACACCACTGACAGCGCCAGCCCCGTGCCGATGAGTGCCAGCGTCGCCGGCAGCCTGCCGAAGATCAGCGTTGCCACCGGCTCGCCATAGCGGAACGAATAGCCCAGGTCCAGCGACGCCAGGCTTTTCAGGTAATAGCCCAGTTGCGCCAGCACGCTCTGGTCCAGCCCGTAGGCCAGCCGCAGCTCGGCCACGTGGGCCGGAGTGATGCCGCTGTTTTCCGCGGCGATCACATCCACCAGGTCGCCGGGCACGAGCTTGAGCAGGAAGAAATTCGCCACCGCCGTGGCGCCCACCACGAACAGGATCTGCAGCAGGTAGCGGACGGGGCGGGGCAGGCGCGCGAACATGGCTGGCGGGTTCCGCGGCGCTCAGGCTTTGCCGAGCCAGACGTTGGCGAAGTTGTTGCGCGAGTGGGACGACGCGTCGGTCACGTTGCGCAGCTGCTTGTCCCAGACGCCGAACCAGCGGAATTCGAACAACCCGATCAGCGGCAGGTCGCGCTGCGCCAGCCGCTGCACCTCGTTGTACTGTTCGATGCGCTTTTTGGGGTCGGTCTCGACCTGGGCGGCCTCGATGGCGCGGTCCATGTCGGGGTTGTTGTAGCCGGACGCGTTGTACCAGGGCGTACCGCGGGCTTCGGCCTTGCTCCAGTAGCGGGTTTCGACCCCCAGTTGCGGATCGATCAGTACCGTGCCCCATGAACTGATCAGCTGGAAGTTGTAGTCGGTGAAGACGTTGCGGGTCCAGGTGGCCAGGTCCAGGCCGCGCAGGGTGACGTCGATGCCGATCTTGCGCAGCGCCTGGCGCACGAATTCGCCGGTGCGGCGGTAGTCGTCGCCGAACGGAATGTAGTCGTGGGTCAGCGCAAAGCGCCAGCCGCCGGCGCCGCGCGGGTAGCCGGCTTCGTCCAGCAGCTTTTCGGCCAGCGCGGGGTCGTAGGCGTACTGCTGCACATTGGGGTTGTGGTACGGCTTGACCAGCGACGGCACCGGGCTGACGAAGGGTTCGGCATAGCCGTTCCAGACGGTCTTGACCAGCGCCTGCTTGTTGACCGCGTGGGCGATGGCCTGGCGCACCTTCAGGTTCGACAGGATAGGGTCGCGCAAGTTGGCTTCCAGCCACAGCCACGCGGCAAAGCCGTTGTAGCCGGACGTGTCCACCGCCAGCTTGGGCAGCTGGGACAGGCGGGTGGCGTCGGTGAAGGCCACCGGATTGCGCTCGCCATACGAGACCGCGCCAGTTTCCAGCGCGGTGGCGCGGCCGGATACGTCGGGCACGATCTTCCACACGATGCGGTCCAGGAAGGGCCGTTCGGGCTGCCAGTAGTGCGCGTTTCGTTCGAGCACGATGTAGTTGCCGCGATTCCATTCTTTGAAGACGAACGGCCCCGTGCCCACCGGCTTGTTGTTGTAGGGGTTGTTCTGGATGTCGGTGCCTTCGAACAGGTGGCGCGGCAGAATCGGCGCGCCCAGCGAGTCGATGGCGTTCAGCGCCACCGGCGTGGGCTGCGACAGGTGCAGCACCACGGTGTGGTCGTCAGGCGTTTCCACCTGCTTCAGGTACTGGAACACGCGGCGCGCGCTGGGCGCGTGCTTCAGCCAGACCTCTTCGGCGGACCACTTCACGTCGGCCGCGGTGAACGGCTTGCCATCGTGCCATAGCACGCCCTGGCGCAATTTGAAGGTGATGGTCTTGCCGTCTTCCGACACGGTCCAGCTTTCGGCCAGCACCGGCCGCGGTTTCAGGTCGGGGCCGTATTCCACCAGGCCGTCGAAGATCTTGCTGGCCACGGCGCCCGTGGGCGTGGACGAGTTCAGATAGAAGGCCAGCGTCGGCGGCTCGGGATGCACCACGGCGTTCAGCACGCCACCCGGGGTGGCGCCTTGCAGCGTGTTCGGCAGGCTCTGCGTGTCGGCATGGGCCGGCGCGAAGATCACGTTGGGAAACAGCGCGCCGGTGCCCATCAGCGCACCGGCGCTGAGCAGCCAGCGGCGCAGGGGGTTGACGGTGTCCTGCGGCGCGTCGGTGTCGAACGCCGGGGGCAAGGGCTGGGTCATGCGGGTTCCTTCGGTCGTGATGGGCGTCGCCGGGTCAGGCGGCCAGGCTGGTCAAGGGGGGCAGGTCGTCGGGGGCCACGCGCAGCAGCGTGGCCAGCAGTTCGCGCCGCCAGGCGTCGTACAGCGCGACGTGGCCGCGGGTATCCAGGCCGGTGGCGCGCAGGTTCAGTTGCCAGGAATCGCGCAGGTAGGGTGCAAGAATGCGTTGCACGTCTTCATCGGCCTGGATCAGGCTTTCGGTCCAGTCATGGCGCTGGGCCTCGCTGGCGTTCGCCAACTTGCGCAGCCACCATTGCGTGATGCGGATGCGGTGCGCTTCTTCGTCGGGCAGGATGCGGTTTTCGCCAAATTCGCGATGGCCGAAGTCCAGCACGCGGGCGGTGCGGCGGTTCACGAACAGGCGTGCCAGGATGTAGTGTTCGTAATGGAACTGCCAGGCCAGGAAGTTCTGCCAATTGCGCAGCGCAAAGCCGCCGATCAGGTCCCAGGCATCGCGCACGCCTTGCTCGACTTCGGGCAAAGGGTCGCGGCCCAGCAGCGCGGCAGCGCGGCCGCGCGAGAATTCCGCATGGGCCGCGTCGTCGCCCAACTGGCGCGCCAGGGCGAACTGGAACTCGGTGTCGTCGCGGAACAGGCCGGCAATGGCATGCGCCGCCACCTGCGTGATGAACAGGTCGTGCACGGTGTTCCAGATGGCGTATTCGCCGGCTGCCTGGCGCTCGTCGGCATTGGCCAGGTCGCGTGGCGGTTCGATGCGTGCGGCCGGAATATTGGGCGCCACGACAACGCGGATGTCGTCGAACAGCCGGGCTTCCAGCGCGCCGTCGTAGTCCAGGGCAATAGGCAGATCCAGTTCGGGCATGAAGGCAGGCGGCAAGGCGCAGGGCTCGGAAAAGCTCGACTCTAAGCAAGCGCGAAAGCCGGCCGCAAACACTCTTTGGTGATTTCGTTATGCCGCCGCGACGCCTGCTAACAGGTAGCGCGGGGCACGGCGCGGCATATACCGATTTCAAATAACCGCATGAGAAATCCGTCCTTCCGCGCGCCGGGCCGCGCCGATAGGCTGCATGTTTTCACCCCTGGCGCCCCGTCTCATGCCGCAAGCCGCAGCTTCCCCCTTTCCGCAGGACAACGACGAGGCGCCCCGCGTGGTGCCGGCCGCCCGGCTGCACAGCGATGCTGAAGCCATCGATGCCGCGCATGCGCTGGCCGCCGACTTCGCGCAAGGCGCGGCGCAGCGCGATCGGGACCGCAGCCTGCCGTGGCGCGAGATCGAACGCTATTCCGCCAGCGGCCTGGGCGGCATCACGGTGCCGCGCGAATACGGCGGCGCCCAGGTGTCGCACGTGACGCTGGCCGAGGTGTTTCGCATCATCAGCGCGGCCGACCCGTCGCTGGGCCAGATTCCCCAGAATCATTTCGGCTCGCTCAACCTGCTGCGCCAGGTGGGCACGCCGCAGCAGAAGCAGCACTACTACGAAGGCGTGCTGGCCGGCCGCCGCCTGGGCAACGCCGGCCCCGAACGCCACACCCGCCATGCGCGCGACGTGCAAGCGCGGCTGGTGGCCGAGGGCAATGGCTACCGGCTGTCGGGGCGAAAATACTATTCCACCGGTGCGCTGTACGCGCACTGGATACCCACCAAGGCGCTGGACACCGAAGGCCGCCTGGTGACGGTGCTGCTGGATCGCGGCGCGCCGGGCCTGACGGTGGTGGACGATTGGTCCAGCTTCGGCCAGCGCACCACCGCCAGCGGCACGGTGCTGCTGGACAACGTGCGGGTCGAACCTGACGCCGTGCTGCCGGCCTGGGCGGTGCAGGAAAAGCCCGCGCTGCAAGGCCCGTTCGCCCAGCTGATGCAGGCCGCCATCGACGCCGGCATTGCCGAGGCGGCGCTGAACGACACCGTCAAATTCCTGCGCGAACGCGCCCGTCCGTGGGCCGAGGCCGGCGTCGAACGCGCCACGCAAGACCCCTATGTGATCGGCGACGTAGGCCGCCTGTTCATCGACCTGCACGCCGCGCAGGCCGTTTTGCTCGAAGCCGCTGCGCACCTGGACGACGCCACCCCGCGCACGCTGGACGCCGACGACGTGGCCGCGGCATCCATCGCCGTGGCGCGCGCCAAGGCGCTGACCACCGAGATCGCGCTGGCCGCCAGCGAAACGCTGTTCGAGCTGTCCGGCTCGCGTTCATCGCTGGCGGAATTCAACCTGGATCGCCATTGGCGCAATGCCCGCACCCACACGCTGCACGACCCCGTGCGCTGGAAGTACCACGCCGTGGGCAATTACCTGCTGAACGGCCGCCGCCCCAACCGCCATTCCTGGATCTGAGCCATGAGCGACACGCCCATTTCGACCCTGGCGCCGCAGCGCGCCGCCCTCATCGCCAGCGATGCCCAGGCGCTGGACGTTGCGCGCGCGCTGGCGGCCGACTTCGCCCTGGAGGCCGCCCAGCGCGATCGCGAACGGCGCCTGCCGCTGCCGGAACTGGAACGCTATTCGCAATCGGGTCTGTGGGGCATCACCGTGCCGCGAGAATACGGCGGGGCGGGGGTGTCGCGGGTGACGCTGGCCGAAGTGACCGCGATCATCTCGGCCGCCGACGGCTCGCTGGGCCAGATTCCGCAAAATCACTATTACGCGCTGGAAGTGCTGCGCGTGAACGGCAGCGCCGACCAGAAGCGCCGCTTCTACGCCCGCGCCCTGGCCGGCGAACGCTTCGGCAACGCCTTGGCCGAGGTCGGCACCCGCACCGCGGCGGAACGCCGCACCCGTCTGTCGCCGGACGGCGAGGGCGGCTGGCGCATCAACGGCAGCAAGTTCTATTGCACGGGTGCCCTGTACGCGCAGTGGATTCCCACCGCCACGGTGGGCGATGACGCGATCCAGCGCCTGGCCTTCGTGCGCCGCGACAGCCCCGGGGTGGAGGTGATCGACGACTGGTCGGGCTTCGGCCAGCGCGTGACGGGCAGCGGCACGGTGCTGTTCAAGGACGTGGCAGTGCCGGCGGAGAACGTGATGGTGCTGGTCGACCCCACTGCGCCGCCCAACACGATCAAGCCGCTGGCGCAGATCATCCACGCCGCGATCGACCTGGGCATCGGCCAGGCGGCGCTGGCGGACGCGCTGGAGTTCGTGCGCAACCGCTCGCGCCCGTGGATCGATGCCGGCGTGGAACGCGCGGCCGACGACCCGCTGACGCTCAGCGAATTCGGCCGCCTGTCGATCCGCCTGGATGCCGCAAGAGCGCTGGTGGCCCGCGCCGGCCGCATCCTGGACGTGGCGACCGCCGACCCGCAGCCGCACCTGGTGGCAGCCGCCGCCATCGCGGTGGCCGAGGCCCGCGCGCTGACGACGGAATCGGCGCTGGCGGCGGGCACGAAGTTGTTCGAGCTGGCCGGCACGCAGGCCACGCTGGACCACCTGAACCTGGACCGCCACTGGCGCAACGCGCGCACCCACACGCTGCACGACCCGGTGCGCTGGAAGCGCCACGCGGTGGGCAATTACTACCTGAACGACGCGGTCCCCGGCCGGGTCGGCACCACCTGACACTTCGGAAAGCGGCACGCCATGGCGAAGAAGCAAATCCTCCTGAACGCATTCAACATGAATTGCGTAGGCCACATCAACCACGGCCTGTGGACGCATCCACGCGATACGTCGACGCAATACAAGACGCTGGACTACTGGACGGACCTGGCGCGCCTGCTGGAACGCGGCCTGTTCGATGGCCTGTTCCTGGCCGATATCGTTGGGGTATACGACGTGTACCAGGACTCGGCAGACCTGACGCTGCGCGAGTCGATCCAGCTGCCGGTGAACGACCCGCTGTTGACGGTGTCGGCAATGGCGGCCGCGACGCGCCACCTGGGTTTCGGGGTGACGGTGAACCTGACGTACGAGGCCCCGTACCTGCTGGCTCGCCGCTTTTCGACGCTGGACCACCTGACGAACGGCCGCATCGGCTGGAACATCGTGACGGGCTACCTGGAGAGCGCGGCGCGGGCGATGGGGCTGTCGGAGCAGATCGCGCACGACGAACGCTACGACCGCGCGGACGAGTTCCTGGAGGTGGCCTACAAGCTGTGGGAAGGCAGCTGGGACGACAAGGCGGTGCGCGCGGATCGCGCGGCCCGGGTCTATGCGGACCCGGAGGCGGTGCGCCGGATAGACCACGAGGGCAAGTACTACAAGGTGCAGGGCTACCACCTGTCGGAGCCATCACGCCAGCGCACGCCGGTGCTCTACCAGGCTGGTTCGTCGGGCCGCGGCCAGGCGTTCGCGGCGCGCCACGCGGAATGTGTGTTCGTGTCGAGCCAAACCAAGGAAGGCCTGCGCAAGCTGGTGGCAAGCGTGCGCGAGTCGGTCGCGAAGGAAGGGCGCGACCCGCGCGACATCAAGTTCTTCATGGGCGTGACGGCAGTGGTGGGCAAGACGGAGGCCGAGGCCAGGGAAAAGCACGCGGAATATCTGCGCTACGCCAATCCAGAGGCCGGCCTGGCGCACTATGCGAGTTCAACAGGGATAGACTTTTCGCAATACAGGAACGACGAACCGATACGCTATGTGAAGAACAACGCGATCGAGTCCGCAGTGAAGAATCTGACGGTGGCCAGAACGGATCGCACAGTGAATGACCTGCTGGCGGACATGGCACTGGGCGGCCGCTATCCGGCGCTGGTGGGCAGCGGAGCGCAGGTGGCAGAGGAACTGGCATCCTGGGTGGAAGAAACAGATATCGATGGCTTCAATCTGGCGCGTACGGTGACGCCTGAGTGCTATTCGGACTTTATCGATCTGGTGGTGCCTGAGTTGCAGGAACGTGGGGTCTTTAAGACTTCTTATGTCGAGGGGACGCTTCGGGAGAAGCTTTTTGGAGCGGGGCGGAGTCGGTTGCCTTTGGAGCATGTGGCGGGGGACTTCCGGGGGGTGATTGTTTGATGCTTCGGGTTCTTGGTCGCTCTGTGTTTCGTAGGTCGTTCGGTGCTTCGTAGGTCGTCCCTCGCGGCGGTGGCATGCGGGGCGGGCGCCCACGATTGCGGTCCGGAGCCTTCGCTCCGGACTGCCCCGTCGTCATCGTCGTACGCCTTCGGCTCCCTTCCGATTCCCTCGGGCGCATCGAGGTTGCCCGCCCCGCATGCCACCGCCGCGAGGGACTACGCGCGTCTGGGTTCGTTGCGCTGCTAGACCTGTGTGCAGGGAATGGAATCTGCAGGGTCGCCAAGCCGCGGCCGCGCGGGCGGCCACGTTTGGCATTGCGTTGCTGGAATGTGTTGTGGGTGCGCTTCGCGCTGTTGGAGAGGGGTTTTCTATTGGGTCGCACATCGTGGGGGTGGGGCGGTGATGGGCGGCGCGGCAAGGTCCTGCTTGCGCATGCTGACCGTCTCGCGCGCCGCCCATCGGGCGCTGCACATTGATGTGGAACGCCGCGGAATCCGCGCCGCTAGAAGCTGGCAGCACTGTTGATGCCCATGGCGTCTCTGACACCACCAGCATCGCCACCCACACGCGAGAGCGTCATCGGCGCACGCAAGACACCGCGTAAGCTTCGTAAGGCCGCCCGCGCGGCCGGCACGAAGCGGGCCCCGTCCCACCCCGCCCACCCCCCCTGACCGTGAAAAAAACGCCAAGCACACCGCCCGTCCCAGCGTCCGTGAATGATCCTAACCGTGAGCGCTTGGCGGTGTCGGGGTGTGGAGGGCGGGGCGTGTAGATGCGCCCGACGGAATCCGTAGGGAGCCGAAGGCGTACGAGGATGAGGACGGGGCAGTCCGGAGCGAAGGCTCCGGACCGCAATCGTAGCCCCGCCCTCCACACCCCGACACCGCCAAGCGCGACTTAAGAACTCAAACCCACGCACAACCCACTCCCCCTAAAACCCCAAGAAATATCGTCATATTTCCAAAACAAAGCCATTCTCCTCCAGATCAATCTTCAACACATAACTTCATACCGACTAAGTATTTTTCCGCCCCGCCCCACGATGCCAGAATCAACCATCGATTCTCTGCATATTCGGAAAAACAAGATGTCGTTCGCCAGAAACCTGCTAGCCGTCACTGCAATCGCCTTTGCGATCGCGCCTGCCGCTCACGCGGATACCCAAGATAAAAAGACCATCACCGTCGGCATCTCCGTCGGCACGACCGAGAAGATCTTTGATGTCGTCAAGCAAGTCGCTGCCCGCCAAGGTCTTGAGATCAAGCTCGTCAAATTCAATGATTACCAGCTGCCCAACGCGGCGCTCAATGCGGGTGATCTGGATGCCAATGCGTTTCAGCACAAGCCTTTCCTGGATAACCAGATCAAGGCGCGCGGCTTTGACATCGTGCCCGTGGGGCTGACCGTTACCGCGCCGCTGGGGTTCTATTCGCGCAAGATCAAGTCGCTCAATGATCTGCCCGAAGGTGCGTCTGTCGGCATTCAGAACGATCCTTCCAACGGCAACCGGGCGTTGCGTCTGCTCGCCGCTTATAAGCTCATTACCCTCAAGCCCGAGGCCGAGCAGAAGAACAATGCCACGCCGCTTGATGTCGTCTCCAATCCGCGCAAGCTCAAGCTCGTGGCGCTGGATGCGGCGCAGCTGCCGCGTTCGCTGGATGACCTGACTGCCGCTTCCATCAACAACGACTACGCCACGCAGGCGGGCCTCGAGCCGGCGCGTGATGCCATTGGGCGTGAAGCGGCGGATGGGCCTTATGCCAATGTCATTGCCGTGCGCACCAAAGACCGGGACCAGCCCTGGGTCAAGAAGCTGGTGTCGGCCTATCAGTCGCCCGAAGTGCGGGCCTTCATCGAAAGCGAATTCAAGGGTTCGCTGATTCCCGCCTTCTGAAACGGCCTGGCGCCGCGCAGGATTCTTCAACGCTACACCGGCCATTTGACATGAGCATTCTTACGTTGGCGGGCAGTCCGTCGCAGCGCTCCCGTTCTTCCGCCTTGCTGCGCCATGCCGCGCAGCTGTTGCGGGCGCGGGGGTTGGGCATCATCGAATTGGGGCTGCGCGACATTCCTGCCGAAGACCTGGTTGAAGGGCATTACACCGGGGCTGCCGCCAATGCCTTGCGGGCGCGGGTGGCCACGGCCGATGCCGTGCTGATTTCCACGCCGGTCTACAAAGCCTCGTTTTCGGGCGGGTTGAAGGCGGTGCTGGATCTGCTGGACGAAAAGGCGTTGGCGGGCAAGGTGGTGCTGCCGATTGCCACCGGCGGCAGTCCGGCGCATCTGCTGGCGCTGGAGTATGGCTTGAAGCCTGTGCTGTCCGCGCTGGGCGCGCGGCACATTCTGGCCGGGGTCTATGCCACCGACAAGCAGGTGAGCATCGACGATGCCGGCGCCAGCCAGATCGATGCGGATGTGCTGGCGCGGCTGGAGGACTCGGTCGAGCGGCTGGCCGAACAGGTGGCGCCGCGGGGTGCGGTTGTCAACGAAGCATTTGACCTGGGTCGGCTCGCGCTTGCGGGCGGCTTCAGCGTCTGAAACGGAGGTTTTCCATGCGCAGCGTGATCTGGGTGTCCCGTCTTTCCGTGTTCCGCTGGTTGGCGGCGTTGCTGTGCGCCTCGCTGCTGTGGCCCGCGGCGCAGGCGCAGGATGCCAAGACGCTGCGCATCGGCTTTCAGAAGTACGGCACCCTGACCATCGTGCGGGCGCTGGGGGACCTGGACAAGCGCCTGGCCGCGCAGGGCATCACGGTGAAGTGGACCGAGTTTCCCGCCGGTCCGCAGCTGCTGGAAGGCTTGAACGTCGGTTCCATCGACTTCGGCACCGTGGGTGAAGCGCCGCCCGTGTTCGCGCAGGCCGCGGGCGCGGCGCTGGTGTACGTGGGCAACGAACCGCCATCGCCCACCAGCGAGGCCATCCTGGTGCCCAAGGATTCTGCGATCAAGAGCGTGGCCGACCTGAAGGGCAAGAAAGTTGCGCTGAACAAAGGGTCCAACGTGCACTACCTGCTGGTCAAGCAGCTGGAGCGCGCCGGCGTGGCCTATGGCGACGTCAACGTGGCTTACCTGACGCCGGCCGATGCGCGTGCCGCGTTCGAGCGTGGGTCGGTCGATGCGTGGGTCATCTGGGACCCGTTCCAGGCTGCCGCCGAAAAGCAGTTGGGCGCACGGGTGCTGGCGGACGGTACCGGCGTGGTGAAGAACTACCAATTCTTCCTGGCCGCGCGGGCCTACGAAAAAGCGCATCCGGACGTGATCCGGACGGTGCTGGACGAAGTGCGCAAGGGCGACCTGTGGGCGCGCGACCATCGCGCAGAAGCCGTGGCGCTATTACAGCCGGTGCTGGGGCTGGACAAGGCCGTGGTCGAACTGGCGGCCGACCGGCTGGCTTACGGCGTGCAGCCGATCACGCGGGAAGTGCTGCAGGAACAGCAGCAGGTGGCGGACGCGTTCCACGCGCTCAAGCTCATTCCCAAACCCCTCAACGTGTTCGACGCCGCGCCGTCGGACCTGAAATAGACAAGGGCAGGCCTACCCATGGACGTCTTCTGGTTCATCCCCACGCACGGCGATTCACGCTATCTCGGTACCAGTCAGGGTGCGCGCGCCGCCAGCTACGACTACTTCCGCCAGGTTGCGGTGGCGGCCGACACGTTGGGTTATGACGGCGTGCTGCTGCCCACCGGCCGGTCGTGCGAAGACGCCTGGGTGGTGGCCTCCAGCCTTATCGGCGCCACGCGCCGCCTGAAGTTCCTGGTGGCGATTCGGCCGGGTGTCAGCTCGCCGCAGTTCTCGGCGCGCATGGCCGCCACGTTCGACCGCCTGTCCGAAGGGCGGCTGCTGGTCAATGTGGTGACCGGCGGCGATCCCGGCGAGCTGGAAGGCGACGGCGTGTTCGTCAGCCATGACCAGCGCTACGCCATCACGGCCGATTACCTGCGTATCTGGCGCGGTATCCTGGAAAACAGCCACGACGCCGAGGGCTACAGCTTCGAAGGCGAACAACTGGTGTCCAAGGGCGGCAAGGTGATCTACCCGCCGGTGCAAAAGCCCTATCCGCCGCTGTACTTCGGTGGTTCGTCCGAGGCCGCGCATGAACTGGCGGCCGAGCAGCTGGACGTGTACCTGACCTGGGGCGAGGCGCCCGACGCCGTGGCGGCCAAGATCGCCGACGTGCGCGCCCGCGCGGCCAAACATGGCCGTACGGTACGCTTCGGCATTCGCCTGCATGTCATCGTGCGCGAGACGGAAGACGCGGCCTGGGCCGCGGCCGACGAACTGATCAGCCATCTCAGCGAAGACTCGGTGCGCGCGGCACAGGCCGCGTTCTCGAAAATGGATTCGGAAGGTCAACGCCGCATGGCGGCGCTGCACGGCGGCAAGCTCAACGACGAGCAGGGCGGCCGCAAGCACCTGGAAATCTCGCCCAACCTGTGGGCAGGCGTCGGGTTGGTGCGCGGCGGGGCCGGCACGGCCCTGGTGGGCGACCCCAAGACCGTGGCCGCGCGCATCCAGGAATACGCCGACCTGGGTATCGAGACCTTCATTTTCTCGGGCTATCCGCACCTGGAAGAGTCGTACCGCTTTGCCGAACTGGTGTTCCCGCTGCTGCCCGGCAAGGGTGGCAACAAGGTCGGAAACACCGTGCTGACCGGCCCGTTCGGCGAAGTCATGGCCGCCGAACTGGTGCCCAAGGAATCGGCCAGCTGATGAGCGCCGCCCAGAAGCCCGGCGGCTGGCGCGCGGCCCTGGCGCCGTGGCTGGTCCCCGCCCTGATCCTGCTTGCGTGGCAGTTGGCCGCGCAGGCCGGCTGGCTGTCGTCGCGAATTCTGCCGGCGCCTTCAAAGGTGGCCGCGGCCGCCTGGTCGCTGGCGGTGTCGGGAGAGCTCTGGCAGCACGTGCGCATCAGCGCCTTGCGGGCGCTGTGGGGCTTGCTGCTGGGCGGTGGGCTGGGCCTGGCGCTGGGCTTGCTGAACGGTTCGTCCCGCACGGCCGAGACCTTGCTGGATACCACCTTGCAGATGATCCGCAACATCCCGGTGCTGGCGCTGATTCCGCTGATCATCCTGTGGTTCGGCATCGAGGAAACCGCCAAGCTGGTGCTGCTGTCGCTGGGGGTGTTCTTTCCCGTCTACCTGAATACCTTTTACGGCATCCGCTCGGTGGACCCGGCGCTGATCGAAATGGGGCGCTCATATGGCCTGACCGGCTGGCGCCTGTATCGCGACGTGATCCTGCCGGGCGCGTTGCCGTCGATCCTGGTCGGCCTGCGCTTCGCGCTGGGGCTGGTGTGGGTGATTCTGATCGTCACCGAAACCATCTCGGTGCAATCCGGCATCGGCTACATGACCATGAATGCGCGCGAATTCCTGCAGACCGACGTGGTGCTGCTCGGCATCCTGCTCTATGCCTTGCTGGGCAAGGTGGCCGATACGCTGGCGCGGGCGCTGGAACGGCGCCTGCTGCGCTGGAATCCGGCCTATCGGCCGGCCTGAGCGCGCATTCTTTGCAACGAGATTCCATGGCCAAGACTTCCACAGACCAAGATGCGAACCGGGCGCCCCATGGCGGCGCCGCGCCGGCCCGCGGCGCCGATGCGGCTCGCGCCGTCCAGGCCCTGGCAGCGCAACTGGCCGCCACCGCCGTTGAACGCGACCGCGCGGGCGGCCATGCCGCCGCCGAGCGTGAACTGATCCGCGCCAGCGGCCTGCTGCGCCTGTCTGTCCCCACGCAGTATGGCGGCGCGGGCGCCAAGTGGTCGACGGTGCTGGGCGCTGTGCGCACGTTGGCCGAGGCCGACAGCGCGCTGGCGCATGTGTTCGGCTTTCACCATCTGCAAGTGGCGGGCGTGCTGCTGTACGGCACGACCGAGCAGCACGAGTATTTCCTGCGGCCCACGGTCGAACGCCATCTGTTCTGGGGCAATGCGCTCAATCCGCTGGACCGGCGGGTGGTGGCGCGCGCCGAGCTGGACGGCTATCGCATCGACGGCGTCAAGAATTTCAGTTCCGGTTCGGTGGGGTCCGACCTGCTGACGTTTTCGGCCTGGCACAAGACCTCCGGTACGGCGCTGATCGCCGCGCTGCCGACGCGCACGGACGGCATTACCGTCAACCCCGACTGGGACGCCTTCGGCCAGCGCCAGACCGACAGCGGCACCGTGCGCTTCGATCATGTGCGGCTGGAGCCGATCCAGGTGTTGCAGGCGCCAGGTGTGGTGCCCACGCCGCGCGCCACGCTGCGTTCGCAGGTGGCGCAACTGATCATGACCAATCTGTACCTGGGCATCGCGCGCGGCGCCTTCCAGGAAGCGCGCCGCTATGTGCGCGACTACGCACGGCCCTGGTTCGCGTCGGACGTGCAGCGCCATGCCGACGACCCCTATGTGCAGGAACGCTTCGGCGAATTCTGGCTGCGGGTGCAGGCCGCGCAGGCGCTGGCCGACCTGGCGGGGCAGCAGCTGGACACCGCGCTGGCGCGCGGGCCGTCGCTGACCGCCGACGAGCGCGGCGAAGTAGCTGTGGCCGGCGCCCAGGCCAAGGTGCTGGCGCATCGCGCCGCGCTGGACGTCGGCAATGGCCTGTTCGATGTCACCGGCGCCTCGTCCACTGCCGCGCGTCATGGCTATGACCGCTTCTGGCGCAACGCCCGCGTGCACACGCTGCACGACCCCGTGGCCTACAAGATCCGCGACCTGGGCCGCTATGCGCTGCTGGACCAGATTCCCGAACCCACCGCGTATTCCTGACACGCATGACTTCCCCTTTCCTGATCCGATGACCGATATTGCTTCCCTTTCCGACATTGCCGCCGCGACGCAGCCGCTCATCCGCCTGGATGGCGTGAGCAAGGCCTTCGCCACGCGCGCCGGGCGCTTTGATGCCGTGCGCGACGTGTCGCTGTCGATCCGCGCGGGCGACACGTTCGGCATCATCGGCAAGAGCGGCGCGGGCAAGTCCACCCTGCTGCGCCTGATCAACCTGCTGGAGCGCCCCGACGAGGGGGCGGTGCGGGTCGGTGGCACCGAACTGACGGCGCTGGCCAAGCGCGACTTGCGCGCCGCCCGCCAGAACATCGGCATGATCTTCCAGCAGTTCAACCTGCTGCAGAACGAAACCGTGTTCGAGAACGTGGCCTTCCCCTTGCGCGTGCACGGCGGACGCAGCCGCGAACAGATTTCGGCGCGCGTGCGCGACTGCCTGGAGATCGTCGGCCTGACCGACAAGACGACCAGCTATCCGGCGCAATTGTCGGGCGGCCAGAAGCAGCGCGTGGCCATCGCCCGCGCCCTGGCCAGCGAGCCGGCCGTGCTGCTGTGCGACGAGCCGACCTCGGCGCTGGACCCCGAAACCACTCGCTCCGTGCTGAGCGTGCTGCGCGACATCAACAAGCGCCTGGGCGTGACCATCGTGATCGTCACGCACGAACTGGCCGTGGTGCGCGCGCTGTGCCGCCACGTCGCGGTGATGGAAAACGGCCAGGTGCTGGAGCAGGCCGAGATCTCGGGCGCCGGGGTGCACCTGTCGTCGGCGCTGGGCCGCGAGCTCATCCGCGAAGCCACCCACCCCTATGAAGAGGTCGCGTAATGCTGGATACCTTTGTGCAATTGCTGCCCGAGCTGGGCGTGGCCGTCGGCCAGACCTTCCTGATGCTGGGCATCGCGCTGGCGGCGTCGATCCTGTTGGGCGGACCGCTGGGCGTGCTGGTGTTCCTGACGGGGCCGGGGCAGTCGCTGGACCGCCCGGTGGCGCACCGGCTGCTGAGCTGGACGGTCAATACCGTGCGCTCGTTCCCTTTCATCATCCTGCTGGTGGCGCTGGTGCCGTTCACGCGGGTCATCGCCGGCACGTCTATCGGGCCGGTTGCCGCCGCGGTGCCGCTGTCGTTCGCCGCCATTCCGTACTTCGCCCGCCTGGTCGAACAGTGCCTGCGCGAGGTGCCGCGTGGCGTCATCGAAGCCGCGCATGCGGCCGGCGCGTCGGAATTGCAGATCGTGCGCCGCGTGCTGCTGGTGGAAGCGCGTTCGGGCCTGGTGCTGGCGCTGACCGTGCTGGCCGTCAGTTTCCTGTCCTATTCCGCGGTGGCGGGCGTGGTGGGCGGCGGCGGCATCGGCGACCTGGCCATCCGCTATGGCTACTACCGCTTCCAGACCGACGTGATGGTGCTCACCGTGGCGCTGCTCGTCGTGCTGGTGCAGATCATCCAGGTCGCCGGCAATACCGTCGCGCGACGTATCGACAAACGCTGATTCCAGAGGCAAGACCATGTCCATGACCCGCAATCTGCTGACCCTGACGTTGACCGCCGCCGCGCTGTCGCTGTCCGTCGGTGTACAGGCCGCCGACCCCGCCAAGAAGGAAATCGTGTTCGGCGCCACCGCCGGCCCCTACAGCGACCAGATCAAGCTGGGCATCAAGCCCATCCTGGAAAAACAGGGCTACACCGTGCGCATCGTCGAATTCAACGACTACGTGCAGCCCAATTTCGCGCTGGCCCAGGGCGCGCTGGACGCCAACGCGTTCCAGCACATCGTGTACCTGAAGAACTTCGCGTCCAAGAACAAGCTGGAACTGTCCGAGCTGGTCAAGGTGCCCACCGCGCCCATCGCCATCTACAGCCGCAAATACAAGAGCGTGGACGCGGCC
This sequence comes from Achromobacter sp. DH1f, assembly GCF_000633435.1. Lineage (NCBI taxonomy): Bacteria > Pseudomonadati > Pseudomonadota > Betaproteobacteria > Burkholderiales > Alcaligenaceae > Achromobacter > Achromobacter sp. DH1f. The sequence continues at coordinate 112,165 of NZ_AYMF01000029.1, read as the reverse complement.
CCAGAAGGCGTGAGCGTGGCCGTGCCCAACGATCCCACCAACCAGGCGCGGGCGCTGGTGGTGCTGCAGGAACTGGGCTGGATCAAGCTGCGCGAAGGCTACGACCCCTTGCAGGTGTCCGAGAAGGACGTGGCCGTGAACAGCAAGAAGATCAAGCTGATTCCACTGGAAGCCGCGCAACTGCCGCGTTCGCTGGAAGACACCGACTATTCCTTCGTGAACGGCAATTTCGCGCTGGCCTCGGGCCTGAAGCTGACCGAAGCGCTGGCGCTGGAAAAGACCACGCCCACCTACCAGAACCTGGTGGCCGTGCGCACGGCCGACCTGGACAAGCCGTATGTCAAAGACATCGCCGCGGCCTATGCCTCGCCCGAGTTCCTGGCCGTGACCGAAAAGTCGTTCGCCGGCTTCGTCAAGACCGACTACCAACAGAAGCTCGCCGCGACCCGCTAGGGCGCAGCGCACGCCACGGGAGGCTGCGGCCATGTTCATCAACCCCAACGAGTTCGAGCTGCTGCAGCACCTGGACGTGCCGGGGCGGATCGAGCCGGATGCCGTGCTGGACGACGAACCCGCCACCCGTCCCGCGCTGCGCGTGACCCTGCGCAAGCTGGCCAAGCGCTATGGCGAACGCGTGGTGCTCAACGGCCTGGACCTGGAATTCGCGCCCGGCGAATTCGTGGCAGTGGTGGGGCAAAGCGGCTGCGGCAAGAGCACGCTGCTGCGCCTGTTGGCGGGGCTGGAAACCGCGAGCGGCGAGCAGGGCGGCTTGCCCACCCGTTCGCCCGTGCTGTTCGACAATTTTCCGCAGTGGTCGGCCGATAGCCGGGTGCGCATGATGTTCCAGGACGCACGCCTGCTGCCCTGGAAGAGCGTGCTGCAGAACGTGGCGCTGGGCCTGCCGGGCCAGGCCCAGGCGCAGGCCGCCGCCGTGTTGCGCCAGGTGGGCCTGGGCGACCGCGGCGGCGACTGGCCGGCGCAGTTGTCGGGCGGCCAGCGCCAGCGCGTGGCGCTGGCCCGCGCACTGGTGCATCGGCCCGGCCTGTTGCTGCTGGACGAGCCGTTGGGCGCGCTGGACGCGTTGACGCGCATCGGCATGCAACAACTGATCGAAGACATCTGGCGGCGCGACGGCTTTACCGCGGTGCTGGTCACGCACGATGTCGGCGAGGCCGTGGCGCTGGCCGACCGCATCCTGGTCATCGAGGACGGCCGGGTGGCGCTGGACGAGCGCGTGGAACTCGCCCGGCCCCGCGCGCGCGGCTCGGCCGCGTTCGCGGCGCTGGAGGCGCGCGTGCTGCGCGTCGTGATGAAACAGGAGACACCGGAAGAAGGGGACAGGCCCCTCGCACCAGTCATACAGATCCGGCACCTGCGGCTGGCGGTATAGCGCCGTCCAGCCCGGGCCGCCACCGCGGTTCCACGCGCCGGCGCCGGTAAAGCGCAGGCGCCTGTCACCGGTTTTTTCCATTACTCCATTACTTAGGAGCAGGACCATGAGCATTCAATCCATCAACGCCCGCAACCAGTTCCGCGGCAAGATCAAGGAAATCATCCTGGGCCCGGTGGTCTCGGAAGTCGACGTGGACACGCCCGCCGGCATCGTCACGTCGGTCATCACCACCCGCTCGGTCAAGGAACTGGACCTGCAGGTGGGCACCGAGGTGCTGGCCTTCGTCAAGGCCACCGAAGTGTCGGTCGCCAAGCTGTAACGCCGGGCCTGTCGTGCCCGGGCGTTGATGCCTGACCCCGAAATTGGCGCTTGCCCGGCGCCGGTTTCGGGATATATTGTCTTCGCGGTATCCGGCGGTTCCACCCTGTTTGTAGCAGTTGCGTTGCGATCATGGAGAACGGGAAATGCGTCGACTGCAAGCGTGGTTCATCGGCTGCCTGTGCCTGGGTTTCGCCGTCTGCCTGCCCGCCATGGCGCAGGCCAAGCTCGACAAGGGGCAGCTTGACCAGCTGCTGGCGCCGGTGGCGCTGTATCCCGATGCCCTTTTATCGCAAGTGCTGATGGGGGCCACCTACCCCGACGACATCGCCGCGGCCGCGCAATGGTCCGCCGCGCACACCAATCTGTCGGGCGACGCAGCCGCCAAGGCCGTCGAACCCGAATCCTGGGACCCCAGCGTCAAGTCGCTGGTCGCCTTTCCCTCTGTGATGGACCTGATGGGCCGCCAGCCGGCCTGGGTGAAATCGGTGGGCGATGCCTTCCTGGCGCAGCCCGACGACGTCATGGATTCCGTGCAGCGGCTGCGCGCCCAGGCCCGCCAGGCCGGCAACCTCAAGAGCACGCCGCAGCAGAAGGTCACCTCCAGCGATACGGGCGGCAAGACCGTGGTGGTGATCGAGCCGGCCGATCCGCAAGTGGTCTACGTGCCCAGTTACAACCCGACCGTGGTCTACGGCACCTGGCCTTACCCGGCCTATCCCCCCGCCTACTACCCGCCGCCGCCAGGGTCCGTGTTCGCCACGTCGCTGGTGGCCGGCATCGGCTTCGGGCTGGGCGTGGCGGCGGTGGATTCGATGTGGGGCGGCTTCAACTGGGGCCATAACGACGTCGACATCAACGTCAACCGGTACAACAACATCAACGTGAACCAGCGCATCAACACGGCGAATGGCAACCGCGCGAATTGGCAGCACAACCCGGACCACCGCGGCAATGTGCCTTACGCGGATTCGGGCAGCCGCCAGCGGTTTGACAGCCAGCGCCAGGCCGGTTTGCAGAATCGGGCCCCGGGCAGCACGGCCCAGGGGCGTGCGGCGCCCGCACCCGGCTCGCGCGAAGCCGCCCGCGACCGCGCCGCGCAATCATTCCAGGGCCGCACCGGCCAGTCCATTGCCGGCCACGCCGAACCGCGTGGCGGTGACCGCCTGGGGCAGGGCGGCGCCGGCACCCGTACGCCGGGTGCCGCCCGCGACCCGGGAGCGGACCGCCGGACGCCTTCCGCTGATCGTCGTACGTCCTCGGTCGATCGGCAGGCCTCTTCGGCCGACCGCCAGGCGGCGGCCCAGCGTCAACGGACGGATGCCGCGGCGGCGCGTGACCGTTCCCGCGCCAACAACGGCAGCAACGCGCTGCGCGATGCCGGCAACGGCGACCGCATGCGCCAGCAGGCCCAGCGTACCGACCGCGCCCAGGCTGCGCCTCGGGGCGGCGAGGGCGTGCGTGCCGGCGGGGGCGGTCGCGCTGGCGGCGCAGGCGGCGGGCATCTCGGCGGTGGCGGTGGCGGCGGTCATTTCGGCGGCCGGAGGTAGGCACCATGAACAGCGGAGTCTCCATGATGAATGCGCTTGCCCGTCACACCCGCCGCAGCATCCGCCAGGCCGGCGCCGCCGCGCTGCTGGCCCTGGCTGCCTTGGCCACGCCCGCCGTGGCCCAGCAGGCGTATCCCACGCCGCAGGCGGCGGCCGACGCGTTTGGCGAGGCCCTGGCCACCAGCGACCGCGAGGCCATGGCCAAGGTGCTGGGGCCGGATTACCGGCAGATCGTGCCGGGAGGGGTGGCGCAGGACGATATCTACCGTTTCCTGGCCGCCTGGGCCCGCAAGCACGAGGTGATCCCCGATGGCGATCGGCGTGCCTGGGTGGGCGTGGGCGATTCGGGCTGGACCATGGCGGTGCCGATCGTGCGCGTGGCGCAGGGCTGGCGCTTCGATCCCGTGGCCGGCAAGGCCGAAATCCGGCGTCGCACCGTCGGCCGCAATGAACTGAGCACCATCGACACCCTGCAGGCGCTGCAAGCCGCCCAGGCCCGCTACCGCGATGGCGTGGGCCAGGGTCGCTATGCCGACCGGCTGGTCAGCCGGCCCGGCACCACCGACGGCCTGTATTGGCCGGAACTGCCCGGCTACCCGCCGCAGGCCTTCGGCCCGGACGCGCTGGCGATGGGTCCGGACGTGCCGGCGGCCGACGCCTATGATGGCTATCGCTACAAGGTGCTGCCGGCGCGCGGCGGCGACGGCTACTGGATCATCGCTTGGCCCGCCCGCTACGGCCAGACCGGCATCGGCAGCTTCGTCATCGGCGCCCAGGGCGGGGTGCGCGAGGCCGACCTGGGGGCCAACACCGGCAGTCGCGCGCCGCGGCTTCAGGGCAGCGATGTGTCGTTCGGAAACTGGATTGACGCCAGCCCGCAACCCGTTGGCGCCAAATGATTTTTCCGATTGTTGCAGGCTGGGCGGGGCCGCCGTTGTTGCGGGGTCGCAACACGGCTCGGCCTTTGCCCGGAGCGCGCCGGATTGCGTTTTGGCTTACGGTTTTTTGACAGGCGGCTATGCCAAAATGGCGGGCATTGGGATCGGCTCCCGATCCCCTCTTGTCGGACCTGGAAATTGAATCCCTTGCATTTTGTCCGCTGCGCCATTTTCGGCGCAGGGATGGCGCTCAGCGCCGCGGCGGTGTCTGCCCCCATCTTTGTCCTGAACTCCCTGGACGCCAACGTCAGCATCGTCGATCCCGCCACCTACACGGAAGTGCGGCGCGTGCCCACGGGCAAGGAACCGCATCACCTGTATCTCACGCCTGACAAGAAGTCGCTGATGGTGGCCAACGCCACCGGCGACTCGATCACGCTGATGGACCCGAACACCGGCGAGGTGCAGCGCACCCTGACTGGCATCGTCGACCCCTACCAGTTGCAGTTCTCGCCGGACATGAAGTGGTTCGTCACGGCCGCCAACCGCCTGGACCACATCGACATCTACGCCTGGAAGCCGCTGGAAAAAGGCTTTGACCTGAAGCTGGTCAAGCGCATCCCCGCGGGCAAGACGCCCAGCCACATCATGATCGACGCCAAGAGCACCACGGCGTACGTCACGCTGCAAGACAGCGACCAGCTCATCGCCATCGACCTGGCCACGCAGACGCCCAAATGGACCGTCTCCACCGGCAAGACGCCGGCCGACGTGTTCCTCACGCCCGACCAGAAGACGCTGCTGGTGGCCCTGACCGGCGACTCCTACGTCGAGGCCTACGACGTCAGCAACGGCCCGGCCAAGCTGATTTCCCGCATCAAGACCGCCGCCGGCGCGCACGCTTTCCGCGCGCAGGGCGACAAGCGCCACCTGTTCGTCAGCAACCGCACCGCCAACTCCATCAGCCGCATCGACCTGCAGACGCTGGCCGTGGTCGACACCTTCCCGGTGCCGGGCGGCCCGGACTGCATGGACGTGCTGGCCGACGGCAAGACGCTGCTGGTCACTTCGCGCTGGGCGCGCAAGCTCACCGTCGTCGACCTGGACCAGAAAAAGGTCGTCAAGCAGGTCAACGTGGGCAAGTCGCCGCACGGGGTCTGGACGCTGAACCATGCGCCAACCCGCTAAACGCCTCGCCGCCGCCGTCTGCCTGGCCATGACGGCCTCGGCCGCCACGGCGGCCCCGGCGGTGTGCGAAAAGCCCGTCTACCTGACCTTCGACACTGGCCACATGGGCGTGGCCCCGCTGATCGCCGACGTGCTGGCGCGCCACCACGTCAAGGTCACGTTCTTCCTGGCCAACGAGCGCACGCTGACCGACGGCAGCAGCCTGGACGACCAGTGGGCGCCCTGGTGGAAGGCGCGCGCTGCCGAAGGCCATGTGTTCGGCTCGCACACCTACGACCACGTCTACTGGCAGGGCGACCTGCCGGACGGCAAGTTCCGCGTCAAACCCAGCGCCGGCCCCGACACGGGCAAGCGCCAGACCTGGACGGCCGAGCAATACTGCGCCGAAATCACCCGGTCGGCCGCTCGTTTCAAACAGATGACGGGCAAGACCATGCTGCCGCTGTACCGCGCCCCGGGCGGCAAGACCTCGCCGGCCCTGCTGCGCGCCGCCAAGGCCTGCGGCTACGAGCACGTGGGCTGGGCCCCGGCGGGCTTCCTGGGCGACGAACTCCCCAGCGACAAGTACCCCAACGCCAAGCTGCTGGACCAGGCGCAGCGCACCATCAAGCCTGGCGACATCCTGCTGGCGCACCTGGGCATCTGGTCGCGCCAGGATCCCTGGGCCCCCGCCGTGCTCGAGCCGCTGATTGAAGGCCTGCAGCGCAAAGGCTATTGTTTTGCTACTTTGGATACGCATCCCGCTTACCGCGACTGGATCGCTACGCATCACTGATCATGGATACGCTTAGTCAATGGTTCGGGAACTGCCAGCAATGGCTGTTCGAAACCCTGGTGCAGCCGGCGCTGTTCCACCTGGGCCTGAGCAATTTCATCGAAGACGGCTACGACGCCACCATGTGGCTGCTGGTCGGCCTGGTGCAGGTGGCCGTGCTGCTGCTGATCTTCGGCCCGCTGCAACGCCTGCGCCCGGTCGAAGCGGTCACCGACCGCCAGCAGATCGGCATCGACGTGCTCTACACGCTGATCCACCGCCTGGGCGTGTTCCGCCTGGCGCTGTTCTTCACCATCGACCCGTTCTGGGACAGCATCTTCGGGCAGCTGCACATCTGGGGCTTTGCGCCGTTCCAGCTGGACCAGTATTGGCCCGGCGTCACCGATAACGCCTGGGTCAGCCTGGTCATCTACCTGCTGCTGTTCGACCTGGTCGATTACCTGTATCACCGCGCGCAACACCGCTACAGCTGGCTTTGGGCGCTGCACGCCGTGCACCACAGCCAACGCCAGATGACCATGTGGAGCGACGACCGCAACCACCTGCTCGACGACATGCTGCGCGACGTGCTGGTGGTGTTCGTGTCGCAACTGGTGGGCGTGCCGCCCGCGCAGTTCGTGGCGATCGTGGCCATCACCCAGCTGGCGCAGAGCTTCTCGCACGCCAACCTGCGCATGCACTTCGGCGCCATCGGCGAGCGCCTGCTGGTCAGCCCGCGCTTTCACCGCCACCATCATTCCATCGCCTACGACGCGTCCACGCCGGGGCCGGCGGGTGGCTACAACTTCGCCGCGCTGTTTCCCATCTGGGACGTGCTGTTCCGCTCGGCGCGCTTTGGCGTGGGCTACGGCCCCACGGGCATCCACGACCAGCAACCCGAACTTGGCGGCCGCGACTACGGCCGCGGCTTCTGGGCGCAGCAGTGGTTGGGGTTGAAACGCATGGTGGGCCGCGACCGCGAGCCGGCTGTCACTGCCCCACCGCGGCCGCCGGGGGCGACCGAGGGCGCGTAAGGCGCCGTCGGCACCAGGCGGGTCGTGGCAGATGTCATGACACGAAAAAACCGGGCAAAGGCCCGGTTTATTCATGGGGGGGCAGGTGGCTCCTGGCGCAGGCGTTACCGCAACAAGGCGGTGCAACCCGGCCCGCCGCGCGATGCGCGGGCCTGGCCTCAGCCCGTGGTCTCGCGCTTGATCTCGTCGTGGCGCCGTTCCATTTCCTGGCGCAGTTCGCGGCGCAGGCGGGCGGCCTCGAAGCGCTGCTTTTCTTCCAGGTTGCGCGGCGCCAGCGGCGGCACCGCCGTCGGCGCGCCCGCATCGTCCACCGCCACCATCGTGAAATAACAGCTGTTGGTGTGGCGCACCAGCTTCTTGCGGATGTCTTCGGTGACCACCTTGATGCCGATTTCCATCGAGGTGCGGCCGGTGTAGTTCACTGCCGCCAGAAAGGTCACCAGCTCGCCGACGTGGATCGGTTCGCGGAACACGACCTGGTCGACCGACAGCGTCACGACGTACTGGCCGGCGTAGCGGCTGGCACAGGCGTAGGCCACCTGGTCCAGGTATTTGAGAATGGTGCCGCCGTGCACATTGCCTGAGAAATTCGCCATGTCAGGCGTCATCAGGATGGTCATCGACAGTTGGTGGCTAAAGGCGTCGTCCATGGCGGGCGTTCTACTCGGCGATAAAACGCCTATGGTAGTGGCGAAAGCCTGTCATATCGCCGTCTTCACGGCATTTGCTAGGGTTTCTTCACGGCGGCGGGTGTCTTCCCGGCGGCCGGCGTCTTCCCGGAGGCGGGGGGCGCCGCAGGTGCCGCCGAGGCCGCGGGTGCCGGCGCGGCGGCGGGCGTCGCCGGAGCCGGTTCCGTTTCCACCAGGGGTTCCGGCAAGGGTTCGTCGCGTACGGCCGCAGGCGACGCCCACAGTCCGTCCAGCAGCGCCGGCCCGGGGGCATAGGCCCGCAGCAGCACGGTCACCGGCCCGGTGGCCGCCACCGGCAGCCAGTTGGCCTGCACGCCCGGCTCGGGCGCGGCGTGGCTAATGACCACATCCAGCGAGCCATCGGCGTTGTATTGCAGCGGATCGCGGTCGCTCAGCGCGTAGCGGTCCAGCGGATTGGCGACCGGCATGCCCTGACCGTCGTACGCTGCCAGTGACCACAGCGCGCCAGCGGGCGGCAACTGTCCGCTGGCGAAATGCAGGGTGTAGCGGTGCGCGCCTTCCAGCGGCCGACCCTGGCTGTCGGCAGCCAGCAGCAGCACGGCCAGGTCTTCGGGCAGGCCTGCGCCCGGCTGCGCCTGGGCCGACAGGGCACGCCGCAGATAGGCGTTGCCGTAGACGCCCGCGCTGGCGGTTTCGCGCTGCCAGCCGTTGACGCCGCCCAGCGTGACGCCCGCGGCCGCCTGCATGCGGTCGCGCGCGGCGCGCAGGCCGCGGCGCAGGCCCTGCTTGACCGGGTGGTCCTGCTTGTCGAAATCGAACGGCCGGCCGGGTATCAAGCCGACCCGGCGCAGCTTGGCCAGCACCGGCTGGTCGGTGGCGTGCGGCGGGTTCTTGCGCAGCAGCTCGGCGGCGTAAGTGAAGAAGGCATCGGTCGGCATCGACTCGACCTGCTCGCGCACCGGAATCTTCAGATCCAGGGACGGGTCCGCCTTGACGCGCTGCGACTGCGGCGGCAGGTTCCACTGGGCCAGCGGCGTCACGGTGAAGGCGTCCTGCAAGGCGTTGACGGCCGGATAGTCGGCGGGGCCATCGGTCTGGATCAGGTTCTTGGCCCACACATAGGCCGTGGGCGCATCGATGCGCGGCATGCCGGACGGCAGCGTGCCGGTCCAGCCCGGCGGCACGAGGGCGGTGTTACTGCGCGCCGTGCCGGTGCTGCGCTTGCCCAGCGTGGCAAAGGCCTCGTTCCACGTGTCCAGCAGGGTCAGGGTGTAGAGCCGGCCATGTGTGTCGGGGGCGGACAGCACCACGGGGCCGGCCGTCAGGTCCAGCCAGGCGGTGCTGCGCAGCATGTCCGGGTTGGCCCATGGCGTGGCGGCGCCCGGCCGGGGCAGGGCGCGCTGGTGCAGGAAGGCGTTGGCGGGCGCGCCCTGGGCGCCCTGCGACGGATGGGTGAACTGGCGCCGCGTCAGGTCCATGGTGACCAGCGGATAGAAGTACAGATAGCCTTCCATCGCCGCGTCGTGGGCGGCCTCGGTGGCGGCAGCGGCCGGCGACAGCGTGGGCGCGGCCAGGACGGGGGCGGCGCCCAGGCCCAGGGTCGTCAGGGAAAGGGCGGCGTGGAGCAGGGCCGTCCGGGGCAACGCCATGCGGGACAGCGCCGACAGCGACAGGGTCAGGGGGGCAAAGCGGCGCATCGGCGCTCCAACAGGCGTGCGGGAATCAGGCGGAAAAGGCGGGCCGGAACCCGCCGCCGGCAATGGTAGCAGCCCCGCGATCATCCAAAATCTGCGAAAACCCCCGGTTTGGCCGCCAAATCCACCGGGAAAGCCCGTCCCCGTGACCGATGGCGTCCGGCGCGTGCTGCGCCTATACTTGCTTGCATATCCTTGGAACTTGTAGGGCTTTTCTTCGGATCGGTCCGAGAGTTCCCCCTTTCACCCGGAGAGGAGTGTTTCATGGTCAACATGAACCGCCGCCAGTTCTTCAAGGTGACCGGTACGACGCTGGCGGGCTCGAGCCTGGCCTTGCTGGGGGTAGCCCCCGGCACGGCAATGGCTGAAGTCCGCCAGTACAAGCTTGCGCGCATGACGGAAACGCGCAACACCTGTCCCTACTGTTCGGTCGCCTGTGGTCTCTTGATGTATGGCCTTGGCGATGGCGCCAAGAATGCCCGCGCCAGCATCATGCACATCGAAGGCGACCCCGACCACCCCGTGAACCGCGGGACGCTCTGTCCCAAGGGCGCGGCCCTGATCGACTTCATCCACAGCCCCAACCGCCTGAAATTCCCGGAATACCGGGCGCCCGGTTCGGACAAGTGGGTGCGGATGTCGTGGGACGACGCCCTGACGCGCATCACCAAGCTCATGAAGGCCGACCGCGACGCGAACTTCGTCGAGAAGACCGCGGATGGCAAGACAGTCAACCGGTGGCTGACCACCGGCATGCTGGCCGCCTCGGCAAGCAGCAACGAGGTGGGCTACATCACGCACAAGACCGTGCGCAGCATGGGGATGTTGGCGTTCGACAATCAAGCCCGTGTCTGACATGGCCCGACGGTGGCAGGTCTTGCCCCGACGTTTGGCCGTGGAGCGATGACGAACCATTGGGTCGACATCAAGAACGCGGACGTAGTACTGATCATGGGCGGCAATGCCGCCGAGGCCCACCCGTGCGGGTTCAAATGGGTCACGGAAGCGAAAGCCCATAACAAGGCCAAGCTGATCGTCGTGGATCCGCGCTTCACGCGCTCGGCATCCGTGGCGGACTTCTACGCGCCCATACGCACCGGCACCGACATCATCTTCCTGGGCGGTGTCATCAAGTACCTGTTGGATCACGACAAGATCCAGCACGAGTACGTGCGCAACTACACCGACTTTTCGTACATCGTGCGCGAGGACTTCACGTTCGACGCGGGCCTGTACTCGGGCTACAACGCCGACAAGCGCAGCTACGACAAGGCCAGCTGGGACTACGAGCGCGGCGACGACGGCTTCGTCAAGACGGACCCGTCGCTGCAGCATCCGCGCACGGTCTACCAGCTCTTGAAGAAGCACTATTCGCGCTACACCGAAGAGATGGTCGAACGCGTCTGCGGCACGCCCAAGGACAAGTTCCTGAAGGTGTGCGACATGCTGGCGTCCACCGCCACCACCGACCGCGCCGCCACCATCCTGTACGCGCTGGGCTGGACGCAGCATTCGATCGGTTCGCAGATCATCCGCACCGGCGCCATGGTGCAGCTCTTGCTGGGCAACATCGGCATTGCCGGCGGCGGCATGAATGCGCTGCGCGGGCACTCGAACATCCAGGGCCTGACCGACCTGGGCCTGATGTCGAACCTGCTGCCCGGCTACATGACCCTGCCCAACGAGCCTGAACAGGACTACGGCAAGTACATCGAGTCGCGCGCGCTCAAGCCCCTGCGGCCCAACCAGCTCAGCTACTGGCAGAACTACAGCAAGTTCCACGTGAGCCTGATGAAGGCCTGGTGGGGCAAGGCTGCCACGGCCGAGAACAACTGGGCGTTCGACTACCTGCCCAAGCTGGACAAGCTCTACGACATGCTGCAAGTCTATGAGCTGATGGTGCAGGGCAAGATGAACGGCTACCTGGCGCAGGGCTTCAACCCGCTGGCGGCCGCGCCCAACAAGGCCAAGCTGAACGCGGGTTTCGCCAAGCTGAAGTTCCTGGTCATCATGGACCCGCTGGTCACCGAGACCTCGGAGTTCTGGCGCAACGCGGGCGAGGCCAACGACGTCGATCCCTCGCAGATCCAGACCGAAGTGTTCCGCCTGCCCACCACCTGTTTCGCCGAAGAAGACGGCGCGCTGGTCAATTCCGGGCGCTGGCTGCAATGGCACTGGAAGGGCGCCGAGCCTCCGGGCGAGGCCAAGAGCGACATCGAGATCATGTCGCTGATCTTCACGCGCCTGCGCAAGATGTACCAGGACGAGGGCGGCAAGTATCCCGACCCCATCGTCAACCTGTCGTGGCCGTATTCCAACCCGCAAAGTCCCACCGCGGAAGAGCTGGCCAAGGAATACTCGGGCAAGGCGCTGGTGGACCTCGCCGACCCCAAGGACGCGACCAAGATCACCCGCAAGGGCGGCGAGCAGCTGGCCGGTTTCGCCGAGCTGCGCGACGATGGATCGACGGCCAGCGGCTGTTGGATCTTTGCCGGCGCCTGGGGCCCCGGCGGCAACCTGATGGCGCGCCGCGACAACAGCGACCCCACCGGCATCGGCCAGACCCTGAACTGGGCCTGGGCGTGGCCGGCCAACCGCCGCATCCTGTACAACCGGGCCTCGTGCGACGTGTCCGGCAAGCCGTTCAACCCGCGCCGCAACCTGATTTCCTGGAATGGCAAGGCGTGGGTCGGGGCCGACATTCCCGACTTCAAGGGCGACGAGAACCCCGACGGCGGCATGGGTCCGTTCATCATGAACCCCGAGGGCGTGGCGCGCTTTTTCGCGCGGGCAGGCATGGCCGAAGGGCCGTTCCCCGAACATTACGAGCCGTTCGAGAACCCGCTGGGCTACAACCCGCTGCATCCGAAGGCCAAGGGCGTCACCAGCAATCCGGCGGCGCGCGTGTTCAAGGACGACCTGGCGGCAATGGGCACGGTGGACAAGTTCCCGTACGTGGCCACCACCTACCGCCTGACCGAGCACTTCCACTACTGGACCAAGAACGTCCGCATCAACGCGATCCTGCAGCCCGAGCAGTTCGTCGAGATCGGCGAAGTCATGGCCAAGGAACTGGGCATCGCCAACGGTTCGCGCGTCAAGGTGTCATCCAACCGCGGCTACATCAAGGCGGTGGCGCTGGTCACCAAGCGCCTGCGGCCGCTGACCATCGAAGGCAAGACCGTGCACCACGTGGGCATCCCGATCCATTGGGGCTTCGTGGGCCTGGCCAAGCCGGGCTTCCTCACCAACACCCTGACGCCATTCGTGGGCGACGGCAATTCCCAGACTCCGGAATTCAAGTCGTTCCTGGTGCAGGTCGAGAAAGCTTAGGAGACCGACATGTCCATGCAATCCCTAGACATCAAGCGGCGCTCCGCCACCACCACGCCGCCGCCGGGCATCCGCGAGCCCATCACGGGCTCGGTGGCCAAGCTGATCGACGTGTCCAAGTGCATCGGCTGCAAGGCGTGCCAAAGCGCCTGCATGGAATGGAACGACCTGCGCGACGAGATCGGCACCAACGTCGGCGTGTACGACAATCCAGCCGACCTGACCGAGCATTCCTGGACCGTCATGCGCTTCTCGGAATACGAGAATCCGCAGGGCGACCTGGAATGGCTGATCCGCAAGGACGGCTGCATGCACTGCGAGGACCCGGGCTGCCTGAAGGCCTGTCCGTCGCCGGGCGCCATCATCCAGTACAACAACGGCATCGTCGATTTCCACGAAGAGAACTGCATCGGTTGCGGCTACTGCATCACCGGCTGTCCGTTCAACGTGCCGCGCATCTCCAAGAAGGACCACAAGGCATACAAGTGCACCCTGTGTTCCGACCGCGTGGCCGTCGGTCAGGAACCGGCCTGCGTCAAGGCCTGTCCCACCGGCGCCATCGTGTTCGGCACCAAGGACGACATGAAGCAGCACGCGGCCGAGCGCATCGAAGACCTGAAGTCGCGGGGCTTCGACCAAGCCGGCCTGTACGACCCGCAAGGGGTGGGCGGCACCCACGTCATGTACGTGCTGCATCACGCCGACCAGCCCGGGCTGTACCACGGGCTGCCGAAGGACCCGCACATCAGCCCGATGGTGTCGCTGTGGAAGGGCATCACCAAACCGCTCGGCGTGGCCGTCATGGCGCTGACGGCGCTGGCGGGCTTCTTCCACTACGCCCGCGTTGGCCGCAACGAGGTCAGCGAGGAAGACGAACGCCGCGCCGAAGAGGAGGTGCGCCATGAGTGAAGACCACCGTCACCGCCGCATCAAGCGTTACTCGCCGGGCGAGCGCACCAACCACTGGATCATCGCCCTGACGTTCATCATGCTGGCGCTGTCCGGGCTGGCGCTGTTTCACCCGTCGATGTTCTGGCTGACCAATCTGTTCGGCGGCGGCCCCTGGACGCGCATCCTGCATCCGTTCATCGGTTTGGTGATGTTCGTCTGCTTCGTCGTGTTCGCCGGCCACATGTGGCGCTACAACCTCATGACGAAGGCCGACCGCCAGTGGCTGCGGCAGCTGGACGACGTGCTGGACAACCGCGAAGAAAAGCTGCCCGAGGTCGGCAAGTACAACGCCGGCCAGAAGCTGCTGTTCTACGTGCTGATCCTGTGCATGCTGGGGCTGTTCGTCAGCGGCATCGTCATCTGGCGCGAATTCTTCGCCTTCTATTTCCCGATCTGGGTCGTCCGCGCCGCCTCGGTGCTGCATGCCGTTTGTGCATTGGTGCTGATTTGCGCGATCATTGTGCATATTTATGCGGCGATCTGGGTCAAGGGTTCCCTGACGGCAATGCTGCGGGGCTATGTGACCGCGGGCTGGGCGTGGAAGCACCATCGCGCCTGGTTCCGGGAACAAGTGGGCAAGAGCAAGTAATCCGCCCGGCCGATTTCACGGGTCTGACCGCACGGCTGCCTCCCCTTTGTCGGGGCGGCAGCCGTGTTTGTTTATCTGGAGACGCGAATTGCAGCGAATTCTTCCGCGCGGCGAGATCGAAGCGCTAGACCACAACACCATTCCCCGCGTCCAGTTGCCGGCGCGCGAGTCGGTTTTCGCGACCCGTGCGGCCCGCTTGCGGCAACTGGCCGCGGACAGTCCGGTGGCCGACTATCTGCTGTTGATGGCCCGGTTGGTCGACGCCCAGCATCGTGCGCTGAAGGGCTGCGCCGCGCCGCCCGCCTCGCAAGAGCGCATCGAACTGGCCCAGACCCACGGCATGCCGCCGCTGCAAGCCGTGGGCTGGCCGCGCGACCCGCTGTGGCGGGACATCCTGCGCCAGCTGGTCGACGATGTCGCCGCCGGCCCCGACGTGCCGGCCGAGGCTGTCGAGGTCTGTGCGTCGCTGCGCCGTGCGCTGGACGAAGACACCGAATCGCTCGAAGACCTGGCCGAGGCCTTGCTGTCTGAACAGCACCACGGCGTGGACGGCGCTGCCGCCCCGTTCGTGATGGCCGCGCTGCAGGTCTACTGGACCGATCTGGCCAGCCGCTTCGACGAAAAGCAGTTGCCGGTGGCCTCGCCCTTCGGCGTCTGCCCGGTGTGCGCCAGCCTGCCGGTGGCCAGCGTGGTGCGGGTCGGCGGCCAGTTCGAGGGCTACCGTTACCTTTGCTGCAGCCTTTGCGCGACTCAATGGCACATGGTGCGCGTGAAATGCACGCACTGCGAAGACGTGGAATCCGTGGCCTACCAGGCCATCGACGGCCGTTCGCCCGCCATCAAGGCCGAAACCTGCGACCGTTGCCACGCCTATCGCAAGATCTTCTATCAAGACAAGGACCTGCACGTCGAACCGGTGGCCGACGACCTGGCCAGCCTGATGCTGGACGTGCTGGTGGGCGAGGCCGGCTATTCGCGGGCCAGCGGCAATCCGCTGCTGTGGCACGGCGCCGACGAGGAATAGCCATGGCTGATCTTGCCGCCGCCGCCGACATTCCGGCGCTGGACCGCCTGCTGAACGCGCCCGGCCTGGCCGTCGCGTTGGAAACCCACGGCCGCACGCAGGTCGTGGCGGCGTTGCGCCGCCACCTGGACGCGCTGCGCCAGCGGGCGCTGGCAGGCGCGCTGCCGCGCGCGGACCTGGCCGAGGCCACGGTTGCGTCGGCAGTGTCGGCCGCGCTGGCGGCTGCCGCCGCGCCGCGCCTGCGGGCCGTGTACAACCTGACGGGCACGGTGCTGCACACCAACCTGGGGCGGGCGCTGCTGCCCGACGCGGCCGTCGATTCGGTGCTGCGCGCGCTGCGTTCGCCGGCCAACCTGGAATTCGACCTGGACACGGGCGGGCGCGGCGACCGTGATGACCTGATCGACGAGCTGCTGTGCGAACTGACCGGGGCCGAAGCCGCCACGGTGGTCAACAACAACGCGGCCGCGGTGTTGCTGATGCTGAACGCGCTGGCCGACCGCCGCGAGGTCGTCGTGTCGCGCGGCGAACTGGTCGAGATCGGCGGCGCCTTCCGCATTCCGGACATCATGAAGCGGGCCGGCGCCAAGCTGGTCGAGGTAGGCACCACCAACCGCACTCATGCGGCGGACTACGAGACCCCCATCGGCCCGCGCACCGCGATGTTGATGAAGGTGCATTGCAGCAACTACGCGGTCACTGGTTTCACCAAGAGCGTCAGCGTGGCCGAGGTGGCGGCGCTGGCGCATGCCCGTGGGCTGCCCGCCACGGTGGACCTGGGCAGCGGCACGCTGGTGGACTTGACGCAATTCGGCCTGCCGCGCGAGGACACGGTGCACGAGACCATCGCGGCGGGGGCCGACCTGGTGACGTTCAGCGGCGACAAGCTCCTGGGCGGACCGCAGGCGGGCCTGCTGGTGGGCCGTGCGGACCTGATCCGCAAGATCAAGAAGAATCCGCTCAAGCGCGCGCTGCGCGTGGGCAAGCTGACGCTGGCCGCGCTGGAACCGGTGCTGGCCCTGTACCGCGCGCCGGAATTCCTGGCGCAGCGCCTGACCACGTTGCGGCTGTTCACGCGCCCGCAGCGCGAGATCCAGCCGCAGGCCGAGCGGCTGCGCGGCACGCTGGCCCATGCCGTGGGCGCGGGCTACGAGGTGCAGGCGGTGCCGATGTTCAGCCAGATCGGCAGCGGCGCCTTGCCGGTGGACCAGTTGCCCAGCTTCGGGCTGGCGGTGCGCCATACCGGCAGCGGACGTCCCGGGCGCCATCTGGACCGCCTGGAAGCGCTGCTGCGGGGCCTGCCGGTGCCCGTGATCGGACGTATCGCGGACGACGCGCTGTGGCTCGATCTGCGCTGCCTGGAGGCCCGCGACGAAGCCGACTTTGCCGCGCAGCTGGCGGAGCCCCTGGCATGATCGTCGGCACGGCCGGCCATATCGACCATGGCAAGACCACCTTGGTGCGGGCGCTGACGGGGGTGGACACCGACCGCCTGAAGGAAGAGAAGGCGCGCGGCATTTCCATTGAACTGGGCTACGCCTATACGCCGCTGGCCAATGGCGACGTGCTGGGCTTCATCGACGTGCCAGGCCACGAAAAGCTGGTGCACACGATGGCCGCGGGCGCCAGCGGCATCGACTTCGGCCTGCTGGTGGTGGCGGCCGACGACGGCGTCATGCCGCAGACGCGCGAGCACCTGGCGATTCTGACGCTGCTGGGCGTGGCGCGCGGGGCGGTGGCGCTGACCAAGGCGGATCGCGCCGATGCGGCCCGGCTGGCAGCGGTGCGCGCCGAGATCGCGGCCCTGGCGGCGGATACTTTTTTGCAGGGCGCGCCGGTGTTCGAGGTTTGCGCAGCACGGCCGGATGACGGCGGCACGGCCGACCTGAAGCGCCACCTGGACGAGACCGCGCAGGCGCTGGGCGCACGCGGCCACCAGGGCCTGTTCCGATTGGCGGTGGACCGGGTGTTCACGTTGGCGGGCCACGGCACGGTGGTGACGGGCACGGCGCACGGCGGCCAGGCGCGGGCGGGCGATGACGACGCCGATCTGCGGCTGATGCCGGCGGGCACGCGGGTGCGGGTGCGCAGCATCCACGCGCAGAACCAGTCCAGCGCAACGGGCTCGGCGGGGCAACGCTGCGCCTTGAACCTGGCGGGCATCGACAAGCAGGCAATCGCGCGCGGCGACTGGATCGCGGATGCACGCTGTTTCCTGCCGTCGCGCCACGTGGATGTGGCGCTGACGTTGCTGGATTCTGCCGATGCGGCGCTGCGGGCCTGGACGCCGCTGCATGTGCATATCGGCGCCGCGCGCCATGTGGCGCATGCGGTGCCGCTGTCGGCGGAATCGCTGGCGCCGGGGCAGTCCGGCTGGGTGCAGCTGGTGTTCGACGAGCCGGTGTGCGCGATGCCCGGCGACCGCTACATCGTGCGCAATGCGCAGGCGACGCGCACGGTGGGCGGGGGCCGGGTGCTGGACCCGAACGCGCCGGATCGCAAGCGCCGCGCAGCATCGCGGCTGCAATGGTTGGGCGCGGTGGCCGAGATGCTGGATGGCGGCGGACTGCACCCGTTGCTGGAACAGGCGACGCTGGGGCTGGACGAAGCGGCGTTGCAGCGCCTGACGGGCCAACCAGTCAGCGAACTGGCCGCGCCGCATGGGGCCAGCTGGATTGCGCCGCGCACGCCGCAAGGGACGCGTACGCTGATCCTGTCGTCGCACTGGGAGGCATTGCGCGATCGGGTGGAAGCGGCGCTGTCGGCCTTTCACCAGGGGGCGCCGGATGAGCCGGGGCCGGACAGTTCACGGCTGCGCCGGATGGCATTGCCGACAGCGCCTGAACCGCTGTGGCAGGGGCTGCTGGATCATCTGCAGCAGCATGGCCGCGTGGTGCGCAATGGGCCGTGGTTGCATCTGCCGAATCATGTGGCGGTGCTGGCTGAAGGCGAGGCGCAATTGGCGCAGCGGCTGCTGCCGCTGCTGGCAGCGGGGGCCTACGATCCGCCATGGGTGCGGGATATGGCGCGGCTGCTGGCCGAGCCGGAAGAGCGGGTGCGGCAGGTGCTGCGCAAGCTGCTCAGGCGCGGTGAGGTGGCGCAGGTGGTGAAGGATCTTTTCTATGACCGCGAGCAGGTGGCGCAATTGGAGGCGCTGGCGATCGAACTGGCGGGCAAGCCTGCGGGGTTGAATGCGGCGGCGTTCCGGGATGCGACGGGGTTGGGGCGCAAGCGGGCGATCCAGATTCTGGAGTTTTTTGATCGGACGGGGGTGACGCGGCGGGTGCGGGATGCGCATGTGCTGCGGGTATCATAGGCGGGTCACTGCGGAAGGCATCCGTGTCCGGTGGCACGGCCGGGCTTCAAACCCGGTTGGGGGCGTCAGACGTTCCCAGGTAGGTTCGACTCCTGCTGCCTTCCGCCAATTCTTTTTGCGGTCGTTGATTGGGGTTGTTGCTGGCGATGGGCGGTGTTCTTCTGCCGCCGTGGCGTTGCGGGGCGTGTGACAGTGGGCCTCCGATTGCGGTCCGGAGCCTTCGCTCCGGACTGCCCCGTTGTCATCCTCGTCCTCGCCTTCGGCGACTCCTTCGGATTCCCTCGGGCGCAATCTAAACGGCCCACTGTCACACGCCCCGCAACGCCACGGCTCACGTTGGAT
Organism: Achromobacter sp. DH1f; assembly: GCF_000633435.1. Taxonomy (NCBI): domain Bacteria; kingdom Pseudomonadati; phylum Pseudomonadota; class Betaproteobacteria; order Burkholderiales; family Alcaligenaceae; genus Achromobacter; species Achromobacter sp. DH1f. The sequence continues at coordinate 93,151 of NZ_AYMF01000029.1, read as the reverse complement.
TGGGTTGTCGCGTTGCTGAACCTTGATCGAACGGTTTGCTTGTTGTGGGGGTTGGCGGAAGGGGTTTTATTTTGGCGGGGGCGGCGCTTTGCGCCGCCTTTTGTTTGGGCGGGCGGTTTGGAATGATGGGGGGTTATTTGCTAGGCGCGCAGCATCTTGGTGACGACGCTGGTGACGTTTTCTGCTTTCCAGTCCAGGGCGCCCAGGTGCCAGTAGCGGGCGGTGCCGCCGCGGTCGATCAGGTAGTTGGCGGGGAGGCCGGCGGCGTCCCATTTTTTTGAGGCGGTGCTGTTGCGGTCGTGCAGGACGGTGCCGGCGACGGGCCATTTGGCCAGGAAGGTGGTGATCTTGCCCAGGGCTTCGCCCACGTTGACGGCGACCAGGCGCAGGCCTTCTTCGCGGTGGCGGCGGGCCATGGCGGACATGAGGGGGATTTCGTCGCGGCAGGGGTCGCACCAGGTGGCCCAGAAGCTGACGATGACGACGTTGCCGCGCCAGGCGGAGAGTTTCTGTTCGCGGCCGGAGAGGTCGGGCAGGATCAATGGGGGAGTGGGGGTGGTCCAGGGGGCCCAGTCGGGGCCGGTGGCGGCCTTCAGGGCGCTGTCGCTGGCGGCGCGGGCCCAGGGGGGCAGGGCGGCTAGCGACAGGCCGGATTGCAGGAGCTGGCGGCGGCTGATCATGGCGCGCGGGGTCAGGTGGACAGGGGCTTGGCGGTGAGCTTGTAGCTGAAGCTGTCGGGGTCCAGGCTGTCCAGGCGGCCGTCGGCGGTTTCGCCGTTGGGGTACATGAGGAACGGGACGGGGCCGTGGGCGGTGCCGGGCAGCGCGACGTCGTGGCCGTGGTTGTAGGCGACCCAGTTCATTTCCCAGGCGCCGAACAGCATGACGCGCGCGGCGCGCACCTTGGCGTCGGTCAGGGGCAGGTCGCCTGGGGGCTCTTCGAGCATGACTTTGCGCACGTCGGCGGGGTCGACGGGGATCCAGCCGTAGCCGTCGGCGTAGAACTCGGCGCGGCAGTGCTGCGCCTTGGTGACGTCGCCGGCCTTGCCCAGGCTTTTGTAGCCGAGCTGCGAGTCGGCCACGCGCAGGCCGTAGGCGTCGCGGGCCGGAATGCCGGATGCGCGGGCCAGGGCGACAAAGAGCGCGTTGATGTCGGCGCATTTGCCGTTCAGGTCGTTGGCGGTGAGCATGTAGCGCACGTCGCCGACGCCGCAGCCGCGGGTTGCTGCGGTGCGGCAGGTGTTTTCGACGACCCAGTCGTAAATGGCGCGGGCGCGGGCCAGGGTGCCCTGGTGGCCGCGGGTGATCTGGTCGGCGGTCGTCTTGACGATGCCGTCGGTGGGCAAGAGCGCGGTGGGCTTGAGGAATTCGCGCAGGGTGGCGGCGCTTTCGCGCGGGGTGCCGGCCGGCGGCGGCTGGGTCAGGTCGACGCGGCGGTTGCGGGTCTGGAAGCGGCTGGTGACGGTAACTTGCCGTGGCGTCTGGGCGTCGGGCCATTGCACGGCCAGCATCTGCACGTCGTAACCGGGGGCCTGGACCAATTGCGCAGTGCCGCCGCCGCTGACCTGCCAGGTGCTTTGTGCGCCGCGCTGGTAGGCGGTGTCGGTGGCGTAGGGCACCGGAATCCAGAGGCGGGTCTGGGCGCCGGGGTCTTTCACGGTGATGCTGCTGGTCAGTTCGTAGGCGCGCCAGCCGGCGGTGACGGGGGCCTGCTGCGCGCGGGCCGTCAACGGCAGGGCGGCCTGGGTGGCGCACACGGCGCCCGAGAAACGGAGGAAGTGTCGGCGATCCATAAAGCCCTCACGCACGGTGAAGTTTGGCTGTCGGTGCGCCCGGTGGCGGGCGGGCCGTCCGTTGCTGCGTGCTGCAGCAATGATGATAGGGCCATTCCGGGGGGCGATGCTATCCTTTTCCGAGACCCCTTACGGAGAGACTGACATGACCCAGGATGCTGCATCGGCGGCGGTGCCGCGCTTGACTTCGCTGTCCCATGGCGGCGGCTGTGGCTGCAAGATCGCGCCCGGCGTGCTGTCGGAATTGCTGGCGCGTTTCGGCCCCGCGGCCAGTTATCCGGACCTGCTGGTGGGCACCGAGACGGCCGATGATGCGGCGGTGTATCGGCTCAACGACGAGCAGGCGTTGATCGCCACGACCGACTTCTTCATGCCGATCGTGGACGACCCGTTCGATTTCGGCCGCATCGCGGCGACCAATGCGCTGTCGGATGTGTACGCCATGGGCGGCACGCCGATCATGGCGCTGGCGATCGTGGGCATGCCGATCAATGTGCTGCCGCACAGCGTCATCGCAGACATCCTGCGCGGCGGCGAATCGGTCTGCGCGGATGCCGGCATTCCTGTCGCGGGCGGCCACAGCATCGATTCGGTGGAGCCCATCTACGGCCTGGCGGCAATGGGCCTGGTGCATCCGGGCCGCATCAAGCGCAATGCCGATGCGCGCGCGGGCGACGTGCTGATCCTGGGCAAGGGCCTGGGCGTGGGCATCCTGTCGGCGGCGCTGAAGAAGAACCGGCTGGATGCGGCCGGTTATCGCGTGATGATCGATACGACGACCCGGCTGAACCGGCCCGGTGCCGCGCTGGCCGCGCTGGACGGTGTGCATGCCATTACCGATGTGACCGGCTTCGGGCTGTTGGGTCATGCGTTGGAAATGGCGCGCGGCGCCAGGCTGACGGCGCAGTTGCGCCGCGATGCGTTGCCGTGGCTGCCTGGCGTGCAGGCCTTTGCGGCCGATGGCGTGGTGACGGGCGCGTCGGGGCGCAATTGGGCCTCGTATGGCGAGTCCGTGCGCCTGGGGGCTGACGTGACGGATGTCGAGCGCGCCCTGTTGACCGATCCGCAGACCTCGGGCGGCCTGCTGGTGGCCTGCACACCGCAGACAGCGCAGGCGGTGCTGGACCTGTTCCATCACCAGGGCTTCGAGGACGCCGCGGTGGTCGGTGAAATGGTGCCGGGCGACGCGCTGGTGCGGGTGGACTGAAGCGGGTGCGGCCGGCCCGAGCGGCGCGGCCGTCGCTCGGGCCTAGGGCCGGTCCCGCCGCGCCGGCGTCTGGTTCTGCACCTGGTAGTTGATCTGCCATTTCAGCAGCGGCCCGTAGGCTTGCAACCGGGCTTCTTCGGTGCGCTGGGCGGGCGAGGCGTCCTGTTCGGGCGCCAGCGCCACGCCGGCATCGCCGGCCCAGGGCATGATGCGTCCCGGGCGGTCCTTGCGGTAGGCGCCATCGCGGGTGATGAGCAGGCGCGGATTGTTGTAGCCAAAGCACCATTGCGGGTCGGGCCGGGCGGCCAGCAGGTCGCAGCCGCTGCGGAAGTACGGCGTGTCGGGCAGGCTCAGGTGGTACAGCGTGGGCAGGATGTCCTTGTGGCTGCCGGGGCGTGACGGGTCGTAGGTCGACTGCCCGCGGTAAGCCTGCGGCACGTACAGGTAGAAAGGCACGGCGCGTGCCAGCACGGCGTCGGTGTCGGCCTGGTAGTCCACGCCCAGGATGTTGTGGTCGCCGGTGACGGCAACGATGGTGTTGGCGCCGTTGGCCGAGGCCTTCAGGCCGCTGAGGAAACGGCCCAGCTGGTCGTTGGCGTAGCGCAGCGTATCGAAGGCGTCGTCCAGGCCGGTCCACGAATCGTAGTACGGCAGGTTTTCCACATCGTCCAGATTGATGCCGCCCCGCTTGCCGCCCGCGGGCACCAGGAACGGTGGATGATGGGTGGTCGACAGGGCCACGATGAACAGGGGCTGGCCGTCACGGTCGGCCTGCGCCAGCCGCTCGGCGATGTAGCGGAACATGTATTCATCGGGCACGCCCCAGGCGCCGGCCTCGGCCTCGGGATAACGCTGTTTCAGTGCCAGTTGGTCGATGAATTCGCGCGCGCCCAGATGGCTGGCGAAACTGCCCAGGTTGCGCCAGGTGGCCGCACCCGACGTCACAAACAGCACCTTGTAGCCGCGCGCCAGGAAGGGCGTGAAGGCGTTGCTGTCGAAGACGCCGTTGGCCGCCGATGACTGGCTGATGGCGGGCACGGGGCTGCGCACCATCAAGCGGCTGAGCGAATCGATGGTGCCGTTGCCTTCGGACAGGAAGCGGTCAAAGCGCCAGTCTGCGTTCCAATGCGGCCGCAGGGCGCCCAGCAGGTCGCGCCCGGGGCGGTCGTACTGGTTCATGTGGTGCCCCATGCTTTCCATGACCTGCAGCACCACGTGGGGCGGATGGGCCTGGGCCGCCGGATTGGCGCCGGTACTGGCCATGAAGGGCGCTAGCCCTTGGCCGGGTCGGCCCAGGAAGCGCTGGTACAGCTCGGCGCCATCCTGGTCCGAGACGGGCGTGAAGCGCTTGTCATTGCCGCGGTCGTCCAGCGCCCAGAAAAATGCCGAGATGCCGTTGGGCGCGATGTCGTTCAGAAGCCGCAGCGACGAAATACTGGTGTCGTCCTTGTTGAGCGGAAAGGTGCCCAGCGACCCCCGGCACGCCAGCACGGTGATGCCGATGATCAGCAGCAGGCGTAATGCGCTGGGCAAGAGGGGGCGCTGCGCCAGCCGTGCACGCAGCACGCTGGCGCCCCAGCGGCGCGCCAGCCAGAAGGTGATGCCCAGCACGGCCGCCAGCAGCGCCAGCGCCCGCAGCACCGGATAACCGTGCCACAGCGTCAGCAGGATGGCGTGGGTGTCGTCGTCCATCAGGCCGAACACGAAGATGTCGATCGACCGCGAAAAGGTGGCGAAGTAGCAGACGCTGATCACGGTGCTGGCGGCGAACAGCATGGCCATCGTCGCGCCGACATAGGGCAGGCTGCGCAGCCAGCGACCCTGCCAGGTGGGGCGTGCGGGCAGCAGCAGGGCAATCAGCAGCAGCACCGAAAACGCGATGGCCGACACCTTGATGTCGAACAGCAGGCCGATGCCGAGGGTGCGGCTGATGTCCTGCGGCAGCGCCGTATAGGCGTTGGGCGGCGCGTAGGCATACAGCAGGTAGCCGCGTCCGGCGCCCTGGGCCAGTACCGACACCAGCCATGGGGCCAGCAGGATCAGGAAAGAGCGCTGGAAATTCAGGAACCAGTTCTGCCATGCGCTGGCGGATCGGAAGAGCGTCATCTACGCCTTGAGGGAATTGCGGGGAAGCGCAGCGGGAGGCGGCGACGACAGGGCCGCGGGCCGGTTCCCGCAGGGGCGGCGGTGGGGCAGGATGCCACGGCAAGTCGGCAGGGTCGGGGGCCCGTACGCGTTGCGCAGGCCGCAATCTACAGGAGTGCAGGCGGGAATGTATGAAAGTTTGTATAGATCTTGTACGGCGCCCGTCAGGCCGCCGCGCCGGCCAGCGTCAAGGAGGCGTCAGCGTCTGGGCGGTGGCCGCGCCCTGCTGCACCAGCCAGCGGGTCACGATGTCGGCATCGGGCGTGCTGCGGCGGGCGTTGCGCACCAGCCAATAAGCATGCTCGGTGGCGTCCGCGGCGGCCCCGCCCACGGTGGCCAGGCGCTGGTCGGCCAGCATCGGCGCAATCAGCGCCAGCCGCCCCAGGGCGATGCCATGGCCGGCCAGCGCGGCGTGCACGATCTGGTCGTATTGGTTGAACCGCAGCATGCCCTTTGGCCGTACCCGGCCCAGGCCGCGCGCGTTGAGCCATTCGGACCACTGCAGCCAGGGGCGGGTGGGGTCGTCGAACTCCAGCAGCACGTGGCGCTGCAATTCGCGCGCGTCCAGGGCACGCGCTTTCAGGGACGGATGGGCCACCGGCACCACCGATTCGCCAAACAGCCAGACGGCGCCGTCCGGCACGGTGTCGCGCAGGCTGTAGCGGATGGCGATGTCCACGCTTTCGCGGTCGATGTCGATGACCCGGTTGTCGGCCGCCACGCGCACGTCGATATTCGGGTACGCGGCCTGGAAGTCGCCCAGCCTGGGCAGCAGCCACAGCGAAGCGACGCCGATGGTGGTGGTGACGGTGACCGGCGTGCGGCGTTCCGGCGCGCGCAGCTGTTCGGTCAGGTCGCCCAGCTGGCTCAACCAGGTGTCGGCCATGCGGAACAGTTGTGCGCCTTCCGACGTGAACGACACGCTACGAAAGCCCCGCAGCAGCAGCGGCACGCCCAGGTGCGCTTCCAGTGCGCGGATTTGCCGGCTGACGGCCGATTGCGTCACGTGCAGGTCTTGCGCCGCCAGCGTGATGCTCATGCGGCGGCCCACGGCAACGAAGCCCCGGACGAGGTCAAGCGGAGGCAGTTTGGCCAGCGGATATGACATTCTTGAAACTCATGCGTAGGCGGCGGAAAAGTTGCTTGTGCAATATAACGCCTGCGGCGTCCAATAGGGCTTGATCCGTACGCCAAGCGGCCGCAAGTCGCCGCTGTCGTCGGGGATCGCCAAGATTCAGTCATGTTGCACCGCGGGAATGCGATTCCTGCTGATTGGCGGTCTGGACTATGCTGTTTCCACGTCCTGCCGCCGGAGCTTTTACGATGAATGCGCCCTTGTCCGCCACCCCCCGCATCGAAATGTGGTTCGATTTCGCCAGCCCCTACAGCTATCTGGCGATCGAGCGCATCGACGCCCTGGCCAGGCAGGCGGACGTGCAGGTGGACCTGCGTCCCTTCCTGCTGGGCCCGATCTTCCAGGCCCAGGGCTGGAACGACACGCCTTTTCGCCTGTTCCCGGGCAAGGGCGCCTACATGATGCGCGACATCGCCCGCCTGGCCGAAAAGTACGGCGTGCCCTACAACCGGCCGCGGCTGTTTCCGCGCATGAGCGTGTTGCCGGCGCGCATTGCCCTGCTGGGCCAGGACGAGCCCTGGGGCCGCGATTTCTGCGTGGCCGTATTCCGCGCCAATTTCCAGCGCGACCAGGACATCCAGGCCGAGGACGTCGTGCACGACTTGCTGACCGAACTGTCGCTGGACGCCGATGCGCTGATCGCGCGCGGCAAGTCCGAAGCGGCCAAGGAAGCGCTGCGCCGCCAGGTCGACCAGGCGCGTCACCTGGGTCTGTTCGGTGCGCCGACCTTCTTCGTCGATGGCGAGATGTTCTGGGGCAACGACCGTCTGGAAGACGCCCTGGAATGGACCCGCCGGGCCCCCGTCAGCGCCTGGGCGGCCAGCGCCGGCTGATCCGCGCACCGCCCGCAAGATTTTCCCGTCAATGCTTGATCCGCAATGAAAAACGCCAGCAGTCCCCTACGCGGCGCACCGATGCCCGGTGGCCGTTCGTTCACGCAATTTCGCGCCGCGCGCATCCGCCGCGTGTCGTTTCAATGGAAGCAGGTTGCCGGCGAAGCTACCGCTGACAAGGGCGGAACGCCGCAAGGCGCGTGAGGCGTTGCGGCGGCCGGCCCTGCGGCGCATCAGCCCTTGGTGACCGCCGCCACGTTGGCCCATTCTTCATCGGAGTACAGCCGCGAGCGCAGCAGAAAGCGCTTGCCCTCGGCGCTGTCCAGTGAAAACGCGCCGCCGCGTCCGGGCACCGCGTCGATGATGAGCTGGGTGTGTTCCCAATAGGCGAACTGGTCTTCGCCCATGTAGAACGGGCAACCCTCCAGGTCGCCCAGCAGCACGTCCGAGCCGCCCACCATGAATTCGCCCTGGGCGTAGCACATGGGCGAACTGCCATCGCAACAGCCGCCGGACTGGTGGAACATCAGCGGGCCGTGCTTGGCGCGCAGGGTGTCGATGAGTTCGCGCGCCGCGTCGGTGGCGACAACGCGCGGGGTGGGGTCTGCCATGATGCGGCTCCGCGGGGTGCTGTTCGGGTGAATCGCGCCGGGCCGCGAGGCCCGGCGCCGCCTTGCGTCGTGATCAGAAGAAACCCAGCTTCTTGGGCGAATAGCTCACCAGCAGGTTCTTGGTCTGCTGGTAGTGGTTGAGCATCATCTTGTGGTTCTCGCGGCCGATGCCCGACTGCTTGTAGCCGCCAAACGCCGCATGCGCCGGGTAGGCGTGATAGCAGTTGGTCCAGACCCGGCCGGCCTTGATGGCGCGGCCCATCCGATAGCACGTGTTGGCATCGCGCGACCACACGCCCGCGCCCAGGCCGTAGAGCGTGTCGTTGGCCAGCGCCAGCGCGTCATCGGCATCCTTGAAGGTGGTCACCGCCACCACCGGCCCGAAGATTTCCTCCTGGAACACGCGCATCTTGTTGTGGCCCTTGAACACCGTGGGCTGCACGTAATAGCCGCCTTCCAGCGCGCCCTGCAACTGCGCACGGCTGCCGCCGGCCAGCACCTGGGCGCCTTCCTGCTTGCCGATGTCCAGGTACGACAGGATCTTTTCCAGCTGCTCGGTCGAGGCCTGCGCGCCCAGCATGGTGTCGGCATCGAGCGGGTTGCCCTGCTTGATCTCGCCCACGCGCTTGAGTGCGCGTTCCATGAACTTGTCGTAGAGCGATTCCTGGATCAATGCACGGCTGGGGCAGGTGCAGACTTCGCCCTGGTTCAGCGCGAACATCACGAAGCCTTCGACCGCCTTGTCCAGGAAGTCATCGTCCTGCGCGGCCACGTCGGCAAAGAAGATGTTGGGCGACTTGCCGCCCAGTTCCAGCGTCACGGGAATGATGTTCTGCGACGCGTACTGCATGATCAGGCGGCCGGTGGTGGTTTCGCCGGTGAAGGCGATCTTGGCGATGCGCTTGCTGGAGGCCAGCGGCTTGCCCGCTTCCAGCCCGAAGCCGGTCACCACGTTGACCACGCCCGGGGGCAGGATGTCGCCGATCAGTTCCATCAGCAACAGGATGCCCAGCGGCGTCTGTTCGGCGGGCTTGAGCACCACGCAGTTGCCGGCGGCCAGGGCAGGCGCCAGCTTCCAGGCGGCCATCAGGATGGGGAAGTTCCAGGGAATGATCTGGCCGACTACGCCCAGCGGTTCGTTGAAGTGATACGCCACGGTGTCGCTGTCGATTTCGGACAGGCCGCCTTCCTGGCTGCGGATGCACGAGGCGAAATAGCGGAAGTGGTCGATGGCCAGCGGAATGTCGGCGGCGCGGGCTTCGCGGATGGGCTTGCCGTTGTCCCAGGTTTCGGCGGTGGCCAGGCGTTCCAGGTTGGCCTCCATGACGTCCGCGATCTGCATCAGCATCTGCGCGCGTTGGGCGGCCGGGGTCGCACCCCATTTGGGGGCGGCGCGGTGCGCGGCGTCCAGCGCCAGTTCGATGTCGCGCTCTTTCGAGCGGGCGTTGCGGGTCAGCACCTGGCCGGTGACCGGCGTGACGTTGTCGAAGTACTCGCCGTCGGCGGGCTTTTGCCATTTGCCGTCGATGAAATTGTCGTACTGGGTCTTCAGGTCCAGGCGGGTGCCATAGGATTCGGGGGTGACGCGGGTCGCGATGTCCATGCTTGTCTCCGTATTGTCGGGATGGCGGCAGTCGGGTGCCTGTCCTGTATCAAGCAAACGGTGTGCCATCCCGGGGCTTCCCCGCTGGACAAGCGCGCCTGCCGCGTGCGAAAGTAGATTTCCACGCGCCGGCAAAGGGCGTGGGCGGCGGTCAGCCGCCTCAAGGTGTCGCGTTTCGCGACACTGTCGCGGAACAGGTGTCGCAGAACGCCGTCCAAGGAGACATGCATGGCCACTCATTCCCGTCGGCAATCGCTGACGCAAGCGCGCCAGCTGTTCAACCAGCAGGGCGCCGTTCCGGCCGGGCTGGTGGCCGAACCCATCCTGCGGTCCTGGCGCCGCTGCGCCGACCTGGGCTTCGACATGCGCGGCGCGCGCCGCACCGAACTCATGACGGCCGGCGAACTGCGCGAAGCGCGCCAGCGCAACGACGCGCTGCGCCGCCTGTCCGAGCCCGCCATGTCGCTCTTGCGCCGCGAAGGCGGCAGCGATGGCCTGGTGATCCTGTCCGATGCCCAGGGGCTGGTGCTCGACAGCGACGGTGACCTGGATTTCGCCCAGCGCGCGTCGCGTGTGGCATTGATGCCGGGCGCACCCTGGGACGAGGCCGCCGCAGGCACCAACGCCATCGGCACCGCGCTGGTCGAAGGCCGGCCTATCGTGGTGCACGGCGCCGAACATTATTTCGAACCCAACCGCATCCTGACCTGCGCCGCCGTGCCCATCACCGACAGCGAAGGCCGCATGCTGGGCGTGCTGGACCTGTCCAGCCCGGCGCACGACACGCGCCCCGACGTGCTGGCGCTGGTGCGCGCCGCGGTCGACCTGATCGAACATCAGCTCTTTGACGCGGCGCACGAACCCTGCGCCGTGCTGCGCCTGCATAGCGACCGTTCGGGCCTGGGCACGCCGGGCGAGGCCCTGCTGGCCTTCCAGGGCGACCTGCTGGTGGGCGCCAACCGCCGCGCGATGCTGGCGCTGGGCCTGGCCGCGACCGCTCTGGGCGTGTATCGCTACGCGGACCTGTTCGAGGGCGACCTGGAACACAGCCCCGATGCCGCGGGACGCGTACACGCGCGGTCGGGCGCGATCTATCACGCGCGGCTGCGCCTGCCGCGCAGCCGTGTGCCGGCAACCCCGGCGCCGTCCCTGCGCCTGCCGACGCCCGTTGTGACACCCGCGTCCGATGCGCGCGCCGGCATTGCCAGTTTCGACGCGGCCATGCTGGGCGCGCTGGCCCGCGCCGTGCATCTGTCCGATGCGGGCGTGTCGATCCTGCTGCAAGGGGAAACGGGCGTGGGCAAGGAAGTGTTCGCGCGCCAGCTGCATGCGCGCAGCCAACGCGCGGCGGGTCCGTTCGTCGCCGTCAATTGCGCGGCGCTGCCCGAAAGCCTGATCGAATCCGAACTGTTCGGCTACGAAGACGGCGCCTTCACCGGCGCGCGCCGCCAGGGCAGCAAGGGGCTGCTGCGGCAAGCCCACGGCGGCGTGCTGTTCCTGGATGAAATCGGCGATATGCCGCTGACGTTGCAGTCGCGCCTGTTGCGCGTGCTGCAGTCACGCGAAGTCTCGCCGCTGGGCGCGGCGCGGCCGGTGGCTGTGGACTTCACGCTGGTGTGCGCCACCCATCGCGCCCTGGCGCACGACGGCCCGGATGCGCCGGTGCGCCCCGACCTGTATTTCCGTATTGCTGAATACACCGTGACGCTTGCGCCGCTGCGCACGCGCGCCGACCTGCGCGAACTCTTGCGCGGGCTATGGGCCGCACAGGGCGCGGGCCCGGTGCTGCCCACCGATATCGAAGACACGCTGGCGCAGTACGCCTGGCCAGGCAATTACCGCCAGCTGGCCGCCGTGCTGCGCACCTTGCATGTGCTGGCGGGTGCGTCGGGCGTGGTGGATCGCGAGATGCTGCCGGCCGAGGTCCGCGGCGAAACCGTCGCCGCTGCGCCCACGGCGGCCGCGACCGCCAGCCTGCAGGCGATTGCCGACGATGCCATCCGCGCAGCGCTCGCCGCGCACGCAGGCAACGTCAGCGCCGCGGCGCGCGCGCTGGGCGTGCACCGCAGCACCTTGTACCGGCGGGTGGCGGCGTTGGGTCGGGCTTAGGCGACCAGGCGGGCCAGTTCGGCGCCCGGGTCCTTGGCGCGCATGAAGGCTTCGCCCACCAGGAAGGCGTCGACCTTGTGCTGGCGCATCAGCTTGACGTCTTCAGGCTTGAGAATGCCGCTTTCGGTCACGACGCGCTTGCCGGCGGGAATGCGCGGCAACAGGTCCAGCGTGTTCTGCAGGCTGGTCTCGAACGTGCGCAGATTGCGGTTGTTGATGCCCAGCAGCGGCGTCTTCAGCGTCAGTGCCACGTCCAGTTCCTGGGCGTCATGCACTTCCACCAGCACGTCCATGCCCAGTTCCATCGCCAGCGTTTCGTAGTCGCGCAGTTGCGTGGGCGTCAGTGCGGCCACGATCAGCAGCACGCAGTCCGCGCCCATCGCGCGGGCCACGATGATCTGGTAGGGATCGATCACGAAGTCCTTGCGCAGCACCGGCAGCGAGCAGGCCGCGCGGGCCTGGCGCAGGTGGTCGTGCGAGCCCTGGAAGAACTGCACGTCGGTCAACACCGACAGGCAGGCCGCGCCATGCACGGCATACGACGAGGCGATTTCAGCAGGTTGAAAGGTTTCACGCAGGATGCCCTTGGACGGCGAGGCTTTCTTGATTTCGGCGATGACGCCGGCCTTGCCCTGCGAGATCTTGTCTTCGATGGCCTGGGCAAAGCCGCGCACGTCCTGGCGGGCCTGCGCCTCGCGCAGGACTTCGGCTTCGCTGCGCATCTGGCGAGCGGCGGCGACTTCCTCGACCTTGACGGCGAGGATCTTCGCGAGAATATCGTTCATTTCTGGAATTTCCGGGTATATGCGCAGAAATCTTCCAGCTTGGCTCGTGCCGCGCCGGTGGATATCAGTTCGAATGCTAGCGCTAAGGCTGCGGGAATGGAATCGGCTTTATTGCCTGCGTAGATGGCGAGACCCGCATTGAGCGCGACGATGTCACGGGCGGTGCCCTCGACATTGTCCAGCGCCTCTATGACAAGTTCGCGCGACTGTTCGCGATTGGACACCTTGATGCTGCGATTGGACATCATGGATAGCCCGTAGTCTTCGGGATGGATTTCGTACTCGCTGACCTTGCCGTCCTTGAGCTCGCCCACCATCGTGGCGCCGCCCAGCGAGGCTTCGTCCATGCCGTCCTTGCCGTGCACCACCAGCACGTGGCGCGAGCCCAGGCGTTCCAGCACGCGCACCTGGATGCCCACCAGGTCCGGGTGGAACACGCCCATCAGCTGATTGGCGGCGCCGGCCGGGTTGGTCAGCGGGCCCAGGATGTTGAAGATGGTGCGCACGGCCAGTTCCTTGCGGACGGCCGCCACGTTCTTCATGGCGCCGTGGTGCGCCGGGGCGAACATGAAGCCGATGCCGGTGGCCTGGATGCACTCGGCCACTTGTTCGGGCGTCAGCACCAGGTTGGCGCCCAAGGCTTCGAGCACGTCGGCGCTGCCGCTGGACGATGAGGCGCTGCGGTTGCCGTGCTTGGCGATGGGCACGCCGGCCGCCGCCGCCACGAACATGGCGGTGGTGGAAATGTTGAAGGTATGGCTGCCGTCGCCGCCGGTGCCGCACATGTCCAGCAGGTCTTCGGGGTTGGGCGTGACCACGGGCGTGGCGAATTCACGCATGACCTGCGCGGCCGCCGTGATTTCACCGACGGTTTCCTTTTTCACGCGCAGGCCCATCAGCAGTGCGCTGGCGATCTGCGGCGACATTTCGCCGCGCATCAGCAAGCGCATCAGGTGCAGCATTTCGTCGTGGAAAATTTCGCGGTGTTCGATGCAGCGCGTCAGCGCTTCTGCGGGGGAGATCGTCACGGTGCGTCCTTCTTAGGCGAGGTTCAGGAAATTGCGCAGCAGGGCGTGGCCGTGTTCGCTGAGCACGGATTCGGGGTGGAACTGTACCCCGTACAGGGGCAGCGTCTTGTGGCGCACGCCCATGATGTCGCCGTCCGGCGCGGTGGCGGTCACGGCCAGGCAGTCGGGGAGCGTCGCCGGGTCGATGGTCAGCGAGTTGTAGCGAATGACAGTGTACGGCGTCGGCAGGCCGGTGAAGAGGTCGGTGCCGGTATGCGAGATCTGCACCGTCTTGCCGTGCATGATCTGCTGCGCGCGGACGATGTCGCCACCATAGGCCGCGCCGATGGCCTGGTGCCCCAGGCATACGCCCAGGATGGGCTTCTTGCCGGCAAAGGCCTGGATCACGGGCACCGAGATACCGGCTTCGGCCGGCGAGCACGGGCCTGGCGACACGCAGATGCGGTCCGGATTCAGCGCGGTGATCTCTTCCAGCGTGATCTGGTCGTTGCGCGCCACGCGCACGTCTTCGCCCAGTTCGCCGAAGTACTGCACCAGGTTGTAGGTAAACGAATCGTAGTTATCAATCATCAACAGCATTTTTTCTCTCCAGGCGGGCCGTCGCGCGGCTCGGGGCGGGTAGGGGGCGGGGCCTCAGATGGGTTCGTCCAGGCCGTGCTGCACCTGCTCGGCGGCGCGCAGCACGGCGCGGGCCTTGGCTTCGGTCTCGGCCCATTCGGCTTCGGGGTTGGAGTCGGCGACGATGCCGGCGGCGGCCTGCACGTACAGCGTGCCGTCCTTGATGACGCCGGTGCGGATGGCGATGGCCACATCCATTTCGCCGCCGTACGACAGGTAGCCGGCCGCGCCGCCGTAGATGCCGCGGCGCACGGGTTCCAGTTCGTCGATGATCTTCATGGCCTCGACCTTGGGCGCGCCGGTCAGCGTGCCGGCCGGGAACGAGGCCCGCAGCACGTCCATGCTGCTCATGCCGGGATTCAGGTTGCCGGTGACGTTGGACACCAGGTGCATCACGTGCGAATAGCGTTCGATGACCATGGTGTCGCTGACCTTCACCGAGCCCACCTCGGCCACGCGGCCGACGTCGTTGCGGGCCAGGTCGATCAGCATCACGTGCTCGGCCACTTCCTTGGGGTCGGCGCGCAGCTCGGCGGCCAGCGCGGCATCTTCCTCGGGCGTGGCGCCGCGCTTGCGGGTGCCGGCCAGCGGGCGGATGGTGATCTGCGACTTTGGCGTGCCGTCGACCACGGCGCGTTCCTGGCGCACCAGGATCTCGGGCGACGCGCCCACCACCTGGAAGTCGCCGAAGTTCCAGAAGTACATGTAGGGGGAGGGATTGAGCGACCGCAGGGCGCGGTAGAGAGACAGCGGGGAATCGCGGAAGGGCTTGGCGATGACCTGGCCGATCTGCACCTGCATCAGGTCACCGGCGGCGATGTGTTCCTTGGCGCGGTGCACGGCCGCCAGGTAGTCTTCTTTCTTGAAGTCACGCCGCTCTTCGGTCTGCATGCTGGCGTGGCTGTACGGAATTTCCACCGGACGTCGCAGGCGGGCGCGCAGGTCGTGCAGGCGCTGCTGGGCGCGGCTGTAGCTCTCGGGCTGGGCCGGGTCGGCGTAGACCATCAGGTAGATGCGGCCGGCCAGGTTGTCGACGATGACCAGTTCGTCCACGTGCATCAGCATCAGGTCGGGCGTGCCGCCTTCCATGCCGGCCGGGAAGGGCTTGACGGCCGGGCCCAGGCACGGCTCGATGTGGCGCACGGTGTCGTAGCCGAAATAGCCGGCCAGGCCGCCGCAGAAGCGCGGCATGCCGGGACGCAGGGCGACCTTGAAGCGGCTCTGGTACTGCTCGATGAAGGCCAGGGGATCGCCGTCGTGGGTTTCAGCGACCTTGCCGTCCTGCAGCACCTCGGTGCGGGTGCCGCTGGCGCGGATCACCGTGCGGGCCGGCAGGCCGATGAACGAATAGCGGCCGAAGCGCTCGCCGCCCACCACCGATTCCATCAGGCAGGTCATGCGGCCGGCCTGGGGGCCGGCGTGGGCCAGCTTCAGGTAGATGCCCAGCGGGGTGTCCAGGTCGGCATAGGTCTCGGCCACCAGGGGGATGCGGTTGTAGCCTTGCGCGGCGAGGGCTTTGAATTCGATTTCGGTCATGTCGGGTCTCGTGGGCAATGGGTGTCTGCTTGGGGACCGGGCGCGCAACAAAAAGCCCGGTCCAGGTATCTGGTTCCGGGCTTGGCTCTGTGTTCTGCACAGTATCGGCGCTAGGCGGTGGTGTACGCGTCTAGGGCCGGGAAGGGAATCATCGCCACCCGGAAGACAAACGCCACCAGCGCCACGAGGCGCTGAGCATTTGGTTCTGGATGGAAACGTTCATCAGGTCAGGTCGATATTCGGTATTCGGGGTGACTTCGAGGCACGCTTTCGAGTGCATTCCGAGTGCAGTCAGACCGCGGTTTTCGCGGCGTTCTGGTTTTGATTCCAGAGCGCCACCCACTGGGCGGCGTTGACAAGCGTGTCAACTATACCATCGACATCCAGCTCGCGCACGTCACGGCCTTCGTTGTAACCGTAAGGCACCACCAGCACCTGGGTGCCGGCGCTGCGGCCCGCCTGGGCATCGTTGATGGAATCGCCGATGGTGACGGCTTCGTCCACCGAGACGCCCAGCAGCTCGCAGGCATGCAGCACCTGGTCCGGATCCGGCTTGCGGCGCGGGCAGGTGTCGCCGCACACCACGGCGTCGAAAAAGCCCGCCAGGCCCGTGCGTTGCAGCAGCGGCAGCGTGAATTCGGTGGGCTTGTTGGTGACGACCGCCAGCTTCAGGCCCTGGTCGCGCATGTGCTTGAGGCCCTCGATGACGCCCGGGTAGACCCGCGCGCGCTCGCCGTTGACCAGGTGGTAATGGCGATAGAAGGCCTCGCGGGCGCGCTCGAAATCTTCCGGCGAGGGGTCGGCGGCGTCCAGGCTGCCCGCCAGGCTGCGGCGCACCAGGTTGTCCACGCCCTTGCCCACGAAGGTGGCCACGACGTCCTCGCGCAGCGAGATCATGCCCAGTTCCACGCGCATGGCGTTGGCCGCGAAGGCCAGGTCGGGGATGGAGTCGAGCAGGGTGCCGTCAAGATCCAGCAGCGCGGCGCGAAAGGCGGTCATGGCGTTCCTCAGATGGCGGTGGTTTCGCCGATGGCGATCTGTTCGCGCATGGCCGTGATGATGCCGGCGTAGTCGGGCTTGCCGAAAATGGCCGAGCCGGCCACGAAGGTGTCGGCACCGGCACGGCGGATTTCAGCGATGTTGTCGATTTTCACGCCGCCGTCCACTTGCAGCATGATTTCCTGGCCGCCGGCCTGCATCCAGGCGTCGATCCTGGCGCGGGCCTCGCGCAGCTTGGTCAGCGTGGCGGGAATGAAGCTCTGGCCGCCAAAGCCGGGGTTGACCGACATGATCAGCACCAGGTCGATCTTGTCCATCACGTAGTCCATATAGGACAGCGGCGTGGCCGGGTTGAACACCAGGCCGGCCTTGCAGCCGCTTTCGCGGATCAGGGACAGCGTGCGGTCGACGTGGCGGCTGGCGTCCGGGTGAAAGCTGATGTAGTTGGCGCCGGCGCTGGCGAACATGGGCACCAGGGCGTCCACCGGCTCGACCATCAGGTGCACGTCGATCGGCACCGACACATGGGGACGGATCGCCGCACAGACCATGGGGCCGATGGTCAGGTTCGGCACATAGTGGTTGTCCATCACGTCGACGTGGATCCAGTCGGCGCCGGCGGCCACGACGTTGCGGACTTCCTCGCCCAGGCGGGCGAAGTCGGCGGACAGGATGCTGGGGGTAATGCGGGTAGAGGACGTAGACATGATGTTCGGGGTTGGGGAAGGCATAATGTGCCATTATTGCAGTTTGAGCGTGCCACACAGGGAAGGGCTGTGAAACCTTACGACCTTAGCGTCTCCGTCTCTCCGCGCTTCGTGCCAGAACAGTCCGATCCTGGCGAGCAGCAGTTCGTGTTCGCCTATACCGTTCGCATCACCAATACCGGTGAGCATCCGGCCCAGGTGATCAGCCGCCACTGGATTATCACCGATGGCAACCAGCGTGTGCAGGAAGTGCGCGGGCTGGGCGTCGTGGGCCAGCAGCCGTTGCTGGCGCCCGGCGAGACTTTCGAATACACCAGCGGCTGTCCCCTGCCCACCCCGGTCGGCACGATGCGCGGCACCTACCATTGCGTCGGCGAGAACGGCATTCCGTTCGAAGTGCCGATCTCCGAATTCGTCCTGGCCATGCCGCGTACCCTGCATTGACCGGGGCGCGGCCACACGTTGTACGGTTTTCCATCTGCTCATGAAGCGCATTCTTAGCCTGTCCGTGCTGTCAGTCCTGCTGGCGGCATGCAGCACGACCTCAGAGGTCCCCCCCGATTCCGGCCAGCCGGCCACGTCCGGTTCGCGTACCCCGTCCGTCGACGGTCCCCTGGTGGTGCCGGCGCTGTCGGCCCTGCCCGATACGCCGCCGCGCGCCTTGGCGGGCAAGTTCAAGGCGGCCTCGTGGGCCGAGATGCCGGGCTGGTCCAACGACGACCTGGCGCAGTTCTGGCCATTGTTCCTGCGCAACTGCAAGGGGCTGATGCGCCCGACCAGCGGCAACCTGGCCGCGCCGGCCCGCGCCGCGCCGCGCGCCTGGCAGCCGGTCTGCGCTGCCGCGGCCGATCCGGCCCGCGCGCCCGCCGCTACCGACATCGAGGGCGTGCGCCGCTTCTTGCAGACCTACCTGCAACCCTGGCGCCTGAACGCCCCTGACGGCAAGCCGGCGGCCAACACCGTCACCGGCTACTACGAACCCCTGGTGCGCGGCTCGCGCCGCCAGGGCGGCAACTATCAATGGCCGCTGTACGCGGTGCCGGCCGACCTGCTGACCATCGACCTGGGTTCGGTCTACCCGGACCTGGCCGGCAAGCGCGTGCGCGGCAAGCTCGAAGGCAAGCGCGTGGTGCCCTACGACACCCGCGCCGCGATCGAATCGTCGGGCCGCCGCCCGCCGGTGGTGGTCTGGGTCGACGATCCCGTCGACAACTTCTTCCTGCAGGTGCAGGGCTCGGGCCGGGTGCAGCTGACCGACGGCCCCGATACCGGCAAGACCATCCGCGTGGCCTATGCCGACCACAACGGCCAACCCTATGTGTCCATCGGCCGCTGGCTGGCGGACCGCGGCGAGCTGTCGGCCGATCAGGCGTCCATGCAGAACATCCGCGCCTGGGCGCAGCGCAATCCCAAGCGCGTGCCTGAGATGCTCAACGCCAATCCGGCCGTGGTGTTCTTCCGCGAAGAACCGGTGATCGACCCCGAACTCGGCCCCAAGGGCGCTTATGGCGTCAATCTGGCCCCGCGCCGCGCCATCGCGGTGGACGCCGGTTTCGTGCCGCTGGGCACGCCCGTGTTCCTGGTCACCACCTACCCGGCCTCTGACCGGCCGTTGCAGCGCCTGGTGTTCGCGCAAGATACCGGCACCGCCATCCGCGGCGCAGCCCGCGCCGACTTCTACTGGGGCTACGGCGAAGAGGCCGGGCAACAGGCAGGCCGCATGAAGCAGCGCGGCCAGATGTGGCTGCTGTGGCCCAAGCAAGCCGGGGAGCCCAGCGCAAGATGACCCACCAGATCGTCGTTTGCGGGGCCGGCATCGTCGGCCTGTCGTCCGCCCTGGCCCTGGCCCGCCGCGGCCAGCGCGTGGCGCTGCTGGCGCCGCGCACCACCGTGCCGCCGGCCGACCCCAACCACTACCATGCGCGCGTCTATGCCATTTCGCCCGCCAGCCAGCGTTTCCTGGCCGAGCTGGGCGTCTGGGACGCCATGCCGTCCGCCCGCCTGATGCCGGTGCAGGCCATGGAAATCCATGGCGATGCCGACGGACTGGTGCACTTGAACGCCTGGCAGGCCGCCTTGCCGCAACTGGCCTGGATCGTCGAGTCCGGCGAAATCGAACGGGTGCTGATCCAGGCCGTGCGCATGTTCGGCATTCCCTGGATCGAAGACCGCTGCACCGGCTACCAGGCCGGCACGGTCGACACCGAAAGCGGCGCCCGCCTGCAGGCGGAACTGTTCGTGGGCGCAGACGGCGCTGCCTCGCCGCTGCGCACTGCCGCCGGCCTGAAGCACGACGCGGTGTCGTACAACGACACCGGCCTGGTCGTGAACCTGGACGCCGAGCACGCCCACCAGGGCACGGCCTTCCAATGGTTCCGCGACGACGGTGTGCTGGCGCTCTTGCCGCTGCCCGATACCGCCGACGGCCCGCAGGTGTCCATGGTCTGGTCGATGCGCAGCGAGCGCGCCGCCGAACTGCTGGCCTTGCCGGCCGACGAGCAGGCCGCCCGGCTGGAATCCCTGCTGGAACACGCCGCGCAAGGCCGGCTGGGCCGCCTGAAAGTGCGCAGCAAGCTGCACGGCTTTCCGCTGACGCTGGAACGCGCCCAGATGGTCGCACCTGGCATCGCGCTGGCCGGCGACGCCGCGCATCGCCTGCATCCGCTGGCCGGCCAGGGCCTGAACCTGGGCCTGGGCGATGTCGAGGCCCTGGCCCGCACCGTGGCCGGGCGCGAGCCCTACCGCCAGGCGGGCGACCTGCGGGTGCTGCACCGCTACCAGCGTGCCCGCGCCGAGCCGGTGCTGGCCTTGCGACTGGCCACCGATGGCCTGCACAAGCTGTTCGGGTCGCATGCCACGCCGCTGGTCTGGCTGCGCAACGCGGGCATGCACTGGGTCGAGCGGGCCCCGCTGATCAAGCGGCGGCTGATCGCGGGCGCCTCTACGAATTGAAGGGGGGCCCAGGCCCCGTTTTTCGTATCGCCTGCGGGCGGCCGCCGGAATCGGCGCGTTGAGGAACCCGTACGGGTCCCGACCGGTCTGATTCCCATGGTCCTGGCGCCAGGCCCCGGCATTGCCCGGCGCCGCGTCACACCGGATCGGTTACGCTTTCCGCCTACGTATGCGATACGTCACGATAAATACAGGAGTCCCCATGAATTTCCGTTTTCCCACCGCGCTGGCCGCCTGCTTCATGGCCGCGGGCCTGGGTTTGTCCGCAGGCGCGCAGGCCCAGGGCGACAAGTCCGTTTCCACCAGCACGGTGGGGCAGCCGGCCAAAGGCGACAAGAGCTACTCCACCACCCAGGTGGCGCCGGCGGATCCCGTGGCGGACGCCGTCAAGGATCGCTTCAAGCAGCGCTTCACCGGCATGGACGTGACCGCGGTGCGCCGTACGCCCTATGGCCTGTTCGAAGTGCAGCTGGGCATGGACCTGATCTACACGGACGAAAAAGTCACCTGGGTCATGGAAGGTCCGTTGATCGACGCCATGACCCGCCGCGACGTGACGCGCGAAGCGCAGGAAAAGCTGGGCACCATTCCGTTCGACCAGTTGCCGCTGGACCTGGCCATCAAGCAGGTCAAGGGCGACGGCTCGCGCAAGGTCGCGATTTTCGAAGACCCCAACTGCGGCTATTGCAAGCAGCTGCGCAAGACCATGGAAGATGTGGACAACATCACCGTCTACACCTTCCTGTATCCCATCCTGTCGCCCGACTCCAATGTGAAGGTGCGCGACGTCTGGTGCTCGAAAGACCCGGGCAAGGCCTGGGACGACTGGATGCTGCGCGGCCAGAAGCCGGCCACCGCCAATTGCAGCGTGCCTGAAGACAAGCTGCTGGCGCTGGGCAAGCAGTTGATGGTGCGGGGCACCCCGACCCTGTTCTTCCCCGACGGCTCGCGCATCAGCGGCGCGCTGCCGCTGGACCAGCTCAAGGCACGACTGAACTGACCGGCGCGCAACGCGCTGGCCGGGCGGCTGGCGCGATGCGCGCCACGCCACCCGGAGACAAGACTTGAAAATCGCAATCCTCGACGATTACCACGATGTCGCCAAACGCTACGCCGACTGGGGTTCCCTGGGCGGCGATGCCGAGGTGCAGATCTTCAACAACTTCATTCCCGACGAACAGGTCGAGGCCACCCTCGAACCCTTCGACGTGATCATCGCCATGCGGGAACGCACGCCGTTCCCGGCCGAGCGCATCCGCGCATTGCCGCGCCTGCGCCTCTTGGTCACCACCGGCATGCGCAACAACGCCATCGACATGCCGGCCTGCACCGCGCAGGGCATCGTCGTCAGCGGCGCACCCGGCAGCGCCGACGCCAATACCGCCACCGCCGAACTGGCCTGGGCGCACATCCTGGGCCTGTTCAAGCACCTGACCGCCGAAGACGCGGCCATGCGCCGCGGCATGTGGCAGACGGGCATGCCCGAGCCGCTGGCCGGCAAGCGGCTGGGCGTGCTGGGCCTGGGCAAGCTGGGCGCGGCCGTGGCCAAGGTGGGCCTGGCCTTCGGCATGGACGTGGTGGCCTGGAGTCCCAACCTGACCGACGAGCGCGCGGCCGAGGCCGGCGTCAAGCGGGTGGACAAGCACGAGCTGTTCTCGACGTCCGACGTCGTCAGCCTGCACCTGATCCTGTCCGACCGCAGCCGCCATATCGTCGATGCGGCCGCGCTGGCCGCCATGAAGCCGTCTGCCTATCTGGTGAATACGTCGCGGGCCGGGCTGGTGGACCAGGACGCCCTGATGGACGCGCTGGTGAAGTTCCGCATCGCGGGTGCCGGGCTGGACGTGTATGACGAAGAGCCGCTGTCGCCCACCGACAATCTGCGCGACCTGGACAACGTCATCCTGACGCCGCACCTGGGCTATGTCAGCCGCGAGAATTTCGAGGCGTTCTATCGCAATGCGCTGGAAGCCGTGAAGGCCTGGCAGGCCGGGGCGCCGGTGCGGGTGTTGAACGCCTGACCGGCGTTCGATGTCGGCTCGTCTGATCGAGCCGGCAAAAGATCATGTCATTCCGACGCGTCCCGGGGCCCTTGTGGCCCCGGGACGCATTCGCGGCATTCAGCCGCGCGTGAACATCACTTTCTTTTCAACGATGCCGTCGGGCGTCTGCGCTTGCGTGGCCGCGGTGTCGCCGCAGGCTTCGTCGCTGTCGCCTTCGGTCGGGTCCACGGTGTCGAACGCCGTGTCGCCGTTGGCGTCCGGCACACCCGTCGGCTTGAGGCCGACGAAGTCGAACAGGTCGCGGTCCATCAGGTGCGACGGCACCACGCGCGACAGCGCGTTGAACACGTTCCACGAGCGGCCCGGGTGCTGCTTGTCCCATTCCTTGATCATGCGGCCGACTTCCTTGCGCTTCAGGTTTTCCTGCGAGCCGCACAGGTTGCAAGGAATGATCGGGAACTGCTTGAGTTCGGCGTAGGCGATCAGGTCGGTCTCGGGCACATAGGCCAGCGGGCGGATCACCGTGTGGCGGCCGTCGTCGGACACCAGCTTGGGCGGCATGCCCTTGGCCTTGCCGCCGTAGAACAGGTTCAGGAAGAACGTGCCCAGGATGTCGTCGCGGTGGTGGCCCAGCGCGATCTTGGTCGCGCCCAGCTCGGAGGCCACGCGGTACAGGATGCCCCGGCGCAAGCGCGAACAGAGCGAGCACATGGTCTTGCCCTCTTCGAGCACGCGCGTGACGATCGAGTAGGTGTCCTGCGTTTCGATGTGAAACGGCACGCCCAGTTCGGTCAGGTAGCGCGGCAGGATGTCGGCGGGAAAGCCGGGCTGCTTCTGGTCCAGGTTGACGGCGATCAGCTCGAACGGAAACGGGGCGCGCTTTTGCAGCTGGAGCAGGATGTCCAGCATGGCGTAGGAATCCTTGCCGCCGGACAGACAGACCATCACGCGGTCGCCCGCCTCGATCATGTTGTAGTCGGACAGCGCGCGCGTGGTTTCACGCGCCAGGCGCTTGGTCAGTTTGTTGCCTTCGTGGCGGGCTTTCTCTTCTGCTTCGGTGCGAAAGCGGATGGGGGGAGCGATATCGTTCATGGTCAACGCGAGAGCTGGATTTCCACGCCTACCGCCGCACAGTCGGAAAAGGCCATGGGTTTGCTGATGCGCAGGCGCAGCGAGCGGATTTCCTGGAAGTCGGCCAACAGGCGTGCGGCGACTTGTTCGGACAGGGTTTCGATCAGGTTCACATGCGCCTGGGTGCACTCTTCGACGATGGCTTCGCGCAGGCGGCGGTAGTCCAGCACGCTGTGGATATCGTGGTCGTCGACCGTGCGCTGGATGTCCACGTCGAATTCGGCGTCGACATGCAGGGGCTGGGTGGCACGGCGCTCGTGTTCGAGAATGCCGATGCGGGCGTCGAGCGCGAGCCCGGAAAGGATGATGCGGCGTGTGGGCATGATGAAAACCTGGGTGGAATAGGCGGAATTGTAAGGCGATGCCGGGCCGGGGTTGGCGCGCTGGCTACAATTCGGCCATGTCCGGGCGCCCGCAAGGGGCCGGCAATGGCAAACAAGGGGTGAAATGCAACAGATGCACGATTCGGTCATTGTAGGGGGCGGCCCGGCCGGCGCCTCCTGCGCCCTGTGGCTGGCCAGGCTGGGCCTGGCGCCGCTGCTGGTCGAGGCGGGCGACCGCCTGGGCGGGCTGAGCAGCGACAACCCCTTCACGGACGACTGGATCGCCGTGCTGCCCGGGGTGACCGGCCAGCAGGTGGCCGCCAATATCGACACCAGCGTGCGCGCGGCCGGCGTGCCGTTGCGATTGGGCGCCCGGGTGATGGCGGTGCGGCCGTGCAAGGGCGGCATCGAGGCCAGCTTGTCCGATGAAAATGGGGGCGTAACGCAGGTGCGCGGCCGCACCCTGGTGATCGCCTCCGGCGTGCGCGCCAAGGGCTTTCCGGAACATCCCCCCGGATCGCGCTGGCCCGGCGTGCTGATCGGCCCGGGCTCGCCCATCGTGGCGCAGGATTACTCCGGCCTGTCCGTCGCGGTGCTGGGCGGCGGCGACAACGCCTTCGAAAACTATGTCTACGTGCGCAACCGCGGCGCCGCCACGGTGCACCTGTATGCGCGCAGCGTGCGGGCCCAGCAGCAATGGGTGCAACGCGCCGGCAAGGAAGGCGTGCGCATCGGCCCGTACCAGGTCGACCCGGCCAACCGCAGCGTGGACGGCCGGCGCTACGACCTGATCCTGGTGTTCTATGGCTGGGAACCGCAGGCATCGTTTGCCGATGGCCTGCAACTGGCGCGCGACGAACGCGGCTACATCCGCACCGATGTCGCCACGGCTGAAACCAGCGTGCCCGACATCTATGCCATCGGCGAAGTGGCGCACCGCATGCACCCCTGCGTGGTCACGTCGATGGCGGACGGCGTGGTGGCCGCCAAGGCGATCCAGCGCCGCTGGGAGCGGGCGGGCGAATAAGGCCGCAGGGTCAGCGGAGCGGGGTGGCCTGATTGAGCCGGCATGGAACTTGGGTAATAATAATTATTCTCAAATAAGCCTGCTGACCGGTGCATCCGGTCCGATCCCATGCCTTTCCTGCGCGCCCGCGCCGCGGCCCCCGCTGCCGAACACCACCGCGTCGACGCGGCGCTTGACCTGGCCCATGGCTGCTCGCTGCGCGCCGGCGTGTTCCGCCGCAGCGTCACCGAGTGGCGCGAAGAATCCCTGTATCCCGGCCTGAAGGTCATTCTGCTCGACGGGCAGGTGCGCAGCCGCGTCGAAGACCGCGCGCCGCTGGCATTGCGCGGGCCGGCGCTGTGCCTGGCCTGGAACCCCGGCCAGGCACAGGGCGCCGATGCTTTCGAGGCCGGCGTGGACCAGCGCTACACCGTGGTCACGCTGCCGGCGGCGTCGCTGTGGCAGGAACTGGGCGTGGCCCCCGATTTTCTGCCCAGCGATGGCGGTCCCGTCATCTGGCACGGCACGGCGGGCCGCGAAGCGCGCCGCATTGCCGACCAGGTGCGCGTCTGCCGCTACGAGGGGCCGGCGCGCGGCCTGTACCTGGCTGCCAAGGGCCTGGAACTGGCGGCGATTGCCCTGGCCCAGGCCGGGCAGGCGCCGCTGCCGGATGAACGCGCGGCGGCGCCGTCGGCCGCCGTGCGCGACCTGGATGCCGCCCACGAGGCGCGCCGCCGCCTGGCCGCGGACCTGCGCGGCGCGCCGTCGTCTTCGGCGCTTGCCCGTGCTTTGGGCCTGCACACCCGCAAGCTGGAAGCGGCCTTCAAGCGCGCCTTCGGCGTCAGCATGGCCCGCTATCTGCAAGAGGCTCGCCTCACGCATGGCCGCGAACTGATCCTGAGCGGCGGCCTGAGCGTGTCCGAGGCCGCCTGGCACGTGGGTTACGCGCCCGCGCATTTCTCGGTGGCGTTTCGCCGTCGCTTCGGCGTGCGCCCCAGCGAGCTGCGTTAGTCGCGCAGGAAGTCCAGCACCGCTTCGCGAAATGCCTCTGGCTGTTCGATATTGGACAGGTGCACCGCCGGCAACATCAGCAGCTTTGCTCCAGGCACCGTCTGCGCGATCTGCTCGCCATGGCTGGCCGCGGTCACCGTGTCGTCGCGCCCGGCGATGACCAGCGTGGGGCGCGGAATCAACGCGATGGTGCGGCGCAGGTCCGTGTCCCGCACGGCCGCGAAGGCGCCAGCCAGGCCGTGCCTGTCGGTGGCCAGCAGCATGCCGCGGAACGTGTCGATGACCGGGCCGCTGGCCTGCAGCATCGCAGCGGGAAACCAGTTCGCCAGAAAGGTCTCGGCGGTTTCCGTCATGTCGGGCGCCCGCAGCGTGGCGGCGATGCGCTCGTCCCACTGCGGCGCGGGGCCGAGATAGGGCGAGGTATTGGCGAGGATCAGCCGGTCGATGCGGCCAGGCGCATGCACGCCCAGCCATTGGCCGATGATGCCGCCCAGCGACAGGCCCAGAAAGTGCGCGCGTGGCACGCCCAGGGCATCGAACAATTCCAGTACGTCGCGGCCCAGCCGGTCCAGCGAATAGGGGCCCGGCGGCACGCTGGAAGCGCCATGGCCGCGGGTGTCGAACCGCAGCACGCGGAAATGCCGCGCCAGCGCCGGCACGAGGTCGTCCCACATGTGCAGCGTGGTGCCGATGTAGTTGGACAGCGCCAGCACGGGCAGGGCGGCATCGCCATCCCAGCGGTAGGCGATGCGGGCGCCGTCGCCCGTGGTGATGAAGGAGTCGGTCTGCATGATGGGCCTCACGAAAGAAGAGTCGATGAGGCAGATCGTAGTTGCGGGCCGTTTTGGAAGATATTACAAAGATCGCACAGAGATTGTCGGAAAAACAGACATGAGCGAATTCACGCTGCACGACCTGCAATGCTTCGACGCGGTAGTGCGGGCAGGCGGCTTCCAGGCCGCCGCCGCGTTGCTGCACCGGTCCCATCCGGCCGTGTTCGCCGCGGTGGCCAAGCTGGAGCGCCAACTGGACCTGATCTTGCTGGATCGCGCCGGCTACCGCGTCAGGCCCACGCCAGCCGGACAGTCGTTTCACCTGCGCGCACAAGCCCTGCTGCGCGAACTGGCCGGCCTGCGGGCCCATGCCGAGCAGTTGGCGATGGGCCAGGAAACCGAATTGAACGTGGTGATCGGCGATTTCTGCCCGCGGCCCTTGCTGCTGGGCATGCTGGGCCAGTTCTTCGCGGCGTGGCCGGCCACGCGGCTGAATCTGCATTTCGAGGCGGTCACCGGCCCCTGGGAACGGCTGATGGATGGCGATGCCGACCTGATCCTGCATCGCGTCGAACCCGGCGAGGCGCAGGTCGAGTGGCTGGACCTGGGCAGCGTGCCGTTCGTGCCGGTGGCCGCGCCCGGCTACCTGGGCGAGCCCGCGCCGCGCGCCACCAAGCCCGAACAGCTGCGTGACAACACCCAGTGCGTCATGCGTGACACCGCCCGCCATACCCCTGCACGGAACTACTTCATGGTCGAGGGCGCGCGCCAGTGCACGGTTGCCGACCAGCTGATGAAGAAAGAGATCCTGCTGCAAGGCCTGGGTTGGTGCCACATGCCGCGTTTTCTGATCGAAGACGAACTGCGGGATGGCCGTCTCGTGTCGTTGGCCAACCGCCACCTGCCCGGCAGCACCGAGACCCTGGCGGCTGCGCGGCGCCGCGATCGGCCGCAGGGGCCGGTGATGACGCACTTGTGGCAGGCCTTGCGTGAACAGGCGCCCGCCATCCGCCAGGCCGTGTCGCCGGTGAAAAAGCGAAAGCCTTAATCCGGAATTCGAAAGCCTTTCCGATTGCCCGCCGCCAGCCCATTGAAGATGATTATCAATCTTATTGAAACGGGCAGGAAGCGGAGGAAATCGTGGGTATCAAGACACGTGGGGCGCGTCGGTTGGCGCGGCGCAAACATTCATCCCACGCGGGTGCGGCAGCCGCCGCGCAGTGGTTGCGGCGCGGCGCCGTGGCGGTCGGGCTGGCCGCGGGGGCGGGCAGCGCGGGGGCGCAGTCGGCCGAGCCGGGCACCGCCATCCTGGCGCCGGTCACGGTGCAGGGCGAGCAGGCCGGCGTCACCGAAGGCAGTGCCTCGTACACCGCGCCCAGCGTCACCATCGGCGGCAAGCTGCCGCTGTCGTTGCGTGAAATACCGCAGTCGGTGTCCGTCATCACGCGTCAACGCATCGAAGACCAGAACCTGGCGTCGCTGGAAGACGCCATGGCGCAGACCCCCGGCATCACCATCGACCTGGCCGCCACCGCCGCGATTCCGCAGTTCTATTCACGCGGCTTCCAGATCGAATACTTCCAGTACGACGGCGTGCCGATGCAGACCGGTGGCGCATCGTGGGCGCAGCCCGATCTGTTCATGTTTGACCACGTGGAACTGCTGCGCGGCGCGGCCGGCCTGTTCAACGGCGCAGGCCAGCCCGGCGGCGTCATCAACCTGGTGCGCAAGCGTCCCACGCGCGAACTGCAGTTTTCCGGCTCGGCCAGCGCCGGGTCGTGGGATAACTACCGCGGCGAACTGGACCTGTCCACGCCGCTGAACGCATCCGGTTCGGTGCGCGGCCGCATCGCCACGGCGCAGGAAGACCGCAAGTATTTCTATGACGTGGCCAACTCGCAGAAGCAGGCCTACTACGGCATCGTCGAGGCCGACCTGGGCGAGCGCACGCTGCTGACCCTGGGCGGCAGCTACCAGAAGCGCGATTGGCTGCCCTACATGATGCAGCTGCCGCGCTACAAGGATGGCGGCGACCTGGGTCTGACGCGCGGCACCTACCTGGGCGCCGACTGGAACCGCTGGAACTTCGAGAACACGCAGGTGTTCGCCGAGCTGGCGCACCAGTTCTCGTCCGACTGGACGGTCAAGCTCAACGTCAACCAGGCCGAGGAAACCAGCAAGCTCAAATACGCCTATGTGCGCGGCGCCGTCGACCGCCAGACCGGCCTGGGACCGCGGCTGTACGGCGGCGGCAACCAGTACCGCAACCAGCAGCTGGGCGTGGACCTGATGGTGACCGGCGCATTCGAAGCCCTGGGCCGCCGCCACGAACTGGTGTTCGGCGGCAATTGGTACGACCGCAGCGCGCGGGCCTACAACGCGTATTCCTTGCCGGGCTTTTCGGCGCGGCCAGTGGATGTCTTTCACTACGACGTCAACGACTATCCCGAGCCGGCCGATCCGCAATGGGGCAGCAAGAGCGACGTCAAGACCCGCCAGTCCGGCGTGTATGCGATGGCGCGGCTGAAGCTGGCCGATCCGTTGACGCTGGTGCTGGGATCGCGCATGAGCTGGTGGCGCACGCAGAGCAAGAATCTCATCACCGGCCGAAGCGATCCGGCGGTCAGCGAGCATGGCCGCATGACGCCGTACGCGGGCCTGGTCTTCGACATCGACAGCCACTGGACCGCGTACGCCAGCTATGCCGACATCTTCCGCGTGCAGAGCGATTTGCGCACGGCCGACGGCGGCTCGCTGCCGCCGGTGGTGGGGTCCAACTACGAAGCCGGCCTGAAAAGCGAGTGGCTCGACGGCAAGCTGAACACATCTTTCGCGCTGTTTCGCATCACCGAACGCAACCGCGCCCAACGCGACCCGGCCTATCCCGACGTAGGCGACTGCTGCTATGACGCCAGCGGCCAGGTGCGCAGCCAGGGCCTGGAAGCTGAGGTCTCGGGCCGCATCGCACCGGGCTGGGAAGTCGCGGGCGGCTATACCTTCAACACCACGCGCTACCTGAAAGACAACACCAATGGCGGCGCGGCCTTCAGGACCTTCACGCCCAAGCACATCTTCCAGCTGTGGACGACCTATCAGCTGCCCGGCCAATGGAACCGCTGGAGCGTGGGCGGCGGCGTCAACATCAAGAGCGGCATCTATACCGAAAGCGCCGTGCAGGGCCCGGTCAGCGGCAGTTCGGTGCGCGTGTCACAGGCCGGCTATGCCCTCTGGAATGCCCGCATCGGCTACCGCGTCAGCGACCACGTGTCGCTGGGCCTGAACGTGAACAACCTGTTCGACAAGGTCTATTACCAGCGGCTGGGCAACGCGGACATGGGCAACGCCTATGGCGAACCGCGCAGCGCCATGCTGAACCTGCGGGTCAAGTATTGAAGCGGGCGCGGCCCAGCCTTCCTGGACGCGCTTCCCGTACCCCCTGAACGCAACACCAAGGAGAACACCATGCAAGCCTTCCTGACGCGATCGCTGCGCGCCGCCCTGCTGGGCGCTGCGCTCTGCGCCGGCGCCGCCGCCCAGGCCGCCACACCCGCGGCGCCAGCTACCAGCGCCACGGCCGCGCCGTCATCCTTATGGGCGGCCGGCGAATACCGCTGGACGGTCGATGACCGCAACGGCGAGCCGCCCTATACCTTGCGTCTGTACGTGCAGCCGCTGCCGTCGGGCGACTATGCGCTGACCGGCAGCCTGCTGCTGGACGATGCCGAACTGGGCGCGTATGGATCGGCGCGCTTGCGCGACGGCAAGCTCGTGCTGGATCTCACGGCCAGCGGCGGCGTGCTGCAGGCGCCGATCGACGAGGGCAAGCGGCGCCTGTATCCCAAGGGCCGCGCGCCCGAACGCGTGGACTCGGCCGGCTTTGCCACGATGCGGGCGCTGCTCGACCCCGCATCGCTCGACGGCGTAGTGCAGCGCTACCAGACCAACGTCATGACGGGCCACCACGTGCAGGGCCCGATGTACGCCAACAGCGTGATCCGCCGTTTGCCGTAGCCACCCCGCCAGGCCGCGCCTGGTAAGGGAAAATACGCATGGCACGACCCCGTGCGCTTCTTCAGAATGCCTTCCAGACGCTAGATCGTCTTCCAATTTTCGCCGACTGCCAGTGTTGCCAGTCAGGCGTGGGGCAAAAAGGCCCGAGCCGGATTTTCCGGCTCGGGCCTTTTCGTTTTCCGTTTGCAAATCGTCTTCTTCCGGATGGCGCCATGACGCGCCGTGGGCGCAGCTTTGCCTGAAGAAACGCATGCAGGACGGATGGATGGTTGTCGTCGTGATGTGGCTGCCTGGGGCGGCCGCCCAATCCCGGGCGGCCTGGCTACAGGCTTGCCTTCGGAAACGCACAGGAGCGTATCGATGAGCGCATACAACCGCCGCCGCTTTCTGCAGCACAGTGGCTCCATGGTCCTGTTGGGTGCCGCGTCGGGGGTGGCCGCCTTGCCCCGCCGCGCGTTCGCGCAGGAAACCGTGAAGCTGGGCTTGCTGCATTCCCTGTCTGGCACCATCGCCATCGCCGAGGCGTCGCTGGTGGACGCCGAGAAACTGGCCATCGAAGAGATCAACGCCGCGGGCGGCGTGATGGGCCGCATGATCGATCCGATCGTCGAGGACGGTGCCAGCGAGAACGCCGTGTTTGCCGAAAAGGCCCGAAAACTGCTGGATCGCGACAAGGTCGCGGCCATCATCGGCTGCTACACCTCGGCCTCGCGAAAAGCGCTGCTGCCCGTGCTGGCGCGCAGCAAGGGCCTGCTGTACTACCCCACCTATTACGAAGGACAGGAGCAGGATGCGCGCGTGTTCTATCCGTCGCAGGAAGCGACGCAGTCGGTGATCGCAGCAGTCGAGTGGATGGCGCGTGAAAAGGGCAAGACGTTCTTCCTGGTTGGCTCGGACTACATCTATCCGCGGACCTGCAACAAGATCGCCAAGCCGGCGATTGCCCACATGGGCGCCAAGGTGGTGGGCGAGGAATACGCACCGCTCGGGCACACCGAATTCTCGTCCATCATCAACAAGATCAAGGCCGCCAAGCCGGAGTGCATCTACAGCACGGTGGTGGGCGGCTCGAACGTGGCGTTCTACAAGCAGTTGCGCGCCGCCGGGCTGGACGGCACGCGGGTGGTGCTGCTGTCGACCGTGGTGTCCGAAAACGAGATCGAGGGCATCGGCAAGGACAACGCGGCGGGCTACTACGCCTGCATGGGCTACTTCCAGAGCCTGCGCAATCCGGCCAACGAGAAGTTCGTCAAGGCATTCAAAGCCAAGTATGGGCAGGATCGCGTCATCGGCGATCCGATGGAAGTGGCCTACAACAGCGTCTATCTGTGGAAGCTGGGCGCCGAGAAGGCCGGCTCGTTCGACCCCGACAAGGTCATCGCGGCCTCGGCCGGCCTGACGCTGGAGGCGCCGGAAGGCACGGTGCGGGTGCACGAGAAGAACCATCACGTGTGGAAAAAAGTGCGCGTGGGCCGTGCTCGGCCCGACGGCCAGTTCGACGTGGTCTGGGAATCGGCCGACCTGATCGAACCCAATCCCTTCCCCAAGCTGTAAACGGGCCTGCCAACCGCCGAGGGCGCCGTCGTCGGCGCATGGAACGCGATCATGAACATCGATATCGCCGCGATGCAGTTTTTCAACGGGATCAGCCTGTTCAGCATTCTGCTGCTGATGGCGATCGGCCTGGCCGTGGTGTTCGGCCTGATGGGCGTCATCAACATGGCCCATGGCGAGTTGATGGCCATGGGCGCCTACACCACCTATCTGGTGTCGGTGGCATTCCAGCGCTGGGCGCCCGGGTGGATGGACGTCTATCTGTTCGTGGCGATCCCCCTGGCGTTCCTGGCGACGTCGGCGTTTGGCTACTTGCTTGAGCGCGGCTTCATCCGCTGGTTCTACAACCGGCCGCTGGACACGCTGCTGGCGACCTGGGGTCTGAGCCTGATCCTGCAGCAGACCTATCGCTCGATCTTCGGCGCACAGGAAGTCAGCGTGCCGCTGGCCTCATGGTTGAGCGGCGCCTGGGAGCCGACGCCCGATCTGCAATTTCCGCTGAACCGCATCTTCATCCTGGGGCTGACGCTGCTGGTGGCGCTGGGCGTCTACCTGCTGCTGTACCGCAGCGCATGGGGGCTGCGGGTGAGGGCGGTGACCCAGAACCGCGCCATGGCGGGCGCCGTGGGCATCAACACGCGGCGAGTCGATGCCCTGACGTTCGCGCTGGGATCCGGCCTGGCAGGCATTGCTGGCTGCGTATTCACCATGATCGGCTCCACCAACCCGGGAACCGGCCAGCTGTATATCGTCGACTCGTTCATCGTGGTGGTGTTCGGCGGGGTGCAAAGCCTGCTGGGCACCGCCTTCTCGGGGCTGGCGATCGCGCAATCACAGACCACGCTGGAATACCTGATGAGCGGCTCGATGGCCAAGGTCACGATCCTGGTCCTGGTGATCGTGGTGCTGTACTTCCGCCCCAACGGGCTGTTCGCAGCCAAGACGCGAGGATGACACGATGAAGACCTTGCACCGAAGAACCGAGGAAATCGCGCTGGCGTTGGTGGCGTTGCTGATCCTGGCCGTGATGCCGTTGTCGCTGGACCCGTTCCGGCTCAACCTGCTCGGCAAATACATGGCGTTGGCCTTCGTGGCGATCGGCATCGTGCTGACCTGGGGCTACTGCGGCGTGCTGAGCCTGGGGCAGGGCATCTTCTTCGGATTGGGCGGCTACATGATGGCCATGTTCCTGAA
Source organism: Achromobacter sp. DH1f (assembly GCF_000633435.1). NCBI lineage: Bacteria > Pseudomonadati > Pseudomonadota > Betaproteobacteria > Burkholderiales > Alcaligenaceae > Achromobacter > Achromobacter sp. DH1f. The sequence continues at coordinate 60,085 of NZ_AYMF01000029.1, read as the reverse complement.
GCTGGAGGCGTCCGCTCCCGAGCTGCCCGACTTCATGGTGTGGAGCAGCGTCGACAACCTGCCCGTGTGGTGGCTGCCGTTCCATTCATTGGGATGGACGCTGTTGCTGATCGTGGCGCTACCGGGCGCGGCGGCGTATCTGTTTTCCCTGGCGATCTTTCGCAAGCGGGTCGGCGGCGTGTACTTCGCCATCGTGACGCTGGCACTGGCGATGACGCTGACCGTCCTGATCATCGGCCAGCAAGGCGACACCGGCGGCGCCAACGGAATCACCGATTTTCGCACGCTGCTCGGCTGGGACATCGTCGGCGACGATGGCAAGCAGGTGCTGTATCTGGTCGAGGCGGCCGTGCTGACGCTGGCCATGGTGGCGGCATTGTTCATCGTGCGCAGCCGGCTCGGCAAGATCCTCATTGCCATCCGCGATCGCGAAGACCGCGTGCGCTTTTCGGGCTATGACACCGCGCATGTGAAGGCTTGCGTGTTCTGCGTCGCGGCCATCCTGTCGTCCATCGGCGGGGCGTTCTTCACCCTGCAGGTGGGGCTGATCTCACCAGGGTCGATCGGTGTCGTGGCGTCGATCGAGATGGTGATCTATGCCGCGGTCGGCGGCCGGCTGTCGATTCCCGGCGCGGTGGTGGGCGCGTTGCTGATCGGCTTTCTCAAATCGTATCTGTCCGAGACCTTTCCCGAGATCTGGCTGTATTTCCTGGGCGCGATCTTCATCGTGGTGGTGGTGGCAATGCCCAACGGCCTGGCCGGCGTGGTCAGCCAGTGGCAGGCACGCCGCACCGTCGGGAGCGCGCGATGACCACTGCACTGGACCTGTCTGAGTCACCCGTCATGGATATGCATGTTGACCGCCCCAGCGCTGGCGTCATCCTGAGCGTCGAGGACCTGACCGTGTCGTTCGACGGCTTTCGCGCGGTCGACGGGCTGAGCCTGAGCGTGGCGCAGGACGAACTGCGCGTCATCATCGGGCCCAACGGCGCGGGCAAGACCACCTTGCTGGACATCATCTGCGGCAAGACCCGACCGTCGGCGGGGCGCGTGATGTTCGAGGGCCGCGACCTGGTGCGGCTGGCGGAGTTCGACATCGTACGGGCAGGGGTCGGCCGCAAGTTCCAGACGCCATCGGTGTACGAAGACCTGACGGTGCTGGAGAACTTCGAGATATCGCTGCCGAATGTGCACGGCGTGATCCGTTCGCTGCGCTTTCGGCGCACGGCCGAGGTGCGCGAGCGCATCCAGGCGATGGCGGCGCAGGTTTTCCTGGCCGACCGGCTGGCCGAAAAGGCGGGGCGTCTCAGCCACGGCCAGAAGCAATGGCTGGAGATCGGCATGTTGCTGATGCAGGAGCCGCGCCTGTTGCTGCTGGATGAACCGGTGGCGGGCATGAGTCCGCGTGAACGGGAACAGACCGCCGAGCTGTTGGTGCGCATTGCGCGCGGCAAGTCGGTGGTGGTGATCGAGCACGACATGGATTTCGTCAAACGCATCGCCCACAAGGTCACGGTGCTGCACCAGGGGCGGCTGCTAAGCGAGGGCAGCGTGGCCGAGGTGCAAGCCGACCCGCGCGTGCTCGACGTGTACCTGGGTCATTGAAAGGGAGACATCCGTGTTTCGCATCGACGGGTTGAATGTGAGCTACGGCGAATCGCACGTCATCCGCGACGTGAGTTTCGAGGTGGGGCCGGGCGAATCGGTGGCCATCATGGGCCGCAACGGCATGGGCAAGACCACCTTGCTCAAGGCGCTGATCGGCATGCTGCGTTCGGGGTCCGGCAGCATCCGGCTGGGCGACACCGAGCTGTCCGGGCTGGCCAGCTACCAGCGGGTGCGCAACGGGCTGGCCTTCGTGCCGCAGGGGCGCATGATCTTTCCGTTCCTGACGGTCGAGCAGAACATCCTGACCGGCGCCGAGCACAGCCGGATCAAAGCGGTGCCGGACTACCTGTACCGCTTCTTTCCCGTGCTGCAAGAGATGCGTCGACGCAAGGGCGGCAATCTGTCGGGCGGACAGCAGCAGCAACTGGCGATCGCTCGCGCGCTGATTTCCAACCCGCGGGTACTGATTCTGGACGAACCGACCGAGGGCATCCAGCCATCGATCATCAAGGACATCGCGCGGGCGCTGAACGCGTTGCGCGAGGAACAGGGCTTCGCCATCGTCGTGTCCGAACAGATGCTGAGCTTTGCGCTCGATCTTGCCGACCGCTTCCTGGTGATCGATCGCGGCCGCATCGTGCACGAGGCGGGCCGGGCCGGCCTGGACCAGGACAAGATCAGGTCTTTCCTGACGGTATGACCGTCAACCTTTGAGGAGCATTGTCATGAGACATGGAGATATCTCCAGCAGCAACGATTGCGTGGGCGTGGCCGTCGTGAACTACAAGATGCCGCGCCTGCACACCAAGGCCGAGGTGATGGACAACGCCCGCAAGATCGCCGATATGGTGGTGGGCATGAAGCGCGGCCTGCCCGGCATGGACCTGGTCATCTTCCCCGAGTACTCGACCCACGGCATCATGTACGACGCCAAGGAAATGTACGACACCGCCGCGGCGATTCCGGGCGAGGAGACCGCGGTGTTCGCCGAGGCCTGCCGCAAGGCCAACGTCTGGGGCGTGTTCTCGCTGACCGGCGAGCGCCACGAAGAACATCCCAACAAGGCGCCCTACAACACGCTGATCCTGATGAACAACCAGGGCGAGATCGTGCAGAAGTACCGCAAGATCATGCCGTGGGTGCCGATCGAGGGCTGGTATCCGGGCGATTGCACCTACGTGTCGGAAGGCCCGAAGGGCTTGAAGATCAGCCTGATCATCTGCGACGATGGCAACTATCCCGAGATCTGGCGCGACTGCGCCATGCGGGGCGCCGAGCTGATCGTGCGATGCCAGGGCTATATGTACCCCGCCAAGGATCAGCAGGTGATGGTATCGAAGGCCATGGCCTGGATGAACAACGTCTATGTGGCAGTGGCCAATGCGGCGGGTTTCGACGGTGTCTATTCCTATTTCGGCCATTCCGCCATCATCGGTTTCGACGGACGTACCCTCGGCGAATGCGGCGAAGAAGAAATGGGCATCCAGTACGCCGAACTGTCGACCAGCCTGATCCGCGACGCGCGCAAGAACATGCAGTCGCAGAACCACCTGTTCAAGCTGGTGCATCGCGGCTACACCGGCAAGATCAATTCGGGCGAGGACGCCAGCGGCGTCGCGGCGTGCCCCTATAACTTCTACGCCAACTGGATCAACGATCCGGAAGGCACCCGCAAACAGGTCGAATCGTTCACGCGTTCGACCGTGGGCACGCCGGAATGCCCCATCGAAGGCATTCCCAACGAGGCGCCGCAACACCGCTAGACCCCTCCCGTTCGCCAGGTCCGGCCAGGTGCTGGCCGGACCGCTGCAAAGGATCTGCATCGTGGCCGCTCTGCTCGACGCCTACCGGATTGCGCAAGAACCGTATTACCGTCCCAGCGGCCGTGAGGTCGAGTTGTACGCGCATGCCTATGCGCACCGGCTGCCGCTCATCCTGAAAGGCCCTACCGGCTGCGGCAAGACGCGCTTCGTGGAATACATGGCGTGGAAGCTTGGCCGGCCGTTGGTGACCCTGGCCTGCAACGAAGACATGACCGCGTCCGACCTGGTCGGCCGCTATTTGCTGGACGCCGACGGGACGGCCTGGCACGACGGTCCGCTGACGCTGGCGGTGCGCCATGGCGGCATCTGCTACCTGGACGAGGTGGTCGAGGCGCGCCAGGACACCACCGTGGTGATCCACCCGTTGACCGACGCACGCCGCATCCTGCCGCTGGACAAGAAGGGCGAGGTGGTCCACGCGCATCCAGACTTTCAGCTGGTGGTGTCGTACAACCCCGGCTACCAGAGCAGCGCCAAGGATCTCAAGCCATCGACGCGCCAGCGTTTCGTGGCGCTGGACTTCGACTATCCCGACGCCGATCATGAAGCGGCGATCGTTGCGCACGAGGCCGGCATCGACGCCAGCCTGGCGCGCCGGCTGGTGCGCATCGCGCAGGGTTCGCGCGAGCTCAAGCACCATGGCCTGGACGAAGGCGTGTCGACGCGCATGCTGATCTATGCCGGCGTGCTGATCCGCGACGGCGTCAGCCCGGCCGAGAGCTGCGACATGACCATGACGCGCGCCCTGACCGACGATCCCGACATGGCGGCGGCGTTACGGGCGCTGATCGACGCCAACCTGGAATGACGATGCGCGCGCTTGCGACGTTCGGAACCGGGGAGGGCGCCGCCGCGCGCGTGCGCACGGCGACGCCGGACAAGGTCCGGCCGGGCCTCTCGTGGTTGTTGTGCGGCCTGTCCGAGCGTGCCATGACGGTGGAGCCGACGGACCCCGAGGCGGCCGACGGCCCGACGCGGCCGGTGCTGACGTCGACGCATCTGCTGGTGCCGGACAACGCCGCGCCGGTGGGCGCCGCGTCCAGCGTCGCCGCAAGGGATCACGCCGCCGTCGCCCACGCCGCGGCCCACCTGCTGTATTCGCCCGCCGCCCAGCCGGTCGCCAGTCTCAAGCCGATGGGCCTGGCGGTGGTGTCCGCCATCGAGGACGCGCGGGTGGAACGGGTGCTGGCGGCCAGTTACCCCGGCGTGCGCCGCTGGTTTCGTCCATTCGTGCCGTCACTGCCCGATCCGGCCGACCTCAGTTTTTCCGCGCTGATGCAACGCCTGTGCCGCCTGTTGATGGATGTCACGCTGCGCGATGACAACCACTGGGTCAACAAGGGGCGCGATCTATTCGAAGCGCAGGCCGCCATCGACCTGGCCGATATTGCCGCGTTCCGCCGGCTGGGTTCGTTGCTGGCCAATGACCTGGGCCAGATGCGGGTGCGCTTCAATCCGCTGCAATACGTGGTGCCGGTGGCCTATCGCGACGACAACAGCTATCTGTGGGATTACGGCGATGCCGCCGAGCCGCCGCCCGCGCTGGCCCTGGGAAGCCAGGGCGCGGCGCCGCAGCCGCGCGAGACCACGCCGGGCGATGCCCAGGCGGCGTCGGACGAAGACACCGAACTGGGGCGTTACCTCTATCCCGAATGGGACTACCGGCTGGCGCGCAGCCGGCCGGATTGGTGCACCGTGATCGAGCGTCTGCCGGGCTGGCGTGCCGAGGCACCGCTGTTGGCGGGGCTGCGCCAGCCCCGGCTGGCACTGCCGCGTTCGCGTCGCCTGGACCGGGCGCGACGGCTGCGGCGCCAATGGGAGGGGGATGACATCGACCTGAATGCCGCCATCGAAGTCATGATCGACCGCCGTCTGGACCTGGCGCCGGACGCGCGTTTTTTCCAGCGGCCGGGCAGCCAGCCCGGCGTTTGCAGCACGCTGGTGCTGCTGGACCTGTCCGCCTCGGCCAATGACCCCGCGCAGGACGGCGCCACCGTGCTTGACCTGGAAAAGCGCGCGGCGGCGCTGCTCGTGGGCGCGGTGGCAGGAAGCGGCGACCGCATCGCGGTGCACGGCTTTTGTTCCGACACGCGTGCCGCGGTGCACTATTACCGCCTGTTGGACGCGGGCGCGGCGCCTGTGGACGCGGCGCTGGGCCGCATCGCGGCGGCGCGCGCCCGCTATTCGACGCGCCTGGGCGCGGCGCTGCGCCATGCCGGCGAGCTGGCGCTGCGGATGCCCGGCGAGCGGCGTGCCCTCATCGTCGTCACCGATGGGGCGCCGTCAGACATCGACGTGCACGATCCGCGCTACCTGGTGGACGATGCGCGCGAAGCGGTTCTGGCACTGCGCCGCGGCGGCCTGCGGGTGCAATGCGTGGCGCTGGATGGCCGCGCGGAACCCCAGCTGCGGGCGATGTTCGGATACCGCGGGTACCGGATCGTGCTGAACGCGGCGGCGTTGCCCGCCGCGCTGGCCCATGGTTACGGCCGCGCCACGCTCGGCTGAGACCCCCAGGAATCCACGTGTTGACGCGGCCCGTGCCTATGTTGAAACTGATCACCTGGACCGATTGACCTCTGTGCTTCGACTCCTCAGACCATGGCAAACAAAGATCCTATCCGTGTGGGCGTGTTGTTCTCTGAAACGGGGGCCACATCTACGATCGGCCGCTCGCAGCTGCAAGGCACGCTGCTGGCCATCGATGAGATCAACGAGGCCGGCGGCGTCGATGGACGCGAGGTCGTGCCGGTGCGCTACGACCCGCGCTCGGATCCCGCCATCTACAGCGTGTTGGCTGAAAAGCTGATCACCGAAGACCGCGTCAACGTCATCTTCGGCTGCTATATGTCCAGCAGCCGCAAGGCCGTGCTGCCGGTGGTCGAGAAATGGAACCGGCTGCTGTTCTACCCGACGCTGTACGAAGGCTTCGAGTTCTCCAACAACATCATCTACACGGGGGCCGCGCCCAACCAGAACAGCGTGCAACTGGCCGAATTCATGACCGCCAACTTCGGCGCCCGCGTCTACCTGATCGGTTCGGACTACATCTATCCGTACGAGTCCAATCGCATCATGCGCGAGCTGGTGCTGCAACGCCAGGACAGCGCCAAGCTGGGAGAGCGCTACGTGCCGCTGACGGCGACCGAACGCGACTACCGCGAAATTCTCGACGACATCCGCAACAAGCGCCCGGACTTCATCTTCTCGACGGTGGTGGGAAATTCCACGGCCTGCCTTTACCGCGCCTATGCCGACGCCGGTTTCGATCCCAAGACCATGCCGATCGCCAGCCTGACCACGTCAGAGGCCGAGATCTCGCAGATGGAACCCGAGGTGGCCGCGGGGCATTTCACCTCGGCGCCCTATTTCCAGTCGATCGATTCCGAGGTCAATCATCGCTGCCTGGAGCGGTTGCGGCGGCGTTTCGGCGCGGACTGCGTGCCCAATCTGTGCTGGGAAGCGGCCTACTTCCAGATGCACATCTTTGCCAATGCCTACCGCGACACCGGCACCGACGAGATCGCGCAGATCCTGCCGCGGGTGCTGCAAAGCGAATTCGATGCGCCGCAGGGCCGCGTGCGCATCGACCCCGCCAACCACCACACCTGCCTGTATCCGCGGGTGGGGCGGGTCAACGGCAAGGGGCAGTTCACCATCGTGCGCGAGGCCACCCGGCCGGTGCATCCCGATCCGTACCTCGTCACCCACTCGCTGGGCGACTGGACGGCGACCTTGAGTTCGCTGGAGATCTGACGGTGGAGCCGGCAAGCCGCCTGCGCGTGATGCGCGCGACGCCATCGCTGCTGAAAGACCTGCGCACCCTGCGCGTTGTCGTCTACCATCCGGACGACGCCGACGGCAGGCAGCTGACGCAACAGCTGCAACGCATCGGCTGTCAGGTACAGACCTTCTGGCCGCCGGCGCCGACCTTGCCGGAGGGGCTGGATGTGGTGTTTCTGGCTGTGCGACCGGACGTCATCGACCTGGGGTTCGAGTGGGCCAAGAGCGACGAGGCGCCGATGGTCATCGCCATCGTCACCTACGAGAATCCCACCATTGTCGAAGCGGTGCTGCGCATCGGGGCCAAGGCTGTGCTGCCGTCGCCGGTGCGTTCGTTCGGCCTGCTGTCGACGCTGGTGGTGGCGCGGCAGGTCTGCGACGACATCAAGTCGCACGCGCGCCGGCTGCGCAAGCTCGAAGGCAAGCTGCTGGGCGCGCGCCGCATCTCGGAAGCCAAGAGCATCCTGATGCGTACCCGCAACGTGACGGAAGGGCAGGCCTACGACCTGATTCGCGAACAGGCCATGAACAAGCGCGTCACGACCGAGGACATCGCTGCCGCTATCGTCAACGCCAACGAGGTCCTGTCGTTCGGCAAATAGCGTTCAATACTTGCCGGTCAGCAGCGCGCCGGCATCGGGCACGCGGGTTTCCAGGCCCAGCACCTTGAGCATGCGATACACGGTGGCCGCGGCCGCCGTCACCACCGGCAGGCCCAGGCGGTCCTGCACCGGCTGGATCGAGGCCAGCGACGGCATCTGCACGCAGGCCGACAGCACCACGGCATCCACGCCGCGCGTGTCCAGGCGGTTGACATGGCTGGCCGGCGCCAGCGGGTCTTGCGCGCCCACCTTCAGGTTGTCGGCGATCTCCAGCGACAGGCTGTCGTGCACTTCGATGCCTTCGTTTTCGATGTAGTCCACCACCATCTTGGTCAGCGGCTTCATGTAGGGCGTCAGGATGGCGACCTTGCGCGCGCCGATGGCGTGCAGGCCTTCCACCAGCGCACCCGCGCTGGAAATGACGGGTGCCGGCGCGCCGTTGTCGACGGTCGCCTGGTGCAGCCGCTCCTGCGATACGCGGTGGTAGCCCAGGCCTTGCGCCATGATGGCCACCAGGCAGGCATAGCCCAGCACGTCCACGCGGGCGTCGGACAGCTCTTGCGCGCAGCGGTCGGACTCGCGGTCCATCGAGGCCAGCTCGGCCGCCGTCACCTGCTTCATGCGCATGCGGCTGGAATGGAAGGTGAAGCGCTCGGGCGCGATGGTCTCGCGCAGCCGCAGCATGGCCGGGATCTCCGTTTCCATGGTGGTGTTGGAACTGGGAACGATCTGGCCGATGCGCAGGGCGCGGGGCGGCGTGGTCATGGCGGGGCCTCCGGAAGAAATGGCTGCGCCCGATCGGCGCCAAACAATTCTGCTCGCGGCGAACGATAGTTTCCAATATAGTTTTTGTCTGGTTTCATATATTTCGCAAATCATTGGCCACCATGGAACTCCGCCAACTTCGCTATTTCGCCGTGCTGGCCGAAGAACTGAACTTCACCCGCGCGGCAGCCCGGCTGCATATTTCGCAGCCGCCGCTCAGCCTGCAGATCGCGCAGCTTGAACGCGAGCTCGACGTCAAGCTGTTCGACCGCAACAACCGCCGGGTGGCGCTGACCGAGGCCGGCGCGGCCTTCCTGAACGACGTGCGCGCCACGCTGGCCGGCTTGAAGGACGCCACCGTGCGAGCCCGCGAAGTCGACCAGGGCAGGGCGGGGCGCATCGAGATCGGCCTGTCCGGATCGCACTTCCTGGGCCCGGTGCCGGCGCTGATCGCGCGCCATGCCGCCACCCATCCCCAGGTGTCCGTGCTGCTCAACGAAATGAACCCGGCCGCGCAGCTGGACGCGCTGCGCGGGCAACGCATCGACGTCAGCATCTCGCGCACCGCGGTGGACGACGACGAGCTGCAATCGTTGGCGCTATGGCCCGACTCCGTCGTGGCGGCCTTGCCCGCCGGCCACCGGCTGGCCGCCAGGAAACGCCTGGCGCTGGCCGACCTGGCGCAGGATGCCTTCGTGATGCTGCGCCCGGACACCTCGGGCTTTGCCCGCGGCCTGGCCGACGCCTGCGCCCGCGCCGGCATCGCGCACACCGTGGCCCAGCGCGTGGCCGAAGTGCCCGCCCAATTGGCGTTGGTGGCGGCCGGGCTGGGCGTGGCGCTGGTGCCCCAATCCGCCTGCGGCCATTTCGCCGACCGCATCGCGGTCTGCGCGTTGCCCACCGAACTGTCGCGCGGCACCGTCTACGCCGTCACCCGGCGCCTGGGCCGCAACCGCGCCCTGCAGGCCTTTCTGCAGACGGCCGTCAAGATGGCGGCGCGGCCGGGGCGCTGACCGGGCGCCGAGCGAGCGTTATGCGGCGGCGCGGTTTCGACGCCGTCTTGAATCCGCGGATCTCCGCGCCGATGCCTTCGCTACGCGCTGCAACGGCGGCTCTTCGGCACAGGCGAAGCCGCTCCTCCACATTCCGGAATAGGCATTTCCGCCTGCCGCGCACACACTCTCCCGCACAAGTTGATCCGTTCGATGATCACGTAGGGAGACAAGCATGTTGCACCCGCAACGCTGGCTGGCCGCCAGCGCGCTGGCGATCACCCTGGCAGGCCCCGCGCAGGCGGCCTGGCCCGAGCGACCCATCACCCTCATCATCCCGGCCTCGCCCGGCGGCACCACCGACATCGCCGCACGCCTCATCGCGGACAAACTGGCCGCCAGGCTGGGCCAGCAGGTCATCGTGGAAAATCGCGCCGGCGCAGCCGGCATCATCGGCGCCCAGGCCCTGGCGCGCGCCAAGCCCGACGGCTACACGCTGCTGATGGGCAACATCGGCCCCAACGCCATCAACTACGCGCTCTACAGGACGCTGCCCTACCAGGCCGCCGACTTCGCACCCGTCACCCGCGTCATCTCGGTGCCCAACGTGCTGGTCGTCAACGCCGCGTCGCCCGTGCGCAACGTCGCTGACCTGCTGGCCGACGCGCGGCGCGAGCCGGGCAGGATCTCGTTCGGCAGTTCCGGGTCCGGCCAGTCGCCGCACCTGTCCGCAGAACTCTTCAAGCAGCGCGCCGGCATCCAGGGCACCCACGTGCCCTACAAGGGCGCCGGTCCCGCCGTGGCCGCGTTGCTGGGCCAGCAGTTCACCTTCATGATCGACAACCTGCCCAGCTCCATGCCGTACATCCAGTCCGGCAAGCTGCGCGCGCTGGCCGTCACCAGCGACCAGCGCCTGGCCGAACTGCCCGACGTGCCCACCATGGCCGAGGCCGGCGTCAAGGACATGGTCGTCACGGCCTGGTTCGGCCTGGTCGCTCCCGCCGGCACCCCGCGCCCGATCATCGACACCCTCTATGCCGCCACCCGCGACGTGGTCCGCAGCCCGGACATCAGCGCGCGGTTCCGCGCCATGGGCGGGCAGGCCGGCGGCGACACGCCGGCCGAGTTCGCCGCTTTCATCGACCAGGAACGCGCGCGCTGGCAACAGATCGTGGCCGCCGCGGGCATCGCGCAGGAGCAATAAGTGATCGACAAGATTCAGGCGTCCATGGCCGAGGCCGTGGCCATCATTCCCGACGGCGCCTCCGTGCTGGTCGGCGGCTTCGGCGAAGCCGGCGTGCCCTTCGAACTGCTGCACTGCCTGGCCGAACTGGGTCGCCGCGACCTCACCGTGATCGCCAACAACGCCGGCACCTGGGACCGCGGCATTGCCGCGCTGCTCAACCGCAAGCAGGTCAGGAAAATCATCTGCTCGCACCCGCGGCCCCCCAACTCCGAAGCCTTCGCGCGCGCCTTCCGAGCCGGCGAAGTCGAACTGGAATGCGTGCCCCAAGGCACCCTGGCCGAACGCCTGCGTGCGGCCGGCGCCGGCCTGGGGCCGTTCTACACCCCCACCGGCTATGGCACCGAACTGGCGCAGGGCCGCCACCAGGAAGTCATCGACGGCGTCGGCTACGTGCTCGAACAGCCGCTGCGCGGCGACTATGCTCTGATCCGCGCCCACCAGGGCGATCGCTGGGGCAACCTCATGTACCGCCACGCCGCCCGCAACTTCAACCCCGTCATGTGCATGGCCGCCGGCCACGCCATCGCCCAGGTCGACGACGTCGTGCCGCTGGGCACCTTCGTGCCGGAGCAGATCATGACCCAAGGCCTTTTCGTCAAAGCCGTCGTCCGGGTGGAGACCTGACATGCAGACCCCCCTGACCCGCCAACAAGTCGCCCAACTGCTCGCCAACGATATCCCCGACGGCGCCATCGTCAACCTCGGCATCGGCATGCCCACCCTGGTCGGCGACTACCTGCCGCCCGATAAGGACATCCTGCTGCAAAGCGAAAACGGCATCCTCGGCATGGGCCCCGCCGCCGTGGGCGACGCCATCGACCCCGACCTCATCAACGCCAGCCGCCTGCCCATCACGCTCTTGCCCGGCGCGTCCGTCACCGAGCACACCATCTCGTTCGCCATGATGCGCGGCGGCCACCTCGACTACGCCGTGCTCGGCGCCTTCCAGGTCTCAGAAAGCGGCGACCTCGCCAACTGGAAAACCGACGCCGCCGACGCCATCCCCGCGGTCGGCGGCGCCATGGATCTGGCCGTCGGCGCCAAGCAGGTCCTGGCCATCATGGAACATCGCGACCGCGACGGCGCACCCAAGATCCTGCGCCGATGCAGCTATCCGCTCACCGGCGCCGGCGTCGTCACCCGTATCTACACCGACCTGGCTGTCATCGACGTCACCCCCGACGGCCTGCGCGTCCACGCCGTGCTGCAAGGCATCAGCCCCGACTTCCTGCAGTCCGTCACCGAAGCCCCGTTGCAGTTCCCCGACCCGCAGCGCACCATCCAGCTCGACCCCGCCGGCACCCCGCGCTACGTGTGATCTGGCGCGCTGGCTGGCGCACCAGCAGGGCGCAAAAGCAGGACACGCCAGCCGCATCTGCGCAGACCTCTCGTCCGAAAACCCAGGAGCCCCGCCATGCCTCGTTCCTTCCTCGCTGCTCTGGCCGCCGCCACGGTGACTCTGCTTGCGGCGTCCCCCGCACAAGCCGCCGGCCCTTACCCCGACAAGCCCATCACCCTGCTGATCCCCTACCCGCCGGGCGGCAGCGCCGACATCCTCGCCCGCCCGCTGGGCGCCGCCCTGCAAAAGAAGTGGGGCCAGCCCGTCGTCCTGGAATACAAACCCGGCGCAGGCGGCGCCATCGCGTCCTCGCAACTGGCCCGCGCCAAACCCGACGGCTACACCCTGCTCATGGTCCTGGCCGCCCACGCCATCAACCCCAGCCTCTACCCCTCGCTACCGTACGACACCCGCCGCGACTTCGCCCCGGTCTCCCTCGTCGCCACCTTGCCCATGCTCGTCTCGGCCCCGCTCGCCACCCCCGCCGACAACATCCCCGACCTCATCGCCTACGCCAGGTCCCACCCCGGCAAACTCAGCTTCGCCTCCGCCGGCAACGGCAACACCAGCCACCTGGCCGCCGAAATGTTCAAGGCCCGCACCGGCACCGACATGATGCACGTCCCCTACAAAGGCAGCGGCCCCGCCGTCGTCGCCCTGCTGGGCGGCGAAGTCTCCCTGATGTTCGACAGCATCTCCACCTCGCTCCCCCAAGTGCAATCCGGCAAACTCAAAGCCCTGGCCGTCACTGGCGACCACCGCTCCCCCTTGCTCCCCAACGTCCCCACCGTCGCCGAATCCGTCCCAGGCTTCGTCGTCAACGGCTGGTACGGCATCCTGGCCCCCGCCAACACCCCACCCCCCATCCTGGACACCCTGAGCACCGCCATCGCCACCGCCATCCAGACCCCCGACCTGAAGGCCCAACTGAACAGCTACGGCTACGAAACCGTAGGCTCTACCCCCCAAGTCTTCGCCGACCACATAGAAAAAGAACTCGCCACCTGGAAAAACGCGGTAGAAGTCTCAGGCGCAAAACTGAACTGAGCAACGCAACGACAAGTCGCCAACACCCCGCCCGAAATCACAGCGACCCCGCCGCCAGCGCGCAGCGTCATCACGCGACGCAAGACACCGCGTAAGCCTCGTAAGGCCGCCCGCGCGGCCGGCACGAGGCGGGCCCCGCAAACCGCGCCAACCTCAAACTGACGGCGATCACCCGCCTGCCCCGTCACGCGCGGCTAAAGAACTCAAACCGACGCAAAAAAACAAAGGGCCCTTCCAAAGAAGAGCCCTTAACCAAAACCATAAAAAAAACTTTACCCAACAGTCAACACACAATCCAACGCCTCAGGCCCACTCAACCGAACCGTAAACACCCTCAACTCATCCCGCCGAAACACATGCACATCCACCCGATCCCCCACCCGATACTGCCCGAGCAACACCTCCACCCCCGCAGCCCCCTCAACCTTCAACCCATCAATAGCCACCAACAGATCCCCCGCCGACAACCCCCCCTTATGCCCAGCCCCGCCTTCCAACACGGTAGCCAGCACCAGTGAGTCCCCCTGCTTGCGCGTACGCACATCCAGCGAAGGAATATTCGCCGACACCTTCCACTGCACCTTGATTCCATGCGGCGCCAGCAGTTCGGCCAGCGGCACATCCGCCACGCCATAGGCATAGCGGGCGATGAAGCGCCGCGCATCCACCCCGGTCGCTTCCTGGATCAACCCAGGCAGCCCATCTTCCGGCAACCCTTGCGGCTTGCCCTGATAGAAATCCCGCCCATAGCGCTGCCACAGCAGCCGCATCACATCATCCAGCGAATACGACCCGGCGGATTCCTGGCGGATCAACAGATCCAGCCCCAACGCCACCAGCGCACCCTTCGTGTAATAGCTCACCAGCGCATTCGGTGAGTTTTCATCCTGCTTGTAATAGCGCGTCCAGGCATCGAACGAGCTTTCCGCCACCGACTGCTTGTGCCGCCCCGGCGTGCGCGCCACGCTCGTGATCGTCTTGGCCAGCAGCCGCAGATAATCGCTCTGCGTGATCGCAGTCGAACGCAACAGCAGCAGATCGTCGTAGTAAGACGTGAACCCCTCGAACACCCACAGCAGCCGCGACAGATCCGGCTGCGACAGGTCGTACGGCACGAACGCCTGCGGCTTGATCCGCTTCACGTTCCAGGTGTGAAAGTACTCGTGGCTGACCAGCCCCAGAAAGCCGCGGTAGCCGTCGCCCTGGCCTTGCTGGCCCAGCACCGGCAGATCCTTGCGCGCCGTCATCAGCGCCGTGCTCGCGCGATGCTCCAGGCCGCCGTAGCCGTCGCCCGTCACCATCGTCATGAACACATAGCGATCGGCGCTGTCCAGGAACGGCGCGCGCTTCGTGCGCGGCTCGAAAAATGCGATCTGGGTTTCGCAGATCTTGCGAACGTCGTCCGTGATGCGGGCCAGGTCCAGGTTGGGCGCCACGCCCGTGAACACCAGTTCGTGCTCGGCGCCATGCGCCGTGAAGCTCGCCACCTGCGGCGTGCCCATTTCCACCGGATGGTCGATCAGCGCGTCGTAGTCCGGCGCCAGATAACGCCCGAACCCATGCCGGCGCGCCGCGCCCTGGTGGCCGCGGGCTTCCGGCAGGCTGGTGTAGACCTTCCAGCCGTCGATGCCGCGCGGCGGCGCCAGGTCCACCAGGCAGGGCAGGTGGTCTTGTCCGTGCACCCGCAGGAACACGCTGGTGCCGTTGAAAAAGCCGTGCGTTTCGTCCAGATGGGCGCCGCGCACCGACAGGTCCCAGGCGTACACCGCATATTCCACCCGCAGCGGTCCGTCGCAAGGCGCGGCCTGCCAGGTGTGATTGTCTATTTTGTCGACAACCACGCGCCGATTGCCCGAATAGGCCGTCAGCGACTCGATCTGGCGCGAGAAATCACGGATCAGGTAGCTGCCCGGAATCCAGGCCGGCAACGACAGCCGCTGGCCGTCCGGCGAGGGGGCCTGGACGGTTAGGGTTATCCGGTAGCGGTGTCCGGCGGGGTCATGGGGCGCGAGGCGGTAAAGTACGGGGAAAGCATCGGTTTTATCCATGCGCATATCTTATTTCATCCTTCCCCTGGAGACATTCAATGAGCGAGTCGTTTGTGCTGGTCGAAACCCGCGGCCGCGTCGGTCTGCTGACGCTGAACCGCCCCAAGGCGCTCAACGCGCTCAACGATCAACTGATGGACGAGCTCGGGGCGGCGCTGCTGGCCTTTGAAGCCGACGCCGGCATCGGCGCCGTGGTCATCACCGGCAGCGAAAAAGCCTTCGCCGCCGGGGCCGACATCGGCGCCATGAAAGACTGGTCGTACATGGATGTCTACGGCAGCGAATACATCACGCGCAACTGGGAAACCCTCAAGCGCATCAAGAAGCCCGTGATCGCGGCGGTGGCCGGCTACGCGCTGGGCGGCGGCTGCGAACTGGCCATGATGTGCGACATCATCATCGCTGCCGACAGCGCCAAGTTCGGCCAGCCCGAAATCAAGCTGGGCGTCATCCCCGGCGCCGGCGGCACCCAGCGCCTGCCGCGCGCGGTGGGCAAGGCCAAGGCCATGGACATGGCACTGACCGCCCGCATGATGGGCGCCGAAGAAGCCGAGCGCGCCGGCCTGGTGTCGCGTGTCGTGCCGGCCGACAAGCTCATGGAAGAAGCCATGGACGCCGCTACCGTCATCGCCTCGATGTCGCTGCCGTCGGTCATGATGGCCAAGGAATGCGTCAACCGCGCCTTCGAGGGGTCGCTCAACGAAGGCCTGCTGTTCGAACGCCGCGTGTTCCATTCGCTGTTCGCCACCGAAGACCAGAAGGAAGGCATGGCCGCCTTCACCGAAAAGCGCAAACCGGACTTTAAACACCGTTAAACCTTGTTACGTCCGTGCCGACAGGCCGGATGCGCCAGGCAAGACCCACGCGCCCCGCAAGGGCGCGTTTTCATGTGCGGCGTCGGCATCCCGGGAACGTTGCGCCTTGAAACCTTTGGGCAGCACCTTGTTGCAGTGATCGGTCATATCCTGAACGGGCGTCATCACTAAGAGGTGCCGCGCCAGAGAGGCTTGCCCGAACTGGTAAGCCTACGCGCGGCGGCTCGCCTGCAAACAATAGCAACAAGGAGCCTTGCATGCGTACTTCCCCTTTTAATCGCCGGTGGTCCGCCGCCGTGCTCGCGGGCGCCCTGGGCGTCTGCTTCGTGACCGCTACGCAAGCCCAATCGCCGCGGCCGTCGATGCGGCTGGTGTCCGAGACGCCATACCCCGCCGCTGCCGCGCCCGCGCCGCAGATGAGCGCGCAGGAGCTGCGCGAGACCGCCATCGACGCCTATGTCTACGCGTACCCGATGGTGCTGATGGAATTGGCGCGCCGCAAGGCCACCGCCGTGCAGTCGCCGCTGGACGGCAAGGCGCCGGTGAACCAGTTCGGCCACAAGGCCGCGTTCCCCGACCCGCGCGCGGCCGATACGCCGTGGCCCAGCGCCGACGCGCTGTATTCCAGCCTGTGGTTCGATGTGTCGCGCGCGCCCTTGATCGTGCGCCTGCCCGATACCGGCAACCGCTATAACGTGCTGTCCGCGCTGGACATGTGGAGCGACGTGTTCGCCTCGCGCGGCACGCGCACCAACGGCCCTGGCGCGCAGTCCTTCGCCATCGTCGGCCCCAATTGGCAAGGCACGCTGCCGCCTGGCGTGGATGTGATCCACAGCCCCACGTCCACTGGCTGGCTGATCGGCTGGACCCAGACCGGCGGTCCGCAGGACTACGCCAACGTGAATCAGATCCAGGCCAACATGTCGGCCAGCCCGTTGATCGCACCGGCCGTGCCGGTACCGGGCCGGGCCCGCGGCGCGGCATCGCCGTATCCGCAGACCGGTCCTGGCGTCGGCACCGCGCCGATCGGCAGCGACGTACCCATGCCGATGCCCGTCACCGTGGTCGAAGGCACGCCGGCCGAACAGGCGGCCGCGATGGACGCCGCTTCGTTCTTCACGCTGTTCTTCGACGTGCTGCGCAACAACCCGCCGCACGCCAACGACACGCCCATCCTGGACCGCATGCGCCGCATCGGGCTCGATGCCCGCCAGCCGTTCTCGTATGGCCGCTTGAGCCCCACCGTGCAGCAGGCCCTGGCTGACGCACAGCCGCTGGCCGGCCGCCGCATCGCGGATGGCGTCTCGCGCCTGGCCACGCCGATCAACGGCTGGAACACCGTGCTGACCGGCATCGGCACGTATGGCACCGACTACACGCGCCGCGCCGCCATCGCCTATGCGGGCCTGGGCGCGCCCACGCCGGAAGACGTGCTGTATCCGGTCACGGTGTCCGACTCCAAGGGCCGCATGCTGTCGTCGAACGAAGACTACGTGCTGCACTTCGACAAGGGCCAGTTGCCGCCGGCCAACGCGTTCTGGTCGCTGCATGTCTATAACGACAAGCACGGCTTTGCCGACAACCCGGCCAACCGTTATGCCCTGCGCAGTACCGACGGCCTGAAGTACAACGCCGACGGTTCGCTGGACATCTACATCCAGCGCCGCGACCCGGGCGAACGCAAGCGCTCGAACTGGCTGGCCACGCCGGCCAACGAAGGCCAGTTCCTGCTGAGCATGCGTCTGTATTGGCCGCAGGATACGGCGCTGGACGGCCTGTGGGCGCCGCCGCCGGTCAAGCGCGACTGACCGGGCGCGGAAAGCGGCGCCGCCATGGTGGCGCCGCCCTCCAACGACAAAGCGGCCCCGGTGGGGCCGCTTTCTTTTTGCGCAATCGTGTTGTGTCGACCGGATGGATACCGCCCGGCGGCGAGGGGCATTCGCGTCCCCAATTTCTCTCGGAAGCCGCGGGGCTTCAGGCCCTTGTTGTCACCTTACAAACCCCCGAAAGTTCATTTGCTCGGGTAAAAAGAATCACGCTATACTCTGCGGGTTTGACGCTTGCGGGATAAGGACAAAGGTGCCGACAGCACTGGTCTTCGTAGCGAAACAAGAGAGAGCAGTACCGGATAGGGCAGTACCGGATAGGGCAGTACCGGATAGGGCAGTACCGGGAGCAGTACCGAGGGGCAGGGCTATGCGGCCAGGCTGAAAAGCCGGGCCGGAAGGCTGAGCCAAGCAATCTTGGCTTAGCAAGGTCAGGAACTACGTGGGGCTACTTGAGCAGATTTCAAGAGCGCTTTCGGGGTTCCAGCCAGGCAGGTAGCCAGGCCGGAATTTACGCGGGGAAGTTTGATGCAGCAGAACACAGTGCGGCACGAACCTGCGCGGCAGATGCAACCACAGCAACTGTCGCAACAGGGCGAAGTGCGCCAGGTTCTGGCGAATCAGGACTCGGTGGACCGGGTGCTGGTGCTTAGCGACGCGGACCGCGCGGCGCTGAATGCTCAAGCGGGCCGCGGACTCTTGTTGGCGCTGGTGGCGCAAGGCGCCATGGGGCTCGCAGCAGCAGTAATAGCGGGGGTTGTAGGAGGGGCGGCGGCAGGTTGGTCGGCGCTGGCGGGGGCAGGAGCGTATTTCATACCCAATGCGTTGTTCGCATTGCGCCTGGCTGTCAGTGTTCGGGCCGGTAAAGCCAATCCCTTTACCTTTCTCTCTGGTGAGTTGATCAAGTTGTTCGCAACGGCATTGCTGTTGTGGCTGCTTTCGCATGTGGCGCAGGACACGCTGGTCTGGCCTGCCGCACTGCTCGGTCTGATTCTCACCTTGAAGGGATATCTCCTGCTTTTGATGTTCCGCAAGTTGTCATAGCGCGCCGGGAAATTTACGGCAAACCGAATCGTGGAATCGTCCAGCTCGCAAGGGCTGGGCATACAGCAAATAGGGTAGGATTCAAATGGCTGCTGCCAGCGACGTGTCGCCTCAGTCCGCGTATATTCAGCATCACCTGGTGCATCTGAACAATACGGGCGAGAAACAGAGCGCAATTGCTCAGTTCGACATCATCAATTACGACTCGTTGTTCTGGTCCGGCCTGACGGGTCTGATCGTCATCTTCTTCCTGTGGCGCGCCGCCAGCCGCGCGACCGCCGGCGTTCCGGGCCGCTTCCAGGCCTTCGTGGAAATGATCGTCGACATGGTCGACGACCAGGCCAAGGGCATCGTCCACAACGCCAAGAGCCGTCTCTTCATCGCTCCGCTCGCGCTCACCGTGTTCCTCTGGATCATCCTGATGAACGCGCTGGACTTGCTGCCCGTCGACCTGCTGCCTTCGATCTGGCGCTGGACCGGCCTGGGCGCGCACCACGGCGACCCCCTCTACTACCACCGCGTGCTGCCCACCGCTGACCTGAACGTGCCCATGGGCATGTCGCTAGGTGTGCTGCTGCTGATGTTCTATTACGGCATCAAGATCAAGCACCCGGGCGGCTTCATCAAAGAACTCTTCACCGCGCCGTTCCACGCGCACGGCATCGGCGCCGTCGTGCTGGCACCGTTCAACCTGCTGCTGAACCTGATCGAATACGCCGCCAAGTCCGTATCGCTGGGCATGCGGTTGTTCGGCAACATGTTTGCCGGCGAACTGATTTTCATGCTGATCGCCCTCCTGGGCGGCGCCTGGACCGGCTTCAACGGTTCGAGCATCGGCTTGGGAATCGGCCACGTGCTGGCCGGCTCGATCTGGGCAATCTTCCACATCCTGATCGTGCTGCTCCAGGCCTTCATCTTCATGATGCTGACCCTGGTGTATCTCGGCCAGGCCCACGAAGGCCACTGATCCCCCGAATTTCCGGCGTCGGCCACCCGGCCGGCGCTGGATAGCAAGATCCTCTTGCATTGAGCAGTACCCTCATTTTTTTATTTTTGACTTCAGATTTCTAACCAAGGAGTTGTCATGACCAACGTCGCTTTCGTTGCTCTCGCTTGCGGTCTTATCATCGGTCTGGGCGCTATCGGCGCTTGCATCGGCATCGCACTGATGGGCGGCAAATATCTGGAAGCCTCGGCTCGTCAGCCTGAACTGATGAACGCTCTGCAAACGAAGATGTTCCTGCTGGCTGGCCTGATCGACGCGGCATTCCTGATCGGCGTGGGTATCGCCATGCTGTTCGCCTTCGCCAACCCGTTCGTCGGCTAAGGCACGCCCGCCGGCGAAAAGGCGGGTCATGACGCTGGCGGCGATGTGGGCATAAGCCCCGTCGCCGGTCAGCAAAGTATCGAGTGCTCCGCGTTGCCCCTCCCGGGTGCCGTCTGAGCCGCAAGGTGTTAAAGGAACGACCGTGAATCTGAACGCGACGATCATTTTCCAGATGCTCGTGTTCTTCGTTCTGGGCTGGTTCACGATGAAATTCGTGTGGCCTCCTCTGACGAAGGCGATGGACGAGCGCCGCCAAAAAATCGCCGACGGCCTAGCCGCCGCCGAGAAGGGCAAGGCCGATCTGGCCCAGGCCCAGGCGCGCGTCAGTCTGATCGAGGCTTCTGCCAAGTCCGAAAACCACGCCCGCATCATCGAGGCCGAGAAGCAAGCCGCCTCCCTGATCGAGCAGGCCCGCCGTGAAGCGGAAGCCGAGCGTGCCCGCATCGTGGCGCAAGCTGCACAGGATGCCGCGCAGGAAGTCCAGCGCGCCCGTGATTCGCTGCGCGACGACGTTGCCGCGCTGGCTGTCAAGGGTGCTGAACAGATCCTCAAGCGCGAGGTTGACGCCCGCGCGCACGCCGAGCTGCTGAACCAGCTTCGCGCGCAGCTTTAATCCGGGACCGTCATGGCTGAACTTTCCACTGTTGCCAGGCCCTACGCCGAAGCCTTGTTCGCCGCCGCGCGCGACGACAAGGCCGGTCTGCAGGTCTGGGCCGACCTGGTCAGCGAGCTGGCCCAGGTCGCATCCAACCCCGACGTGCGCGAGGCCATGGCCGACCCGCGTCTGGGTGACAAGCAGCGCGTCGACCTGTTTACCGGCCTGATCAAGGCCGATTTGCCGCAAGCCGCCCGCAATTTCATCGAGCTGCTGGTTGAAAACGACCGGCTGCTGCTGCTGCCCGACATCGCCACGCAATTCGTGGTGCTGCGGAATCGTCACGATGGCACGGCGCAGGCGGAAATCACCAGCGCGTTCGAGCTGAGCGATGCCCAAGTCAAAGAACTGGTCACCGCCCTTGAACACAAATTCGGCCTCAAGCTCAAGCCCAGCGTCACCGTCGACCCGTCGTTGATTGGCGGCGTGCGCGTGGCCGTCGGGGACCAGGTGCTCGATACGTCCGTACAAGCCCAATTGGCCCGCATGCGCGATACGCTCGCCGCTTAAGGCAACTAACAGGATTCCAGGAGTCAATATGCAACTCAATCCCTCCGAGATCAGCGAACTGCTCAAGAGCCGCATCGAGGGCCTGGGCGCTTCGGCTGATGTCCGTACTCAGGGCACCGTCGTGTCCGTGACCGACGGTATTACCCGCATCCACGGCTTGTCCGATGTGATGCAGGGCGAAATGCTCGAATTCCCCAACAACGTTTTCGGTCTGGCGCTCAACCTCGAGCGCGATTCCGTCGGCGCCGTTATTCTCGGTGACTACACCGGCATCTCCGAAGGCGACCAGGTCAAGACGACCGGCCGCATTCTGGAAGTTCCGGTCGGTCCCGAACTGAAAGGCCGCGTGGTCAACACGCTGGGCGAGCCGATCGACGGCAAGGGCCCGGTCAATGCCAAGGCCACCGACATCATCGAAAAAGTGGCGCCTGGCGTTATCGCCCGCCGCTCGGTGTCGCAGCCGCTGCAAACCGGCGTCAAGGCTATCGACTCGATGGTTCCCATCGGCCGTGGCCAGCGCGAACTGATCATTGGCGACCGCCAGACCGGCAAGACCGCCGTGGCCGTCGACACCATCATCAGCCAGAAGGGCAAGGGCGTCACCTGCGTGTACGTCGCTATCGGCCAGAAGGCTTCCACGATCAACAACGTGGTGCGCAAGCTGGAAGAGCACGGCGCGATGGAATACACCATCGTCGTGGCCGCTTCGGCTTCCGACTCGGCCGCCATGCAGTACCTGGCTGCCTACGCCGGCTGCACGATGGGCGAATACTTCCGCGATCGCGGCGAAGACGCCCTGATCGTCTATGACGACCTGACCAAGCAAGCCTGGGCCTACCGCCAGGTGTCGCTGCTGCTGCGCCGTCCGCCGGGCCGCGAAGCCTACCCGGGCGACGTGTTCTACCTGCACTCGCGCCTGCTGGAACGCGCTGCCCGCGTGAACGAAGACTACGTCGAGAAGTTCACCGATGGCGCCGTCAAGGGCAAGACCGGCTCGCTGACCGCACTGCCGATCATCGAAACCCAGGCTGGCGACGTGTCCGCTTTCGTTCCGACCAACGTGATCTCGATCACGGACGGCCAGATCTTCCTGGAAACCGACCTGTTCAACGCCGGTGTCCGCCCCGCTATCAACGCCGGTATCTCGGTGTCGCGTGTGGGTGGCGCTGCGCAGACCAAGGTCGTCAAGAAGCTGTCCGGCGGTATCCGTACCGACCTGGCGCAGTACCGTGAACTGGCCGCCTTCGCGCAGTTCGCTTCCGACCTGGACGACGCCACCCGTCGCCAGCTGGAACGCGGCAAGCGCGTGGTCGAACTGCTCAAGCAGCCGCAATACCAGCCGCTGCAAGTGTGGGAACTGGCCGTCACGCTGTACACGGTCAACAACGGCTACCTGGATGACGTGGACGTGGCCCAAGTGCTGTCGTTCGAGAAGTCGCTGAAGGATCAACTCAAGGCCAAGCATGCGGCCCTGATCCAGCGCATCGAAGACACCAAGGAACTGTCCAAGGACGACGAGGCCGAACTGGCCACCGCCGTTCAGGAATTCAAGAAGCACGGTGCTTTTTAAGAAAGTGATGGGTTAGGCGTCTGCAACGCCTCACCCATCCTTACCGGATGGTTGAGGCGTGAGCGGAACCCATCGGCCAGTCTTCACAGGAAAGCGCAATGCCCGGAATTAAGGAAATCCGAACCAAGATCAAGAGCGTGCAAAACACGCGCAAGATCACCAAGGCGATGGAAATGGTCGCCGCATCCAAGATGCGCAAGGCGCAGGAACGGATGCGTGCTGGTCGTCCGTACGCCACCAAGGTGCGCGAGATTGCTGCGCACCTGATGCAGGCCAACCCCGAGTACAGCCACCCGTACCTGGTCGAACGCGAAATCAAGGCGGTCGGCGTGGTCATGGTGACGACCGACAAGGGTTTGTGCGGCGGCTTGAACACCAACATCACTCGCGTGACGTTGGGCAAGCTGAAAGAGTTCGAGAAAAACGGCATCGCCGTGCAAGCGACCGCTTTCGGCAACAAGGGCGTGGGTGTGTTGACCCGTATCGGCGCCAAGCTGGTGTCCCAGGAAGTGCAACTGGGCGACAAGCCGCAACTGGACCGCCTGCTGGGCGCGATCAAGGTGCAGCTGGACGCCTACCTGGAAGGTCGCATCGACGCGCTGTACGTGGCTTCGACCCGCTTCGTCAACACGATGAAGCAGGAGCCGCTGTTCTTGCGCCTGCTGCCGTTGGCCAGTGGTTTGGAAGATCCGTACCAGACGGGTGCCGAGAACCTGGCGAAGACGTCGGAAGTGAAGTCGGACTACAGCTGGGATTACATCTACGAACCCGACGCCCGTAGCGTGATCGACGACCTGCTGCAGCGTTACGTTGAAGGCCTGCTGTACCAAGCCGTGGCCGAGAACATGGCTTCGGAGCAGTCGGCCCGGATGGTCGCCATGAAGGCGGCGTCGGACAACGCCAAGAAGGTCATCGGAGAGCTGCAACTGGTCTACAACAAGACCCGTCAGGCCGCGATCACCAAAGAAATTTCGGAAATCGTAGGGGGCGCTGCCGCCGTTTAAGGCAGGCAGCTCCCATCTAAAGCTATCAAGCAAGGAATCGACATGAGCAACGGAACCATCGTTCAGTGCATCGGCGCCGTGGTGGATATTCAGTTCCCCCGCGATCACATGCCCAAGATCTATGAAGCGCTTACCCTGGCCGACGACGAGTCCTCCTCGTTCGCCGAAAAGGGCCTGACGCTGGAAGTGCAGCAACAGCT
Source organism: Achromobacter sp. DH1f (assembly GCF_000633435.1). Taxonomy (NCBI): domain Bacteria; kingdom Pseudomonadati; phylum Pseudomonadota; class Betaproteobacteria; order Burkholderiales; family Alcaligenaceae; genus Achromobacter; species Achromobacter sp. DH1f. Next base: position 35,881 of record NZ_AYMF01000029.1, on the reverse strand, counting down.
GGGCGACGGCGTGGTGCGTACCATTGCGCTGGGCTCCAGCGACGGCCTGCGCCGCGGCATGAAGGTCAACGGCACGGGCGCCCCGATCTCGGTGCCGGTCGGCACCGGCACGCTGGGCCGCATCATGGACGTGCTGGGTCGTCCCATCGACGAAGCCGGCCCGATCCAGCACGAAGAAAAGCGTGGCATCCACCAATCGGCTCCCCGTTTCGACGAACTGTCGCCGTCGGTGGAACTGCTGGAAACCGGCATCAAGGTTATTGACCTGGTGTGCCCGTTCGCCAAGGGCGGCAAGGTCGGCCTGTTCGGCGGCGCCGGCGTGGGCAAGACCGTCAACATGATGGAACTGATCAACAACATCGCCAAGCAGCACAGCGGTTTGTCGGTGTTTGCCGGCGTGGGTGAACGTACCCGCGAAGGCAACGACTTCTACCACGAAATGGAAGAGTCGAACGTTCTGGACAAGGTCGCCATGGTGTTCGGTCAGATGAACGAACCCCCGGGCAACCGTCTGCGCGTGGCGCTGACCGGCCTGACGATGGCCGAGAAGTTCCGCGACGAAGGCCGCGACATCCTGTTCTTCGTCGACAACATCTACCGCTACACGCTGGCCGGTACCGAAGTGTCGGCACTGCTGGGCCGTATGCCGTCGGCCGTGGGCTACCAGCCCACGCTGGCCGAAGAAATGGGCAAGCTGCAAGAGCGCATCACGTCGACCAAGACCGGCTCGATCACCTCGATCCAGGCCGTGTACGTCCCTGCGGACGACTTGACCGACCCCTCGCCTGCCACGACCTTCCAGCATTTGGACTCGACCGTGGTGCTGTCGCGTGACATCGCCTCGCTGGGTATCTACCCCGCCGTGGACCCGCTGGATTCGTCCAGCCGCCAGCTCGACCCGCAAGTCGTCGGCGAAGAGCACTACGCCGTGGCCCGTGGCGTGCAGCAGACGCTGCAGCGCTACAAGGAACTGCGCGACATCATCGCGATTCTGGGCATGGACGAACTGTCGCCCGACGACAAGCAGGCCGTGGCCCGCGCGCGCAAGATCCAGCGCTTCCTGTCGCAGCCGTTCCACGTGGCTGAAGTGTTCACCGGCTCGCCCGGCAAGTACGTTCCGCTGGCTGAAACCATCCGTGGTTTCAAGATGATCGTGAACGGCGAGTGCGATTCCCTGCCGGAACAGGCCTTCTACATGGTCGGTTCGATCGACGAGGCCTTCGAGAAGGCCAAGAAACTGCAATAAGGAACCGATATGGCTACCCTGCATGTGGATGTCGTCAGCGCAGAGGAAGCGATCTTCTCCGGTGAGGCGAAGTTCGTGGTGCTGCCTGGCGAGGCGGGTGAGCTGGGCATCTTGCCCGGTCACACCCCGCTGATTTCGCGCATACGCCCCGGGACGGTCAAGATCGTTCGTGCCGACCAAGGCGAGGAAAACATCTTCGTCGCCGGGGGCATTCTGGAAGTGCAGCCGGGCAGCGTGACGGTCCTGGCCGACACCGCCATCCGTGCCGCCGACCTGGACGAAGCCCGTGCCCTGGAAGCGCGCAAGCGCGCCGAAGAGGCCCTGGCCAACGCCAAGGACAAGGCCGACATCGCGGTTGTCGAAGCTGAACTCGCCATGCTGGCTGCGCAAGCCATCGCGGCGCGCAAGCTGCGCCAGGGCGGCCGTTCGCACTAAGCGACAGCTGTCCGCCGGGGTTCGCCCCGGACTCGAAAGAAGCGGCCCCCGGGCCGCTTTTTTCATGCCTGTCGCGGGCGCCACGGCCCCGGCAAGCCGGGTGGCTTTTTGCGTTCGCTACGAATGGCGAGCGGAATGGCCGACCCGTAGCCTTCAACTTTAGGCAAGCCGCCTGAGGAAGAAAGCGTGCGAGAAACCACGGATTGCGGGGTGTTGCTCACCCCTGGCCACGAAACCGCCATGCGCGAGTGGGTCGCGCGCGACCAGCCTCGGCTGGCGCGGGTGCGGCTGCACCTGGTGCCACTGCGAAACGCAGCGGCTTCTGCGGACGACCGTCCGGACATTCACGCGCTGGCCCGGCTGGCAGTAGGCCTGCGGCGCCACGACCATTGCATCCTGCCTGTCGCGCCCGCGTCGCTGGCCTGGACCCGCATGGCGTTGCAGCAGGCGGGCGATGCGCTGGTCACGCCGGTGCTGCTGTTCGTGCACGACATGACCGCTCCGGCCATCGAAGACCTGCTGCAGCTGGGTGCGGCCGATTTCATGACGGCGCCGTACTGCCTGGAAAGCCTGCGGGTGCGGCTGCGGCGCCTCGCGCAGCGTCGGCCGTGGGCGCCGTCCGGTCAGCTGGAAGAAATCGGGGCGGTGTATCCGGCGCCGGCGTCGGGCAGGGGTGGCGGGCCCGACGTCAGGTTTGACATCAGGCCGTCGCTGGCACGGCAGACGCGGCCGTCCGCGCGCCCGCTACTGGCGCGGCAGGTGCTGCAGCAAGGCCTGGCGGGCCTGCATCACCAGGCAACCCCAGGCGTTCACGAACCCTTTCGCCAGGCCAAGGCGCGGGTGGTGGACGGCTTTGAATCCGACTACATCCGCCTGGCGTTGTCGCGCCATCAGGGCAATGTGGCGCGGGCGGCCCGGGCATCGAGCAAGCACCGGCGGGCGTTCTGGGCGCTGATGCGCAAGCACGGCATCGATGCCGCGCCGTATCGCCGCCGGGCCGAGCGCGGCGACGCCTGACGGGGATCGCCCCAGCGAAAAACGTCCGGCTTTGCGCGCCGGCAAGGCGGCGGCAGGCGGCGGTCATGCCCTGTCAGCTTGGGGCAGTAAAATCACGGCTTCCGATCATCGAGGATAGTCGTGTCCGCTGCCGTCTTGAAGAACGATGTGTTCTTGCGCTCGCTCTTGCGCGAGCCCGTGCCCTACACCCCCATCTGGCTCATGCGCCAGGCGGGTCGCTACCTGCCCGAATACCGCCAGACGCGGACCCGGGCCGGTTCCTTCATGGGCCTGGCTCAGAATCCGGACTACGCCTCGGAAGTCACGTTGCAGCCGCTCGAGCGTTTCGACCTGGACGCGGCCATCCTGTTTTCCGACATCCTGACCGTGCCGCACGCCATGGGCCTGGGCCTGGACTTCGCCGAAGGCGAGGGCCCGCGCTTTGCCCGTCCGGTGCGTTCCGAGGATGACGTGGCGCGCCTGGCCGTGCCCGACATGGACAAGCTGCGCTACGTGTTCGACGCGGTGTCCACCATCCGCCGCGACCTGGACGGCAAGGTGCCGCTAATCGGTTTTGCCGGCAGCCCGTGGACGATTGCCTGCTACATGGTCGAAGGGCAGGGCAGCGATGACTACCGCCTGATCAAGACCATGCTGTATTCGCGTCCTGATCTGCTGCACCGCATTCTGGAAATCAACGCCGAAGCCACGCTGCAGTACCTGAACGCGCAGATCGCGGCAGGTGCGCAGGCCGTGATGCTGTTCGACAGCTGGGGCGGCGTGCTGGCCGACGGCCTGTTCCAGCAGTTCTCGCTGGCCTATACCCGCAAGGTCGTGGCCGGCCTGACCCGCGAACACGAAGGGCGCCGCGTGCCGGCCATCGTCTTCACCAAGGGGGGGGGCCAGTGGCTGGAATCCATCGCCGCTTGCGGTTGCGATGCCGTGGGCCTGGACTGGACGGTGGATCTGGCTGCGGCGCGCCGCCGCACCGGCGATTCGGTCGCCTTCCAGGGCAACCTGGATCCCATGGCGCTGTTTGGCGGCGGCCCCGCCATCCGCGCCGAGGCGCGCCGGGTGCTGGATGCCTTCGGGCCGGTGGGCAAGGGCGGCCATGTGTTCAACTTGGGCCACGGCATCTCGCGCTTCACCCCGCCCGAAGCGGTAGCCGAATTGGTCGACGAAGTCCACCAACACAGCCGTTCGCTCAGAGGGTAAGTGAGTGAACGCTTCGGCCCGCAGGGCCGAACTTGGAGGCCCCTGGCGGACACTTGTGCACAGCAAGATCACGCCTGGGGAAAACCCTCTAGAAGCTTGTTTACAATCTTGGAAGTCTGCATAAGCTATTGTTTTTGTTGGAATAAAATAGGTTTTCAACAGATTTGCAAGACTTGATGCAATCTTGCCTTATTCCAATTTCTAACGTTGCTCCAGCCTTTTCCCCAAAGTTATCCACAGGTAGGGATCGGAGCCGTTTCGGGTCCGCCCAGTCCATGTTCCGTTCCGTAGCCCATGTCTGAAGTCTTCGCGCTGGTCGAATCCACGCCGGCCGAGCCGGCGGCGACCTGCTGGGTGCGCGTCGCGCTGGACGTGCCGCTGCCGGGCCCGTTCGACTATCGCCACACTGCCCCCATTACGGCGGGCCTGCGGGTGATCGTGCCGTTCGGCCGGCGCAAGCTGATCGGCGTAGTGGTGGACAATCCGGCCGAGCCGTCATTCGAGCCCAAGCAGATCAAGCCCATCGAAGAGGTGCTGGATGACCTGCCGCCATTTGACGACGGCTGGCTGCGTCTGGCCCGGTTTGCCGCCGAATACTACCAACGGCCCCTGGGCGAGGTGATGCTGCCCACGCTGCCGCCGCCGCTGCGCAAGCCCACCGCGTACCAGGGCAAGCGGTCGGCGGGCGGCCCGGTGGCGAGGCTGGACGCGCGCAAGCGCAAGACGGCGCGCGCCGCGGCCACGGCCGACCAGCCCCCCGACCTGAACGACGCGCAGCAGACCGCGGTGGATACCATTGCCGGGTTGACGCGTTTCAAGCCGGTGCTGCTGTACGGCGTGACCGGCAGCGGCAAGACCGAGGTGTATCTGCGCGCCGCCGAAAAGGTGCTGGCGGCCGGTCGCCAGGTGCTGCTGATGGTGCCGGAAATCAACCTGACGCCGCAGCTGGAAGGCGCGCTGCGGGCCCGGCTGGAAAGCCTGGTGGGCCCGGACGGCCTGGCGGTGATGCATAGCGGCTTGTCCGACGGCGAACGCCTGCAGGCGTGGTCGCGGGCGCAACGCGGCCAGGCGCGGATGCTGCTGGGCACGCGCATGTCGATCTTCGCGCCCATGAGCGAGCTGGGCCTGATCGTGGTCGACGAAGAGCACGATGCGTCCTACAAGCAGCAGGACGGCCTGCGCTATTCCGCGCGCGACCTGGCGGTGTGGCGCGCGCACGACCTGGATATTCCGGTGGTGCTGGGGTCGGCCACGCCGTCGCTGGAAACCTGGCAGCACGCCGAACGCGGACGCTACTTGCGGCTGGCCTTGCCGGCCCGCGCGCGGTCCAGCACCTTGCCGTCGATGAAGCTGGTGGACACCCGCCGTTTGCAGATGAAGCATGGGATGTCGCCGCAGTTGCTCGAAGCCATCGGCGAACGCCTGTCCAACAAAGAGCAGTCGCTGATCTTCCTGAACCGGCGCGGCTTTGCGCCGGTGCTGCATTGCCAGTCTTGCGGCTGGGTCAGCAACTGCCCGCGCTGCACGGCCTTTACCGTGCTGCATCGCGCGGGCCGCGGCCACCGCCTGCAATGCCATCATTGCGGCTACCAGGCGCCGGTGCCGCATGCCTGCCCTGAATGCGGCGACCAGGACCTGGCGCCGATGGGGCGCGGTACCCAGCGCGTGGAAGAACACCTGGCCGAGCTGTTTCCCGAAGCGCGCATCCTGCGCATCGATGCCGACAGCACGCGCAAGAAGGGCAGCGCCGAGGCCCTGTTCGCGTCGGTGCATGCCGGCGAGGTCGACATCCTGGTGGGCACCCAGATGGTGGCCAAAGGCCACGATTTCGCGCGGCTGGGGCTGGTGGGGGTGTTGAACCCGGACTCTGCCCTGTTCGCGCATGATTTCCGCGCACCCGAACGCCTGTTCGCCCAGTTGATGCAGGTGGCCGGGCGGGCCGGACGCCACCAGGGCAACGGCCAGGTCATCATCCAGACCGGCTACCCCGAGCAGCCCGTGTACCAGGCCCTGCTGCGCCACGATTACGCGGGCTTTGCCCGCCATGCGCTGCACGAACGCGAAAGCACCGGCCTGCCGCCGTTTGCCTACCAGGCGCTGCTGACGGCCGAGGCGCGTGAACTGGCGGTGGCACAGGCTTTCCTGCAACAGGCGCGCGCCTTGCCCGAGGGCGAATGGGCCGCCGATTTCCCGGGGCTGGACGCCATCATGCTGTACGACCCGGTGCCGCTGCGGGTGGTGCGGGTGGCCAACGTCGAGCGCGCCCAGCTGCTGGTCGAAAGCACCAGCCGCCCGGCGTTGCAGGCGTTCCTGGCGTCGTGGTCGCACCATCTGCCGTATCTGGCCAACGAGGCCCGCGTGCGCTGGCAACTGGAGGTCGATCCGCTGGAAATCTGACGGCGGCGGCCTCGGCGCCGCCACCCTGATTGCTCTATGATCGTTCTCCCTTCCCCGAGTCACCATGTCCGCAAGCGAACCCATTGGCCACGGCCTGAACCCCGCGCAGAAAGAAGCGGTGCTGTACCTGGACGGCCCCTGCCTGGTGCTGGCCGGCGCCGGCAGCGGCAAGACGCGCGTGATCACCCAGAAGATCGCCTACCTGCTGCGTGAATGCGGTTACATGGGCCGCAACGTGGTGGCGCTGACCTTCACCAACAAGGCCGCGCGCGAGATGGACGAGCGCGTCAAGACGCTGGTCGACCGCAAGCTGGGCAAAGGCCTGACCATCAGCACCTTCCACTCGCTGGGCGTGAAGATGCTGCGCGAAGAGGCCCGCAATGCCGGCCTGAAACCCACGTTTTCCATCCTGGATGCCGATGACGCCATGGCGATCATCCAGGAACTGCTGGCCACTACCGACAAGGGCCGTCTGCGCCACGTGCAGGGCATCATCTCGCTGTGGAAGAACGCGCTGATGGAGCCGGACGATGCCGCGCGCGAAGCCATCACGCCGGGCGACGTCGAGGCCGCCAATGTCTACCGCAGCTATGCCGCCACGCTGGCCGCCTACCAGGCGGTGGATTTCGACGACCTGATCCGCATCCCGGCGATGCTGCTGGCCAACAACGAAGAAGTGCGCACCCGCTGGCAGAACCGCGTGCGCTATCTGCTGGTGGACGAATACCAGGACACCAACGTGTGCCAGTACCGACTGGTGCAGCTGCTGACCGGCCCGCGCGCCATGTTCACGGCGGTGGGCGACGACGACCAGGCCATCTATGCCTGGCGCGGCGCCACCATCGAGAACCTGGCCAAGCTCACGACCGACTACCCGAACCTCAAGCTCATCAAGCTGGAGCAGAACTACCGGTCGGTGCAGCGCATCCTGGCCGCGGCCAACCAGGTGATCGAAAAGAATCCCAAGCTGTTCGACAAGAAGCTGTGGTCGGACCTGGGCGTGGGCGAGCCGATCCTGGTGTCGCCGATGGACGGCGAAGAGCAGGAAGCCGAGTCCATCGCCATGAAGATCTCGGCCTCGCGCTTCGAGCGCCAGGCCCAGTGGAAGGACTTCGCCATCCTGTATCGCGGCAACCACCAGTCGCGCATCCTGGAGCAGGCGCTGCGCAACCTGAAGATTCCGTACACGATCTCGGGCGGGCAGAGCTTTTTCGACAAGGCCGAAGTGCGCGACGTGCTGTCGTACCTGCGCCTGCTGGCCAACGACGATGACGACCCGGCCTTCATCCGCGCCGCCACCACGCCCAAGCGCGGCATCGGCCAGGCCACGCTGCAGACGCTGGGCCAATACGCCGCCAGCCGCGAGCTCTCGATGCTGGCGGCGGTGGAAGAAACCGGCCTGGAAAGCCAGCTGGCCCCGCGTCAGCTGGAACCCCTGCGCACCTTTACCGAATTCATCCGCCGCATGCAGTGGCGCGCCGGCCGTGGCGCCACGTCGGGCAAGGACGCCGCGCCGGCCGAACCGGCCGGCGTCATCCTGGACGACCTGGTGCAGGCAATCCAGTACGAACGCCACCTGTTCGAACTGTTCGACGAACGGCCCGCGCAGACGCGCTGGCAGAACGTGCTGGAACTGACCGGCTGGCTCAAGCGCAAGGCCGAAGAAGACAACATGTCGCTGTTCGACCTGGTGCAGCACGTGGCGCTGGTCACCATGCTGGAACGCGGCGAAGAAGAAGAGCCGGACGCGGTCAAGATGTCGACCCTGCACGCGTCCAAGGGGCTGGAGTATCCGCACGTGTACCTGGCCGGCGTCGAGGAAGGCCTGCTGCCGCACCTGGGCAAGGACGACGAAGACGGCGACCCGGCCCGCGCCGCCGAGAACCTGGCCACCCGCATCCAGGAAGAACGCCGCCTGATGTACGTGGGCATCACGCGGGCGCAGCGCAGCCTGAACCTCAGCTGGTGCAAGCGCCGCCGCCGGGCGCGCGAAGACGTGGTGCGCGAGCCGTCGCGCTTCATCGAGGAAATGGGGCTGGATGACCCGACCGTGCAGGAAGACGAAACCACGGCCGCCATGAATCCCAAAGAGCGCATGGCCATGCTCAAGGCGTTGCTCAAGAAGTAGCGCCGCAATAAATTACATGACGGAGGGCGGCTTGCGGGCTTATACCTGCCGCTTTGCACCATGGCGCTATCCATGAAGGACGACGTTCGATATCAACCGGTGGCGGGCACGCCGGGCCTGGTGCTGGGCGTGGCGCGCCTGTGCGAATTCCAGTTCGACCGGCACTACCACGTGGATTACCACATCGGCCTGGTGACCCAGGGCGTGCAGCGCCAGACCTTCGGCGGCCAGAGCATCCTGCTGGGGCCGGGCGCGGTGGCGTTGATGCCGCCCGGCGAGATTCATGACGGCACCGGCGTGGACGACTACGGCCACAGCTATACGCTGAAGACCTTCCGCATCGCGCCGGACCTGATGCGCGGTTTCATCGCCGAAGTCTCGGGGGCGGGGCCTGACGAGCGCTTCACGGGCACGCTGCTCGAAGATGCGCGGCTGTCGGCCCGCTTCATGGCATTGCACGCCTCGTGGATGGATGGCGCGCCTTCCGGTCCGCTGGCGCATGAATCCGTATCGCTGGCGCTGATGGGCGCCTTGTTCGCCCGCACCGGCGCCGTGGCGCCGCAGGATATCCGCGGCGGCCTGTCGGCCGTGCATACGCGCCAGGTGCTGGATTACTGCCAGGCCCACCTGGCCGACAAGATCAGCCTGCAAGACCTGGCGCGGCTGTGCGGCCTGAGCCGCTACCAGTTCCTGCGGCGCTTCGCGCTATCGGTCGGCCTGACCCCGCATGCCTGGCTGACGCGGCTGCGCCTGGAGCGGGCCTGCGCGGTGCTGGCGCGCGCGCAGGCGTCGATCGCGCAGGTCGCGGCCGACGTGGGCTTCTACGATCAAAGCCACTTCAACCGCGCGTTTCGCACGGCCTACGGCGTGGCGCCGTCGGCGTTTCGGCGCGCAGCGTAGCCCCGATACGAAGCCCTACCGGCACTGTTCGCGCAGCGCCGCCAGGAAATGGTCCACGTCCTGCTCACGCGTGGCGAACGAGGTGACCAGGCGCACCACGCCAGGGCCCCAGCGATCGTGATAGAAGCGAAAGCCCTGTGCGAGCAGGCCTTCGATGGCCGCAGCGGGCAGGCGGCAGAACAGGATATTGGCCTGTACCGGCCCTTGCGTTTGCACGCCCGGCAGGTCGGCCATGCCGGCGGCCAGGCGAGCCGCCATGGCGTTGGCCTGGCGCGCGTTGCGCAGCCACAGGCCGTCGTCCAGGTAGGCTTCCATCTGGGCCGACAGCAGGCGCATTTTCGAGAACAGGTGGCCGCCGCGCTTGCGCCGGTAGGCCAGCTCGGTGGCCAGGCCCGGTTCGAACAGCACGATGGCTTCCGCGCCCAGCACGCCGTTCTTGGTGGCGCCGAACGACAGCGCCTTGACGCCCGCCTTCCAGGTCATCTCGGCGGGGGTGCAGCCCAGGCTGACCAGCGCGTTGGCAAAGCGTGCGCCGTCCATGTGCAGGGGCAAGCCGGCGCCCCGGCAGATCTCGCTGATCGCGGCGATCTCCGCCAGCGTGTAGACGCTTCCGGTTTCAGTCGCCTGGGTGATGCTGACGCAGGCGGGCTGCATGGAGTGCACGTCGCCGACCTTGCGGCGCACTTCGACGGCGAGCTGCGCCGGGTCGATCTTGGCGGCGTCGCCATCGAGCAGCGTCAGGCGGGCGCCGCTGGTGTAGAACTGCGGCGCGCCGCATTCGTCGTTGGCGATATGGCTTTGCGCGTGGCACAGCACGCTGCCCCACGGCGGCGTCAGCACGGACAGCGCCAGCGAATTGGCCGCGGTGCCGGTGGGCACCAGCAACACCTCGACCTCGCGTTCGAAAATCTCGGCCAGTTGTCGGGCCACGCGCTGGCTGGCGTCGTCGGCGCCATAGGGTTGGGCCTGTCCCTCATTGGCGCGCAGCAGCGCATCCAGGACTTGCGGGCTGGCGCCGGCGATGTTGTCGCTGGAAAAGCCCAGCTGCGGGGAAAACGGGGGGGAAGTGTCCAAGGCAAGGCTCTCTGGCGGATAAGGCGAATGCCCACTATGCCAATCCGGCGGCAGGCGGGCTTGTAGAAAATTGCACGCCGCTTACACTGGGACGTATCGCCAAGGCCCCGCGCCGGGCCTGTCTTGAAGGAGCGCATCATGTGCCGCTGGCTCGCTTACACCGGTAGTCCCCTGCAAATGGAGAGCGTGCTGTTCAAGGCCAAGCACTCTCTGATCGACCAGAGCCTGCACGCACGCATGAGCGTCACCACCACCAATGGCGACGGCTTCGGCCTGGGCTGGTACAGCCCGCCGCGGGGCGGCCGCCACCCGAATGGCCAAGCACCGAATGGTGCACCCCAGGCAAGCCCGCCCCAAGAGCCGCCGTTCCGCTACCGCAGCGTGCATCCCGCCTGGAACGACCGCAACCTGCGCGAAGCGGCGCGCGCCATCCACGCGCCGCTGTTCGTGGCGCACATCCGCGCCGCCACCGACACCCCGGCCCAGGAAACCAACTGCCACCCGTTTCGCCACGGCAACTGGCTGTTCGTGCACAACGGCGTCATCCGCGACTATCCGCTGCTTCGGCGCGACCTGATGCTGATGATCGCGCCGAGCTATTTCGGGTCACTGGAAGGGTCGACCGATTCCGAGGTGATGTTCCTGCTGGCGCTGACGTTCGGCCTGGAAGAAGACGCGCTGCCGGCGCTGGCGCGCATGGTCGGTGCGGTCGAAGAGACCGGCCGGCGTCATGGCGTGGCGCAGCCCATCAACATGACGGTCTGCGCCCTGGACGGCGAACGGCTGATCGCGGTGCGCTATTCCAGCGAACGCGAATCGCGCACGCTGTTTCACAACACCTGCGTGCAGCACCTGCGTCAGCTGTATCCGGATGATCCGCAGATCGCGTCGCTGGACGACAACGCCTTCCTGCTGCTGTCCGAGCCGTTGACCGAGATGCCGGGGGCCTGGGAAGAAGTGCCCGAGGCCACCGCCATCATCGCGGCGCACGGCCGGGTGGAGCATTACCCGTTCGTGCCGGTGGCGCCGGGCGCCTGAACGCCATAGCGGGCCGCGGGCGCGTTGCGAGACAGTTCCGGGCCCAGCGCCTGGCGCGCGTCTTCCAGGCGCTGCCACAAGGCCGCTTCGCCCAAGGCGGGAATGGTCACGAATTCGCCCTGGTCCAGGCCGGCCAGCGCGGCCTGCACCATGTCGTCGGCGCTCATCACGATGGCGGCCGGCAATTCGCTGGCCGGCTTCCCCGCCAGATCCCAGAAGTCGGTGCCGGTGGCGCCAGGCAGCACGGCCTGGATGCGCACGCCCTTGTCGGCCAGTTCGTGGCGCAGCGATTGCGAATACGCCAGCACATAGGCCTTGCTGGCGCCATAGACGCCGTTGAGCAGTTCCGGATGCAGCGCCACGACCGACGCGATGTTGATCAGCGTGCCATTGCCGCGCGCGACGAACCCCGGCACCGCCGCCATGGTCAGGCGCGTCAACGCGCTGACGTTCAGGTCGATCATGGCCTGCATCTGGTCGGGGTCCGATTGCAGCAGCGGCGCCACCGAGCCGATACCGGCGTTGTTCACCAGCACGGTCAGCGATTCGTCTTCACGCAGTTCACGCGCCACCCGGGCCAGACCATCGGCATCGGCCAGGTCAGCGGGCAATACGCGTACGTCGCGGCCGGTTTCGGCGCGCAGGCGCGCGGCCAATGCTTCCAGCCGGGCGGCGTTGCGCGCCACCAGCGTCAGGTCGTGGCCGCGGCGGGCCAGGTGATGCGCGTAGCGTGCGCCGATACCGGTCGAGGCGCCGGTGACCAGGGCGCGGCCGAGGGTGTGATTCAGGGGGGTATTGCTCATGTTGGCTCCGAGAGAAAGGCGGTGGATGCCGCCGGTACCCATGCAGAGTAGAATTGGCAGGAAATATCCTCAATGACATAGAAACGTCTTTTTAGGACATCCGACTAAATCAGTCGAATCCGGGCCTGAGCCAGGCCTTTTCTTCTGTTTGCAGGCCTCTCCATGAAAACGATCGCGATCGTGCTGCACCCCGGTTTCCAGGTTCTGAGCCTGGCCGCCAGTTCCGTCTTCGAAACGGTCAACATGCACCTGGGGTCGGTGCAGTACCGGGTGACGCTGGTGTCCGAGCACGGCGGTCCGGTGCCCAGCTCACAGGGCTTTTCGGTGGATTCCACCAAGCTGGGCCGGCGCACGTTCGACACGCTGATCGTGGCCGGCGACAACACCGGCGCAGGGGCGTCCGAAGGTCTGCTGCGCGCCTTGCAGGCCGCCAGCAAGCGCGTGCGCCGCTGCGCCGCCATGTGCACCGGCGCCTTCATCCTGGCGCAGGCCGGCCTGCTGGAAGGGCGCCGCGTCACCACGCACTGGCACTTCGCGCGGCGGTTGCAGCGCGAATACCCCGGCGTGCAGGTGGACGAAGATCGCATCTACGTGGCCGATGGCCCGATCTGGACCTCGGCGGGCATGAGCGCAGGCGTGGACCTGGCGCTGGCGATGGTGGAAGCCGATCTGGGCGCGGACGTGGCCCGCATGGTGGCGCGCAAGCTGGTGCTGACACAGCGCCGCGCGGGCGGCCAGTCGCAGTATTCCGCGTTGCTGGAACTGGACGCCAAGTCCGACCGGGTGCAGACGGCGCTGGCTTACGCCAAGGCCAACCTGAAGGCCGAACTGTCGGTCGACGAACTGGCTCGCGCCGCGCACTTGAGCCCGCGCCAGTTCAGCCGAGTCTTTCGCCTGGAAACCGGCCAATCGCCCGCCAAGGCGGTGGAACACCTGCGGCTGGAGGCCGCGCAGGGCATGATGCAGTCCGGCCGCCATCCGGCCGAGGTGGTCGCGCGCGAGACGGGCTTCGGCGACCGCGACCGCATGCGCAAGGCCTTCCTGCGCGCATTCGGCCAATCGCCGCAGGCGATGCAACGGCTGATACGCGCCTGACCCCGTTATTGCCGCATCTGGTCGCTAAAACGGGGTCATCAAGCACGCTTTGCCGATATGGGGGAGAATGCGTATCGCATGACTTTGCGACGTTCCTGGGCCGCGAAAGCACCCTGATTCCAATAAGGAAGTTGCATGACTGATGACAAAACCCCGCAGGCTCCTGATGCATTGGCGGTGTTTGTAGACACGGGGAGCACCCCGGATTGCTTTGAATTGCACGAGCGCGGCATCGTCCGCCAGCAAGACGGCGAACGCTACTACACCGCCTTCGCCGACATCTCCGACCTGTACTTGTCTGCCCCCGGCGCGCAAACCGGCCCCGATGGCATCGACCGCTTCGCCTACCGCAGCCGCGCCGAACCCGGCTGGACCCTGGTGCCGGGCGACATCGCCGAATTCCCCCGCTTCATGGATGCCTTCCGCTCGCGCCTGGTCGACCAGCGCCTGCCGGTGCTCGAAGCCCGCCTGGCCGATGGCGCGAAGGTGGCATTCCGCACGCTGGACGGCGGCGATTTCCCCGACCTGACCACGCGCGAACTGGCCCTGTCGGCCGAAGGCCTGCACATCGGCGCCGACACCTGGCCCTACGAATCGCTGCAACGCATCGACCTGAACGACTGGACCGAAACGGTCAGCCTGCGCACCGACGACGGCGCCACGGTGTTCTCGTGCCCCGCGGCGCGCATCCTCAGTTCGGACCTGTTCGTGAACCTGGTCTACGACCGCCTGGGTGAAACGGCGCAAGCGGCATCGGCCTGACGGCCTGGATGCCTCTGGCGTCACTCGCCAGGCGCATCGCGCAATCCCCGAAGCACCAAGGGCCGCGAAAGCGGCCCTTGTGTCGTGGGGGCGCGGCGTTCGCCGCGCGGATCAATGGCCCGTATGCAGGGCCGGGTTGAGCGTGCCCCACGCTGCGGTGCGCACCAGTGTTTCGACCGCGCCGGTCTGCGAGTTGCGACGGAACAGCAGCCCATGCTGCCCAGCCAATTCGACGGCCTTGACCACGGCCCCTTCGGGCGTCAGTACGCGCGTGCCGGCAGTGACATAGCAACCCGCTTCGACGACGCAGTCATCGCCCAACGAGATGCCGATGCCCGAGTTGGCGCCGAGCAGGCAGCGCTTGCCGATGGCAACGACCTGTTTGCCGCCACCGGACATGGTGCCCATGATGGAAGCGCCGCCGCCGACGTCGGTGCCATCATCGACGATGACCCCTGCACTGATGCGGCCTTCGACCATGGAAGCCCCCAGGGTGCCGGCATTGAAGTTGCAGAACCCTTCGTGCAGCACGGTGGTGCCCGCGGCCAGATGCGCACCGAGCCGCACGCGCGCGGTATCGGCAATGCGCACGCCCGCCGGCACGACGTAGTCGGTCATGCGCGGAATCTTGTCGACGCCGCGAATCTCCAGCACCTGCCCGGTGGCGCGCAGTTGCCAACGCAGGGCGTCGACCTGATCGACGGCGCAAGGCCCGACCGACGTCCAGGCGACATTGGCCAACACATTGAACAAACCATCCAGGTTGGCGCCGTGCGGCCGGATGAGCCGATGACTGAGCAAATGCAGGCGCAGATAAGCATCATGCGCATCGGCGGGCGGCGCATCGAGCGAAGCGATGGCGGTACGCACGGCCACGATATCGACTTTCCGGCGGGTGTCGCGGCCAAGAGACGTCGGCACGTGTTCACCGAGGGCGGCGCGGGCTTCTTCAGGGGTCAGGTGGCGAGTGCCGCCGGCGGGCGAGTTGTCGGCCAGGGAGGGGCGCGGATACCAAGTATCAAGAACGGTGCCGTCGGCGGCAATAGTGGCTAGGCCGTAGGCGATGGCGCTGGTTTGAGTGGCTTGGGACATGGTTCTTGCTGAGTTCTGTTGTGGTTCTTTTTTGGGGTTCTCTTGGGGGAATATTCTAGGCCAGGTTGTTTGTGTCTTGGGGGCTTCGTACTTCGTGGGTCGTCCCTGGCGGCGGTGGCATGCGGGGCGGGCGCCCACGATTGCGGTCCGGCGCGCGGGCGCCGGACTTCCCCGTCCTCATCCTCGTACGCCTTCGGCTCCCTACGGATTCCGTCGGGCGCATCGAGGTTGCCCGCCCCGCATGCCACCGCCGCCAGGGACTACGAGTGTCTCGGGTCGTTGCGTTGCTCGACCTGTGTGCAGGGAATGGAATCTGCGGGGTCGCCAAGCCGCGGCCGCGCGGGCGACCACGTTTGGCATTGCGTTGCTGGAAAGTGTTGCGACGGCGCTTCGCGCTGTTGGAGATTGGCTTTCTAGTGGTTCGCAGTCAGGGGGGAGGGGGCGGTGATGGGCGGCGCGAGCAGGCACTGGTTTGCGCATGCTGACTGTCTCGCGCGCCGCCCATCGGGCGTTGCACATGGGTGTGGAACGCCACGGCATCCGCGCCGCTAGAAGACCGGTGGCCGGTGGCGGGCAATTCAGCAGATGATCAAAACGCGCACGATCCCCGCAAGCGCGAGAGCGGCATCGGTGCACGCAAGACGCCGCGTAAGCCTCGTAAGGCCGCCCGCGCGGCCGGCACGAGGCGGGCACCGTCCCACCCCGCCAACCCCCCCTGATGGTGGCTAACATGCCAAGCACACTGACCACCCCAGATGCCGTGACTAATCCTCATCAAGAGCGTGTGACGGGGCAGGCGGGTGAGGGCGGGGCGTGTAGATGCGCCCGAGGGAATCCGTAGGGAGCCGAAGGCGGACGAGGATGACGAAGGGGCAGTCCGGAGCGAAGGCTCCGGACCGCAATCGTAGCCCCGCCCTCACCCGCCTGCCCCGTCACGCGCGGCTCAAGAAGAAAACCCCCGCGCATCAAACAAACATCAAGCCTTTAAGCCAAATCCTTCAACAACAACTCCCAAAACTTCAACCGCTGCTCCAACGTAGAAACCAAGATGTACTCATTCAAAGTATGAGCACCATCTCCGTCTGCACCCAAACCATCGAGTGTCGGGATTCCCATGGCCGAGGTGAAGTTGGCGTCGCTGCCGCCGCCCGTCATCGGGGCGTCTTCCAGCAGGAAGCCTGCGCGTTCTGCGTAGCCTTGTACCAGCGCCAGCAGGGCGGCGGCTTCTTCTGTCTTTACCATCGGCGGGCGGTTCAGTTCCACGTCGATGTCCAGTTCCACGTCCGGGCCCACTGCGCACAGTTCGCGCATGCGGCGCAGCACGTCTTCTGCCGCGCCCATGTCCGGCACGCGGAAATCCACCACGCAGCGGCACAGCGCCGGCACCGTGTTCGTTACCGTGCCGCCTGCGATCGTGCCCACGCTCACCGTGATGCCGCGCTCGTAGTCCGTCATCGCTTCCAGCGCCAGCACCTGGTGCGCCATCTCGCGGATCGCGCTGCGGCCCTTCTCGTGCTGCATCCCCGCGTGGGCCGGACGGCCCTTCACGTTCAGGTTCAGCATGCCCGTGCCCTTGCGTGCCGTCACGCACTTGCCGCCGTTCGGGCGGGCCGGTTCGCACACCAGCGCGTACTTCGCGTTGGCCGCGAAACGTTCGATGTGCACGCGCGAGGCATGGCTGCCGGTTTCTTCGTCAGGCACCACCAGGAAATCCACCGGCAGTTGCGTCGCACCGGGACGGGCCACGCCTGCCAGCGCCGTCAGTGCCAGGTAGATGCCGGCCTTCATGTCGTAGCTGCCCGGGCCGTACAGGCGGTCGCCGTCGATGCGCACCGGGTTTTCGAGCAGCGTGCCCACCGGGTGCACCGTGTCCATGTGCGCCAGGATCAGGATGCCGGGGCGCGTGTCGCCGGGGGCGCGGTTGGTCGCGTACAGCAGCGGGCCGGTGGTGGGGCCCAGCGACGACAGTTCCACCGTCAGGCCGGCTGCGGCCGCGTAGTCGGCGATGATGCGGGCCATGGCGGCGATGCCGTCGGGGAAGTTCGAGGGCGATTCGCATTGCAGCCAGCTTTGAATGCCGGCGACGAGCTGTTCAGTACGGGTAGAAGACATAGCGGTATCCGGGAATATCGGCGGGGAAAATGGGGGAAGCGTTCAGGCGACCTGCTGGCCGGCCAGGCGGGCCAGTTCGGCGTCGTCGGGCATGCGGCCGTCGAACCACAGGCTGGCGCATACGGCGGACATCGCGCGGCCGTCGTGGCCGATGCCGGGCACCACTTGCAGCGTCCAGTTGAACGGCACGCCGCGGCGTTCGGCTTCCTTGCGGCCGGCTTCGAAGTAGTTGTGGGCGCGCGCGAAACGGTGGGGGCCCTGGCGCATCGCGGCCGGTTCCGACGGCAGGTTGGGGTCGTCGGTGGCGATGTCCTGGTCGCCCGCCATGATCATCATCGGGTACGCCAGCAGCTTGACCAGGTGCTCTTCGGTCAGGCCCACGCCGTCCATGCCTTCGGGGAAGGGGTAGTCGAACGTCGGCAGCGTGTACCAGCCCGGGTTGCCTGCCGCCACCGCCTTGAACGGGGCGTGCGACTGGCTGCTCATCAGGCGGTGCACGAACTGGCCGCCGGCCGAGTGGCCGAACAGGTAGATGTTCTGGCCGTCGGTGATTTCGCCGTCGATCATGTCGCGGATCACATTGCCCACCAGCGCGTACGTCCAGCCATCGATGTGGCGCGGGTTGCCGCCGGCCGAGAACACGCGGCCGTTGTTGTAGCTTTCGACGCCCGGCCAGATCTCGTTGGAGAAGGTCAGCGCCACGATCAGCAGCTTGTGCTTGTCGGCCGCCTCGACCCAGAAGTCGCGGTATTCGTCGCCGTTGCGCAGCACGCCGTGCTGCACGATCACCACCGGGCGGTCCGGCGTGTAGCCGTAGGGGCGGTAGGTCTGCAGCTTGAACGGACGGTCGGAATTGCGGTCTTCGTCGATGTAGGCGATGGTATTGCGGCCCGCATGGCCCATTTCGATGGCGATGCGGTCCTTGTTGGACATGTCAGAGGGTTTCATGGCGTTCAGGCGGTGGCTTCGTTCAGGTGGCAGGCCGACCAGTGGCCCGGCGATATTTCTTTCAGGGACGGCGCCTGCTCGCGGCAGCGCGGCATGGCGTGGGGACAGCGCGGGTTGAAGGTGCAGCCCGGCGGCGGGTTCAGCGGCGACGGGATTTCGCCCTTGATCGGCGTGAACTTGCGGCCCCGGCGGGCCACGTCCGGCACCTCGGCCATCAATGCCTGAGTGTACGGGTGGTTGGCGCGCGCGAAAATCTCGGCCGACGTCGAGATCTCGACAATCTTGCCCAGGTACATGATCGCGACGCGGTCCGAGATGTGCTTGACCACACCCAGGTCATGGCTGATGAACAGGTACGTGAAGCCGTGCTGTTCGCGCAGGTCCATGAACAGGTTGATCACCTGCGCCTGGATCGACACGTCCAGCGCGGCCACCGGTTCGTCACACACCAGGAACTTGGGCGCCACCATCAGCGCGCGGGCGATGCCGATGCGCTGGCGCTGGCCGCCCGAGATCTGGTGCGGGAAGCGGTCTCGGTACTCGGTGTCCAGGCCCACTTCCGTCAGCGCCTGGTCGATGCGCGAGGGAATCTCGGCCGGCGGCGCCAGCTTGTGCACCTTGAGCGATTCGCCCAGGATCTGGCGCAGGCGCTGGCGCGGATTCAGCGAGGCCTGCGGGTCCTGGAAGATCATCTGCACGCCCAGCGTGTAGGCGAGCTTGTCGGCGCCGCGCAGGCGGCGGGCGTCCTGGCCCTGGTAGAGCAGGTCGCCTTCGGTCTGGCGATGCAGGCCGGCCACGACGCGGCCCAGGGTGGACTTGCCACAGCCGGACTCGCCGACCAGGCCGACGACTTCGCCGCGGCCGATGCGCAGGTCCACGCCGTTGACGGCGAAGACGGTGCGGCGGTCGATGGGGCGGCCGCCCAGGGCCAGGATGCGCTGGGCCAGGTCGGGCCGCTGCTCGAAGCGCTTGTGGACGTTCTTGAGCTCGATGACGGGGGTATCGGCTTGGCTCATGCTTGCTCGGCCTCGCGGGCGATCGGGACGTAACAGCGATAGCTGCGCGGACCTTCGGTGGTGATGGTGGGGGCTTGTTCGGTGCAGCGCGTGACCGCGTGGGCGCAGCGCGGCCGGAAGGCACAGCCCGACGGGCGGCCGGCCAGGCTGGGCGCCATGCCGTTGATCTGGTGCAGGCGCGCGCCCGGCTGGGTGGCGCCGGGCATCGAGTCGAGCAGGCCCTTGGTGTAGGGGTGGCGGGGCGCGTCCAGCACCTGTTCGACCGGACCGCTTTCGACGATGCGGCCGGCGTACATGACCGCGACGCGGTCGGCCAGCTCGGCCACCACGCCCAGGTCGTGGGTGATCCAGATCAGCGCCGTGTTGTGTTCGCGGCAGATCTCCTGCATGCGGTACAGGATCTGGCCCTGGATGGTGACGTCCAGCGCCGTGGTGGGCTCGTCGCAGATGATCAGGTCGGGCTTGTTGAGCATGGCGATCGCGATCGCCACGCGCTGGCGCATGCCGCCCGAGAACTCGTGCGGATAGCTTTTCAGGCGCTTTTCCGGCGACGGAATGCCGACCATGGCCAGCGCCTCGCGGCAGCGTTCCAGCGCCTGGGCGCGCGGCACGTCTTCGTGTGTCAGGATGGCTTCCATCATCTGCTCGCCGATGCGCAGCACCGGGTTGAGCGTCATCAGCGGGTCCTGGAAGATCATGGCGATGCGGTTGCCGCGCAACTGGCGCATCTGCTCTTCCGAGAGCTTGCGCAGGTCGTTGCCCTTGAACTTGACCTCGCCGTCGACGACTTCGCCCGGCGGGTCGATCAGACCCAGCAGCGAGAAGCCGGTGACCGACTTGCCCGAACCCGATTCGCCGACCAGGCCCACGATTTCGCCACGGCGCACCGTGAGGTCGACGCCGTCGACCGCCAGCCACGCGCCGGCTTCGGTATGGAATGCGGTGCGCAGGCCGCGCACCTCGAGAAGAACGTCGCTCATCGCTTGGGGTCCAGGCTCTCGCGCAGGCGGTCGCCTACGATGTTGATGGAGAGGATCAGTACGAGCAAAGCAATGCCCGGGAACAGGCTGATCCAATAGTCGCCCGACAGCAGGTACTGGAAGCCGTTGGAAATCAACAGGCCCAGCGACGGTTCGGTGATGGGCACGCCCACCCCCAGGAACGACAGCGTCGCTTCCAGCGCGATGGCGGTGGCGATCTGGATGGTGGCGAACACCATCACGGGGCCCAGGCAGTTGGGCAGCAGGTGGAACACCATGATGCGCCACGCCGGAAAGCCCAGGTTGGCGGCGGCCTCGACGTATTCCTTGCGGCGTTCCTGTAGCGCGCGGCTGCGCATGATGCGGGCGTAGTGGCCCCACTGCACCAGCACCAGCGCCAGGATCACCTTGTCCACCCCGCGCCCCAGCACCACCAGCAGCACCAGCGCCACCAGGATGGTCGGAAAGCCCAGGATGAAGTCGACGATGCGCATCAGCACGGTGTCGACCAGGCCGCCGATGTAGGCGGCCACCAGCCCGACCGCGCCGCCCACGGCGGTGGCCAGCACCACGGCGGACAGGCCCACCATCAGGCTGATCCGCAGGCCATACAGGATGGCGCTGAGCATGTCGCGGCCCTGGTCGTCGGTGCCGAGCCAGGCGATGCTGCCGTCCATCAGCGCCTGGCGCGGCGCCAGGCGGCCGTCCATCAGCGACAGGTTGGCCAGGTCATAGGGATTCTGCGGCGCGAAGTAGGGCGCGAACACCACCAGCACAATCAGGATGATCAGGGCGATGACCGAGCCACGCACGGTGGGACGGGCCCGCAGTTTCTTCAGGATCGAGGCGCGCTTGGGCGTATCGGCCAGGGGCTGGACGGTACGGGTGCGGCCGGTATTGGGAGGATTAGCCATGGCGGTTATTGAGCAGGGGTCACGAGCTGCACGCGCGGGTCGAGTGCGGCGTACAGGATGTCCACGACCAGGTTGATGACCACGAAGATCAGGGTGACCAGCATCACGTAGGCGACCACCACGGGGCGGTCAAGCTGGTAGACGCTGTCGATCAGCAGCTTGCCCATGCCGGGCCATGCAAACACGGTTTCGGTGATGGTGGAATAGGCGATCAGGCTGCCGAATTCCATGCCGATCACGGTGACCACCGGGATCAGGATGTTGCGCAGGATGTGGCGGCGCACGATGCGGCCGGGCTTGACGCCCTTGGCGCGGGCGAACTTCACGTAGTCCTGGCTGCGGGCCTCGACCACGCCCGAGGCCGTCAGGCGCAGTACCAGGGCGATGTTGGCCAGCGCCAGGTTGATCGCCGGCAGGATCAGGTGCGACCAGCCGTCGGCCGTCAGGATCGACAGGCGCACGCCCAGCACGGTGACCGTCTCGCCGCGGCCGGTGGCCGGCAGCCAGCCCAGCCAGACGGCGAACAGCAGGATCAGCATCATGCCCTGCCAGAAGTTGGGCAGCGAAAAGCCCAGCACGGAAGAACCCATGATGCCGCGGCCCAGGGGCTCGTCGCGGTACAGGCCGGCCACCAGGCCCAGCGGAATGCCGACCACACAGGTCAGGCCGATGGCCAGGATGACCAGCTCGAAGGTGGCGGGAATGCGCTGCACGATCAGTTCGATGGCGGGGATGCCGTGCACGAACGAGGTGCCCAGGTCGCCATGCAGCGCGCGCCACAGGAAGCCGGTGTATTGCTGCCACACCGGCAGGTCCAGGCCCAGGCGCGCGATCATTGCTTCGCGGGCGGCCTGGCTGGCTTCGGGGCTGACCAGCAGTTCGATCGGGTCGCCCACGGCATACACCGCGAAGAAGACCACGACCGACACGGCCAGCAGCACGAACAGACTCTGTATCAGTCTGCGTAGGATGAAAAGGGCCACGTGATATTTCCTTGGTGGGCTCGGGTTGCAGGCGCCGGATTGGCGATCTTAATTAGCGGGTCTGGCCGACATGGCCAGGGTGTATTGGTCGGCGCGGCCTTCGTAGGTCAGCCCTTTCTTGAATGCCCAGATGCTGCTTTCGAAATGCAGCGGAATGCTGGGCAAGTCGGCCAGGGCCAGGGTCAGGGATTCCTGCAGCAGCTTTTCGCGGGCGGCGGGGTCGACGGTGACCAGGGCGCGTTTGAAGACGCGGTCGAATTCGGGGTTGTCGTAGCCGCCATAGTTGCTGGTGCCCAGGCCGCGTTCCTTGTCGAAGGCGCTGACCCAGTACTGCAGGAACGACGAGGCCTCGCCGGTTTCCGACGACCAGCCGCCCATGGCGAAGCTGAACTCGCGCTTGGCGCGCTTGGGGAAGTAGACCGAGCGTGTCATCGCGTCGACCGTGGTCTTGATGCCCACGCGCGACAGGTACTGGGCGACGGCCTGCGAAATCTGGGCGTCATTGATGTAGCGGTCGTTGGTGGACGAGATGGTCAGCTCGAAGCCGTCCGGGTAGCCGGCCTCGGCCAGCAGCTTCTTGGCGGCGGCCGGGTCGTACTTGAGTTCGGGCGCGGGCTGCAGCGTGCCGGCCATGCCGTCGGGCAGGAACTGGTTGGCGGGCACGGCCGCGCCGTCCATGATGCGCTGGGTGATGGCCTTGCGGTCGATCGCCAGCGAGATCGCGCGGCGCACGCGCACGTCCTGCAGCGGGTTCTTGCCGTCGGCGGCGCGCACCGTGGGGCTGGGGCTGCGGGCCACGTCGAACTGGAAGTACACCACCCGCACCGACGGCGTGATGACGTAGCCGAAGCCCGGCGTTTCCGAGATGCGCTTGACGTCGCGCGCCGCGGGGTTTTCGATCAGGTCGAAATCACCGGCCAACAGGCCCGTCAGGCGCGGGCCGGCGGCGGGCACCGGCACCAGCTTCACGTTGGCCCAGGCGGGCTTGTCGCCCCAATAGGCGTCGTTGCGGGTCAGTTCGATGGCGCTGCCCTTGGTGTACGACTTCAGCACGTAGGGGCCGGTGCCGATGGCGGACTTGCCGGTATTGAAGTCGGCCACCGTGGGCCAGGGGCCGGTCACGCCGCACTGGTTCTTCGGGTCGAAGCGGATCGGGCCGTGCTGGACGATGCCGCTCCAGATCATGGCGTTGCGGGTCAGGTCGTTGGGCAGCAGCGGGTAGGGCTGGTGCGTCTTGATGACCAGCACGTTGCCGTCGCGCACGTCGATGCTGGCCAGCTTCTGCACCACGCTGGCGTACGAGCCGCCGATGGATTGTTCGTTGTGTAGCGCGCGGCAGAGCGTGAAGATCACGTCGTCGGCGGTGAACGGCTGGCCGTTGGAGAACTTCACGCCGTCGCGCAACGTGAATTCCCAGGTGGTGTCGTCCACCGGCTTCCAGGCCGTGGCCAGCCGCGGAATCAGGTTCATCTTGGCGTCCTGGCCCACCAGCGTCTCGAAGATGTGCGAGGTCATCGAGTCGTTCGGCGTGGCCTGGTGGTAGTGCGGGTCCATCGCGGTGGGTTCGGACGACAGGCCGATCCGCAGCGTCTGGGGGGCGGCCTGGGCCAGCGCCGTGGGGGCGCCGACAGCGGTTGCGGCCGCCAGCGTACAGGCGGATAAGGCGCTGCGGATGAAAACGTTTGCGGACATTGTGTTCCCTTGGTGTGTTTTTATAGATGGCGGCGCGCCGTCGAGGGCGCGCCGCTCGGTCGATCAGGCGATGGGCTGGGCCAGCCGTACGACGGTGACGCCGGCCCGCAGATTGGCGGTGGACGGCATGATCAGCACGCAGTTGTCATAGGGCGTGGTCACGGCTTCGCCTTCGGACCAGCCGATGACGGTGCCGGCGCGCGGCAGCGTTTCCAGGCCTTTCCAGGGCTCGGCGAAGCGGAAGTCGGCGCTTTTCGCGGCTACGGCGTGGGTCACGCGCAGGGCGCGCTGGGCGCTGGCCTGGGGCGCGATCCAGTCTTGGGGCAGGTCGGCTTCGTCCACGGTGCCGGCCGCGACCAGAAAGCGCGCCATCTGGTCGATCGCGACGCCGCGGGCCTCGGGGGCGCCATGAAAGCCGCATTCGATCAGCAGCGAACGGGTGCCGTTGTCGCCGGCTTCGCCGAAGCGGCCGTAGTCGCGCATGCGCACGCCAGCAGCGTGGCCGGCGTCGGCAATGATGGTGGCGGGGTTGCCCAGCGCCAGGGCCAGGTCGATGTTGCGCTGTTCCATGCCGGTCAATTGCAGCGGCACGTCGGAATTGCTCATCGAGTGGAAATCCAGCAGCCAGTCGGCCTGGGCCACCCAGGGGCGGATCTCGGCGGCGCGGCGGCGTTCCTGGCTGATGGGCTGGGCCAGCTTGTCGTCGCTCCAGACGCGGTTCATGTCTTCGTCGACAAAGCGCGCCGGGGCGTAGTGGGCGGGGTCGAAGCGGTCGAACGCGGCCAGGTTGCAGAACGCCAGCGTCAGCGAACCGCGGCGCGGGCGCAGGCCCGCGGCCAGGGCTTCTTTCAGGGCCCAGGCGCCGCACAGCTCGTTACCGTGGATCAGGGCGCTGAGCATGACGCGTTTGCCAGGCACGCCGGAGTCGAAATGCCAGACGCCCGGCGTATCCGTATTGCCCAGGCGTTCGGCCGACAGATCCGGACAGGCAAGCAGAAAGGGGCGCGGCTGGGGCGCGGACGAAGACAAGGACATGGGAACTCCGATCAAGCGAGGGGGATTGTATAGGGGATGACGGCAGAGGGCGGTCAGGCGGCGGTCAGGCGCCGCTTGAGCGTGCCCGTTGGGCGACGATATCCGCGCCTTGTTCGCCCAGGTCCCAGAACAGGCCCGCCATGACGGCGGCGGCTTCACGCGCCACGGACGCCAGCAGGTGCTCGTCCGGGCCGTGCTGGCAACAGGCGGGGTAGGAATGGGGCACCCACACCGTGGGCAGGCCCAGTACTTCGGAAAACGCGTCGTTGGGCACCGTGCCGCCCAGGTTGGGCAAGAGCGCCGGCGTCTTGCCGGTGGTGGCGGCCAGCGAGGCCACGGCCCAGCGGGCCCAGGGATCATCGGGGTCCAGCCGGGTGGCGGGCGTGCCGCGGCGCATGCGGATGGCCACTTGCGACAGGCCGTGCGCGTCCAGATGGCGGCGCAGGATGGATTCGGTCTGGCGCCAGTCGGTGCCGACCACGAAGCGCAGGTTGCAGGTGGCGCTGGCGCGCGGCGGAATCGCGCCCACCGGGTTTTCCGGGTTGCCGGTCTTGTAGGCCAGTACTTCCAGCGTATTCCAGCCGAACAGGCGTTCGGCCAGCGACAGTCCGGGTTCGCCCCAGTCGGGATCGATATCGGGGGCGTCTTCGTCCTGGCCGACCTGGATGCTGGCCAGCGCCTGGCGCACGGCGGGCGGGATGGCCGGGGGCCGCAGGCCAGCGACCCGCAGGCGGCCGCGCGCATCGACCAGGCTGGCCAGTGCATTCGCCAGGATGATGCCGGGGTTGGGCAGCACGCCGCCCCAGTTGCCGGAATGGTGGGCGTGGCCGCGCAGGTCCACCACCAGGTCGAACAGCAGCGTGCCGCGCGACCCCAGGAACAGCGTCGGCAGGTCCGCGGCCAGCCGCGGGCCGTCGGAGGCGATGAAGACGTCGGCGGCAAGCAGGTCGCGCCATTGGTCGCAGGCCAGGTGCAGGCCGGGCGACCCGACCTCTTCGCCGCATTCCACCAGCATGCGCAGGTTGAAGCCCAGGCGTTGGCTGCGTTCGGCCAGCACCTGTTCCAGCGCGGCCATGTTGATGCAGTACTGGCCCTTGTTGTCGGCCGTGCCGCGGCCGTACCAGCGGTCGCCCTCGGCGGTCAGTTGCCAGGGGGCCAGGCCATTGCGCCATTGTTCGTCGTAGCCGCGCACCACGTCGCCGTGGGCATACATCAGCACGGTGGGCAGGGCCGGGTCTTCCAGGCGTTCGCCGATCAGGAAGGGCGGGCCGCCGTCCACGGGGTTGTCTTTGATCTGACAGGAAAAGCCCAGGCCTTGCAGCCGCGGCGCCACCGCGGTGCGCAGGTAGTCGTACAGCGCGTCGCGCTGGTCGGGGTTCTGGCTTTCGGTGCGGTACGCGACCAGGCTGGCCAGGTCGCGCTGCAAGGCGCCGCTTTCGGCGTAGGCGGCCGCGCGGCCGACAGCGGCGGCGCGGCTGGCGTTCGGAACTGCTGCTGACACGGACTTCCCCTTTTGTGGGCGGACGCGTCGTGCGCGCCAGCCTGGATCGTTGCGCAAATTCTAGGATCAGGGAAGCTTTCTCTACAATTAGAATATTTATCGATAGCTTTGCATAAAAGGCAAAGCTACATCCCGGCGCTTCACCACTTACAAGGGTTGAACATGCACGGCATTGCCTTGCGCTACTTTGTCGAGGTCGCCCAGGCGGGCAGCTTGAGCGGGGCGTCCGAGCGCCTGCATGTGGCCGTGTCGGCCATCAGCCGCCAGATCTCCAAGCTGGAAGAAGAGGCGGGCGCGCCGTTGTTCGAGCGCGCCGCGCGCGGCATGGTCCTGAGCGAAGCCGGCCAGTTGCTGCTGGCGCACGCCCGCCGCACGCTGCTGGAGTCCGAATCCGTGCTGCAGGAAATCGCCGGCCTCAAGGGCATGGCGCGCAACGAAATCCGCATGGCCGCCGTCGAGGGCGTGGCTCGCGTCTTCCTGCCTTCGTCCATGGTGCGTTTTCGCCGCGATTGGCCCGGCGTGCGCTTCGATCTGTACGTGGGCCCGTCGCACGACGTGGCCCGGCGGGTGGCCGAGGGCAGCGTCGAACTGGGCATGACCTTCAACGTCGAGCGGGTCAGCGGCGTCAGCGTGCGCTATTCCCGCCGCGCCCCGGTGCACGCGGTGATGGCCGCCGGCCACCCGCTGGCCGGGCGCCGCAGCGTCAGCCTGCAGGATCTGGGCCAATATCCGCTGGCGCTGACCGGGCTGGGCACCTCGTCCCGGCACTTGTTCGAGATGGGCTGCCTGCTGGAATCGGTGCAGCTCGAACCCACCCTGACCTGCAACGACTCGTCGCCGCTGCACGGCTTCGTGCTGGAATCCGACGCCATCATGCTCAGCGGCTACATTTCGGTGGCCTGGAGCCTGGAGCGCGAAGAATTGGTGGCGGTGCCGATCTCGAACGCGGAATTGCAGTCGCGCACGCTGCAGATCTACGTCATGGAAGGGCGGGTGCTGCCGCCCAAGGCCGAGGCGTTCATCGCGCTGCTGTCGCGCGAGCTGGATCGGGTGCTGGACCAGGGGCCCGGGGTCTGACGGTTGCCGGCCTCAATGAAAAACGGCTGCCCCGCGGGGCAGCCGTTTGCATTGCGCGAGGCCGGATTACTTGGCGTCGGGCTTGGCCGAGGTAGCCAGCGTGAACTGGTCGCGGCGGCCTTCGTAGGTGATGCCCTTGCGGAAGGCCCAGATGCTGCTTTCGAAGTGCAGCGGGATCAGCGGCACGTTGTCCAGCGCGATCTGGGTGGCTTCCTGCAGCAGCTTTTCACGCTTGGGCGCGTCGACGGTCACGATGGCCTGCTTGTAGACCTTGTCGAAGTCGGCGTTGGTGAAGCCGCCGTAGTTGCTGGTGCCCAGGCTGTTGGGCGAATCGAGCGAGGCGACCCACAGCTGGAACAGCGCCGAGGCTTCGCCCGTTTCCGCCGGCCAGCCGCCCATCGAGAAGCTGAACTCGCGCTTGGCGCGCTTGGGGAAGTAGATCGAGGCGGTCATGGCGTCGACGTTGGTCTTGATGCCGACGCGGGCCAGGTACTGGGCCACGGCCTGGGCCACCTGGCCGTCGTTGACGTAGCGGTCGTTGGTGGACGACAGCGTCAGCTCGAAGCCGTTGGGGTAGCCGGCTTCGGCCAGCAGCTTCTTGGCGCCTTCGGGGTCGTACTTGATTTCGGGGGCCTTGGGCAGCGCACCGAACATGCCGTCGGGCATGTACTGGTAGGCCGGGGTGGCCATGCCGTCCATGATGCGGGCGGTGATGGTCTTGCGGTCGATGGCCATCGAAATGGCCTTGCGCACGCGCAGGTCCTGCAGCGGGTTCTTGCCGTCGGCGGACTTCACGAACGGGCTCGGGTTGCGCGCCACGTCAGGCTGGAAGAACACCAGGCGGGTCGAGGGCGTGGCCACGAAACCGAACTTGGGGTTGTCCTTCAGGCGTTGCAGATCGCGCGCGGCCGGGTTTTCGATCATGTCGAAGTCACCCGACAACAGGCCGGTCAGGCGCGGGCCGGCGGCCGGCACCGGCACGAACTTCACTTCCTTCCAGTAGGGCTTGGGGCCCCAGTAATTCTCGTTGCGCACCAGCTCGATGCCGGTGCCCTTGACGTAGGACTTCAGGGTGTACGGGCCGGTGCCGATGGCATCCTTGCCGTTGTTGAAGTCGGCCACCGTCGGCCACGGGCCCGTCACGCCGCAACCCTTCTTGGGGTCGAACGTCAGCTTGCCGTGCTCGACGATGCCGTTCCAGACGATCGGCAGCGAGCGCGCCAGTTCGGCGGGCATCAGCGGGAAGGGGGCGCCCGTCTTGATGATGACCGTGTGCGCGTCCGGCGTCTGCACGTCGGTGATCAGCTTGGTCGTGTCCATGTAGGACTGCGACACGTTGGTCTCGTTGTTCAGCGTGCGGCAGATCGTGAACAGCACGTCTTCGGACGTGAACGGCTTGCCGTTCGAGAATTTGACGTCGTCGCGCAGCTTGAATTCCCAGGTCAGGTCATCCAGGTTCTTCCAGGACGTGGCCAGCGCGGGCACCAGCTTCATGTCGGCGCTGCGGCCCACCAGAGAGCTGTAGACGTGCGCCGAGAAGGCGTCGTTCTGCGTCATCTTGTGGTAGTGGGGGTCGGCCGAGGTGGGTTCGGCGGACAGGCCGATCTTCAGCGTCTGGGCCTGGGCAGCGGCCAAGGGAATGGCGGCGGCCACAAGGGCCAGGGTGGTGCGCAACTTCATGGTGACAACTCCGGATGGGGAACGAACCGGATCGTGCGGGCGGGGGGAACAGCGAGGGGGCCAACCGGGAAACAGAAACGTCGGCCGGGGGGCTTGCGGTGTTTTTGGCGCCAGCACGACGGCAAGGGGCCGATTATCGGTAGGGGCTTCGCGCGCTGTCAATGCACGCCGGGCCGACGCTAGGGTAAACGCCGAGAGGGCCATTGCGCCTGTTGCGGCTTCGCAAATGCCAATCGCCCCAGTGCGAGGCAGTCCCGCTTCGGGACGGCTTCGCGCTGGGGCGACAGGGATTCTTGCTGCGGTATTGCGTGGCAGAGGGCGTCGCGGGGGCCCCGCAAGTGGGGCCGGCGCGGCGCGATGGCGCCCGGTGAGGGGAAGGGCAATGAAGCCCCGCCGCCGGGCCGCCCCAAGGCGGGGCCGCCCCCTTGGGGGGCAGCAAGCGCGTAGCGCGCCGCGTGGGGGCGTTTGCCTTACAGCGCGCTGGGTGAAATCGCGGGAGATCGGTCGCGATTCAGCCCAGCGCGGCTGTTCTTACCACTGCGAGCCGGAGAAGCGCGAGCTGGCGGCGCGGGCCTTGTTCATCGATTCGTTGACTTCGTCGATGAAGGCGAACACGCCAGCGACGGCAGCGGCGATCGCCTGGCCAGCCTTCTTCAGGTTGGTCAGCGGGTGGGAATTCGGTTGGTTCTCGAGGGCGCCGCGGAGCAGATCGCGCTCCAGCGCGTCGGTCAGGCGGGCAGTGTGGTTCAGGGTCAGTTCGCTCATGGTTTGCTCCAGTCCGTTTCGTCTTGGTGTAAACCATTATAGGGAAAACCCTAAAACCAACGCAATGGGTTTTTAGGGGAAAACCCTAGTATGTTGTAAAAATGTTTTTTGCCCCGGGGACTTAGCGGCGCCGGCACGGGCGTCAGCCGCCGTTTCGCAGGCGCCGGGCGGCGTCCGCCAGCTCGCCCGCGGTCAGCCCGATCGGCCCGATGCCCTGGGAAACCAGGGCGTCCGCGGCGGCCCCGTGCAGCCAGACGGCCCCGGCCACGGCCTGGTCCAGGGGCAGGCGCTGTGCCAGCAGCGAACCGAGCATGCCGGCTAATACGTCCCCGGTTCCCGCCGTGGCCAGTCCCGGGTTGCCGCTGGTATTGCGGCGCCAGGCGCCGTCCGGGGCGCAGACCACGCTGCCGGCGCCTTTCAGGACCACCCAGGTGCCGTAGCGTTGCGCCAGGGCCTGGGCGGCGGCCGGCCGATCGGCCTGGATGTGGGCGGTGTCGGTGCCAAGCAGGCGCGCGGCTTCGGCCGGGTGTGGGGTCATCACGACGGGACCCACGCCCCAATTGGGCTGCACGGCGCCCTGGGCCAGCAGGTTCAGGCCGTCGGCGTCCAGCACCAGCGGGGCGCCCTGGCGCAGCACGAACAATTCGGACAGGGCGTTGGCCGCCTCGGTGCCCGTGCCGATGCCGCAGCCGGCGACCCAGGCGGTGACGCCCCAGCCGCCTTCCAGCAGCGAGCGCGCGTCGCGCAGCATCAGTTCGGGTTGCAGGGGGTCGCAGGCCAGCGGTGCGGCGTCCTGGGCAAAGCCCACCAGCACCTTGCCAGCGCCGGTCTTCAGGGCGGCCCGGGCCGCCAGCAGCGCCGCGCCTTCCATGCCGCGCCCGCCGCCCACCACGCCGACGGTGCCGAAACTGCCCTTATGGGTGTCCTGGCCGCGCGGGGCGAACAGGGCGGGCAGGTCGTCGCGGCGGATCTCGCCGGCAGGGGCGATGGCGGGGGTGTTCATGGGCTGAGGTTCCTGGTCAGGGTGGCCGCGGTGGCGCATGCCGTATCCACTATAGTGCCCAAAAACGCGCGGCCTTTCGCCCGCGCCACCGGAGAAGACAATGACCGACATCACGCTGGAACACTATTCCGCCTATGAATCCCTGAAGCTGCGCCGGCATCCCAACGGCGTGCTGGAACTGATCATGGGGTCCAAGGACGGCAAGCCGGGCAAGCTGTCCACGGCCGATGACCGCATGCACCGCGAACTGGCCGACATCTGGCGCGACATCGATACGGACCCGGACACCCGGGTGGTGGTGATCCGCGGCGAGGGCAAGGGCTTTTCCGGCGGCGGCGACCTGGACCTGGTGCAGCAGATGGCCGACGACTTCGACGTGCGCACCCGCGTCTGGCGCGAAGCGCGCGACCTGGTCTACAACATCATCAATTGCAGCAAGCCGATCGTGTCGGCCATGCACGGGGCCGCAGTGGGCGCGGGCCTGGTGGCCGGGCTGCTGGCCGACATTTCCATCGCCGCGCGCGATGCCCGCATCATCGACGGCCACACCCGCCTGGGCGTCACGGCCGGCGACCACGCCGCCATCGTCTGGCCGCTGTTGTGCGGCATGGCGCGCGCCAAGTACTACCTGATGCTGTGCGAAACCGTGACCGGCGAAGAAGCCGAACGCATCGGCCTGGTGTCCCTGTGCGTGGACGAGGCCGACCTGATCGGCCGCGCCTTCGAAGTGGCCAACCGCCTGGCGGCCGGCTCGCAGACCGCCATTCGCTGGACCAAGTATTCGCTGAACAACTGGCTGCGCATGGCCGGCCCCACGTTCGACACGTCGCTGGCGCTGGAATTCATGGGCTTTGGCGGCCCGGACGTGCGCGAAGGCGTGCAGTCGCTGCGCGAACGGCGGGCGCCGAACTTCCGGCCCGATTCGCCGTTCTGAACCTTATTTCTTGAAGAAGGCTGCGAAGGCGGCCTGCGCCTCTTCCGTCTGGAGCCGGGCGCGGAACTGCTGCGCCTCGTAGTCGAGCGTTTCCTGGATGGCTTGGCGGTCGGGGCGCTTGAGCATGGCCTTGGTCAGGCGCAGCGCCGCGGGCGGCTGTTTGGCCAGGCTGGCCGCGGTGGCCTGCGCGGCCGCCAGCGCCTGGCCCTTGGCCGTGACTGCGGTGCCCAGGCCGGCATCGCAGGCCTCCTGGGCCGAAAAGGCCTTGCCCTGCAGCAGCCATTCGGCGGCGCGGCGGGCGCCGGCCAGGCGCGGCATCAGCAGGCTGGACGCGCCCTCGGGGCACAGGCCCAGCGCCACGAAGGGCATGCGCAGCGTCGCGCCTTCGCCGATATAGACGAAATCGCAATGCTGCAGCAGCGTCACGCCGATGCCGATGGCGTAGCCCTCGACGGCGGCGATGATGGGCACGTCGGCCTGGGTCAGCGCGCGCAGGAAGGTCAGGCCGGCGCTGTCGCCGGCGCCGCGTTCCGCCTGGAAATCGCGCAGGTCGTTGCCGGCCGTGAAGTGTTCGCCCGCGCCGGCCAGGATCACGGCGGACACCGCGGTGTCCGCCGCGGCCAGCGAGATCTGTGCCGTCAGGGCGGCATAGGTGGCGGTGTCCAGCGCATTGCGACGGTCCTGGCGGTCGATCACCAGCGTCAGCACCGCGCCTTCGCGGGAAACCTTCAGGCCGGCGCTCATGCGTAGGTCCTGCCGGCCAGTTGGTCCTTGGCCTTGGCGTATTCCTGGCGCAGCGTGTCGACGATCTGCCGCGTGGGTTGCACGCTGGCAATGCCGCCCACGCCCTGGCCGGCGCCCCAGATGTCTTTCCAGGGCTTGACGCGGCCGGAGCCGAAGTTGGACGCGCCGCTGTCCGGCTGGGGCAGGTTGGCGGGGTCGAGCCCGGCGGCCGTGATGCTGGCCTTCAGGTAGTTGCCCGGGATGCCGGTAAAGAACGGGGTATAGAGAATGTCGGACGCGCTGGCCTCTACGATGGCCGACTTGTAGCCGTCGCTGGCGTTGGCTTCGTCGCTGGCGATGAAGCGCGTGCCCATGTAGGCGAAATCGCAACCCATGGCCAGCGCGGCCAGCACGTGTTCGCCCGATGTGATGGCGCCCGACAGGATCAGCGGGCCGTCGTAGAA
Organism: Achromobacter sp. DH1f; assembly: GCF_000633435.1. NCBI lineage: Bacteria > Pseudomonadati > Pseudomonadota > Betaproteobacteria > Burkholderiales > Alcaligenaceae > Achromobacter > Achromobacter sp. DH1f. Next base: position 2,873 of record NZ_AYMF01000029.1, on the reverse strand, counting down.
GCGGCGCACTTCGGACACCAGCGCGAACGGGCTGAGCGTGCCGGCATGGCCGCCCGCGCCCGCGCACACCAGGATCAGGCCGTCGACGCCCGCTTCCAGCGCCTTTTCGGCATGGCGGATGGTGGTGACGTCGTGGAACACCTTGCCGCCCCAGTCGTGCACGCCTTTGACCAGGTCGCCGGGCGCGCGCAGGCTGGTGATGATGAGCGGCACGCGGTGGCTGGCGCACACGGCCAGGTCTTGCTCGAGCCGGTCGTTGGACTGGTGGATGATCTGGTTGACGGCGTACGGGGCCACGGCGGCGCCGGGGTGGGCCTCGCGGTACGAGGCCAGGCCGGCTTCGATTTCGTCCAGCCAGTCGGTCAGGAGGCTCTGGGGCCGCGCGTTCAGCGCCGGAAACGAACCGACGATGCCGCTCGTGCATTGCGCAACGACCAGTTTCGGGTTGGACACGATGAACATGGGGGCGCTGATGACCGGCAGGGACATCTGGCCATACAAATCAGTCACTAGAGAGTGGGGCATAGCGTCGTCGCGTGAAGTTTCGGGGAATCGCGCAAGGGTGGCTTGAGCGGCGGGAACGGATGTGCCTATAATTACCTACCGACCGTCCGGTAATTAATTAATCTTTATTTAACGGCAAGCGCTGAACTGCTGTCAATGGAAGGGGCCCTACCAATGGTCCGCTATTGAAAAAGCCGGCGCTGCCTCACCTGGCCCCGCCATGCCGACCTCTGCTGCCCCCGCCTCAAAACGCGCCCGCGCCGGCCGCCCGCCCACCATGGCGGCGCCGCGCGAACGCATCCTGGCCGCAGCCGCGAAGCTGTTCGCGCGCAGCGGCTACGACGGCAGTTCGGTGTCGGACCTGGCCGGGGCGATCGGCGTGTCGAAGGCGGCGATCTACCACTACTTCACGACCAAGCAGGACATCTACGACGCGATCATCCTGGCGGTGCTGAACGGCCTGACCCAAAGCGTGGGCCAGGATGTGGCGCGGGCCGAGGGCGCAGCCGACCGGCTGCGGGCGTTCATGGTGGGCCACGCGCGCTATTTCGAGCAGCACCACGCGGAGTTCGTGACGATGCTGATCGGCTATTCGGGCATGGCGCTGCCCGAACGCGAAGACGCGGCGCGCCTGCGCGATGGCTACGAGAAGCGGCTGCGCGAGGTGATCGCGCAAGGCGTGGCGGACGGCGCATTCCGCGCGCTGGACGTGCCGGCCACGGGCCGCGCGGTGCTGTCGATGCTGAACTGGATGGTGCGCTGGTACAAGCCCGGCCAGGGCGACAGCGCCGAGACGATCGCCGCTGGCTATTTCGATTTACTGGTTGGCGGACTGCGCGCCTGAGCGTGGCCGCCCCACACCCTGAGAGACCCTGATCATGGCCCTGGATACCGAAACCCTGACCCTGTTGCTGGACGCCGTGCGCCGCTTTACGCACGAACGCCTGATCCCCGCCGAAGACGAGCTGGCCGCCAGCGGCCAGGTGCCGCCGGACATCGTGGCCGAGATGCGCGAGCTGGGCCTGTTCGGTTTGTCGATTTCGCCGGACTACGGCGGCCTGGGCCTGACGATGGAAGAAGAGGTGCGGGTGGTGTTCGAGCTGGGCCAGACGTCGCCGGCATTCCGCTCGCTGGCGGGCACGAACATCGGCATCGGTTCACAAGCGATCGTGCTGGCCGGCACGGACGAGCAACGCGCACGCTATCTGCCGCGTCTGGCCAGCGGCGAGCTGATCGGTTCGTTCGCATTGACGGAGCCGGACGCGGGCTCGGACGCGATGGCGCTGCGCCTGTCGGCGGAGCGCGACGGCGACCACTATGTGCTGAACGGCACGAAGCGCTACATCACGAACGCGCCGATCGCGGGCCTGTTCTCGGTGATGGCGCGCACGGCCCCGGAACGCCGCGCGGCGTCGATCTCATGCTTCCTGGTGGAAGCCGGCACGCCGGGCCTGATCATCGGCAAGCCTGACAAGAAGATGGGCCAGGCGGGCGCGCTGACCAGCGACGTGGTGTTCGACAACTGCCGGGTGCCGGCATCGGCGCTGCTGGGCGGCGAGGAAGGCAACGGCTTCAAGACGTCGATGCGCGTGCTGGACAAGGGCCGCCTGCACATCTCGGCGCTATGCGTGGGCATCGCAGACCGCCTGCTGCGCGACGCGGTGCAATACGCGATGGACCGCAAGCAGTTCGGCCAGCCGATCTCTGAATTCCAACTGATCCAGGCAATGATTGCCGACAGCCAGGCCGAGCTGTACGCGGCACGCTGCATGGTGCTGGATGCCGCAAAGATGCGGGATCGCGGCGAGAACACGACGATGCAGGCGGCATGCTGCAAGTTGTATGCGACGGAGATGGTGGGGCGAGTGGCGGATCGGGCTGTGCAGATTCACGGGGGGGCTGGGTATATGTCGGAATATGCGGTGGAGCGGTTTTATCGGGATGTGAGGTTGTTCCGGATTTTTGAAGGGACTACGCAGATTCAGCAGTTGGTGATTGCTCGGGAAGTGATCAAGGCGCAGGGGTAGTTTTTTTGTTGCTTTGAGGTTTTTGTCGCGAGTTGTTCTTCGTCGGACGTTCGGTGCTTCGTAGGTCGTTCGGTACTTCGTTGGTCGTCCCTCGCGGCGGTGGCATGCGGGGCGGGCGCCCACGATTGCGGTCCGGAGCCTTCGCTCCGGACTGCCCCGTCGTCATCGTCGTACGCCTTCGGCTCCCTTCCGATTCCCTCGGGCGCATCGAGGTTGCCCGCCCCGCATGCCACCGCCGCGAGGGACTACGTGCGTCTCGGGTCGTTGCGCTGCTAGACCTGTGGTCAGGGAATGGAATCTACGGGGTCGCCAAGCCGCGGCCGCGCGGGCGGCCACGTTTGG